>CAKRRX010000012.1 GCA_934394595.1 uncultured Blautia sp. | reverse complement strand
GCTGATGACGGGAATCGAACCCGTGACCTCCGCCTTACCAAGGCGACGCTCTACCGACTGAGCCACATCAGCACTCTTGTGTACCGGCGTTTCTGCCGCTCACAGTTGATTATATTACCAGAAGGTCTTTCAGTTGTCAACACTTATTTCAAAAAAATTTCCTGAATTTTTCTAAAAATTATATCAAAAAGAAAAAATCAAGTTTTTTTGCAGAAGAACTTTTAAAATGAGAGGGTTTATGATAAGATAAATCAACTAAAAGATTATTCAGGAGGGAGAAACATGGAGAACGAGACGGTTTCCAAAAATTTTATTGAGAATATCATTGATAAAGATCTAGCAGAAGGAGTCTATGATACCGTTCATACACGTTTTCCGCCAGAGCCAAATGGCTATCTTCATATTGGACATGCTAAATCCATCCTTTTAAATTATGGACTGGCTAAAGAATATAACGGTAAATTTAATATGCGTTTTGATGACACGAACCCTACAAAAGAAAAATCAGAGTTCGTTGAGTCTATAAAAGAAGATATCAAATGGCTGGGCGCAGATTGGGAAGACAGACTGTTTTTTGCATCTGATTATTTCGAACAGATGTATGAAGCTGCTGTGAAGCTGATCAAAAAGGGAAAGGCTTATGTATGCGATTTGAGCGCTGAGCAGATCAGAGAATACCGCGGTACCTTAAAAGAGCCTGGAAAAGAAAGTCCTTACCGCAACAGGTCTGTAGAAGAAAATCTTCAGCTTTTTGAGGAGATGAAAGACGGAAAATATGCAGATGGAGAGAAAGTTCTCCGTGCAAAAATCGACATGGCATCTCCTAATATGAATATGCGTGATCCGGTTATTTACCGTGTGGCACATGTAAGCCATCACAGAACAGGGGATACCTGGTGCATTTATCCTATGTATGATTTTGCACATCCTATTGAGGATGCTATAGAGGGAATTACCCATTCTATCTGTACTCTTGAGTTTGAGGATCACAGACCGTTATATGATTGGGTAGTAAGAGAACTGGAGTACCCACATCCACCAAAGCAGATTGAATTTGCAAAGCTTTACCTGACAAATGTGGTAACTGGTAAGCGTTACATTAAGAAGCTGGTAGAAAATGGCATTGTAGACGGCTGGGATGATCCGCGGCTTGTTTCTATTTCCGGTTTGCGCCGCCGTGGCTATACCCCGGAATCCATACAGAAATTTGTAGAGCTTTGCGGTGTATCAAAGGCAGACAGCTCTGTAGATTACGCAATGCTTGAATACTGTATCCGCGAGGACCTGAAATTAAAAGCGCCTCGTTATATGGCAGTACTGGATCCGATCAAGCTGATCATTGACAACTATCCGGAAGGCCAGATTGAATATCTTGATGCGCCAAATAACATGGAAAATGAAGAACTGGGAACCCGTAAAGTGCCTTTTGGTCCGGAACTCTATATTGAAAGAGAAGATTTCATGATAGAGCCGCCAAAGAAGTACAAGAGACTTTTCCTGGGGGCAGAAGTACGTCTGATGAATGCGTATTTTGTAACCTGTACAGGTTTTGAGGCAGATGATGACGGAACCGTTCGTGCAGTGCATTGCACTTATGATCCTGCTACAAAGGGCGGTAATGCACCAGATGGAAGAAAGGTGAAAGGAACTATTCACTGGGTAGAAGCTTCCAATGCCGGAAAGGTGCCGGTACGTCTCTATGAAAATATCGTAGATGAAGAAAAAGGTGTATATGATAAAGAAACCGGAGAACTGAATCTGAATCCGAATTCTCTTGTAGAGGTTTCCGCTTTTGTAGAACCGGAACTGATGAAAGCAAAAGGGGCTGACAGCTATCAGTTTGTAAGAAATGGCTTCTATTGCGCAGATATCCATGATTCCAAAGATGGGGCACCGGTATTTAACCGTATTGTATCTCTGAAAAGCTCCTTTAAATTGCCAAAGGCCTGATTTAGAATAACGATTTATACTTGCCAACAATCAGCCAGAACCTGAGAGAATCACGAAAATACAGTGATAAAGCTCCAGAGGTTCTGGCCGATTGTATGTGTAAGATAAAATAAAAAAATTAAAGCGGAGGAAATTAAAATGAAAAAACTCAATGTTGCGAAAAAAGATGCATGTATGGCATGTAAAGCCTGTGAAATCGCTTGTTCTGAGGCATTTTACAAGAAATTTGATGAGGATCTGTCCTGCATACATATTTCTGTACAGAAAGATGGAGTAAGTCCAAAGCCGGTAGTATGTGTACAGTGCGGAAAATGTGCAAAAGTATGTCCAGAAGGTGCTATCACACAGAATCCAAAAGGCGTATACATGATCAATAAGAAAAAATGTGTCGGCTGTGGAAAATGTAAGGAAGTCTGTCCATTTGGCGTAATGGTAAAAGCAGAAGAAGCTGAAACTGTAAGCAAATGTATCGCATGCGGAATCTGTGTAAAAGCCTGTCCGATGGATGTGCTTGAGATAAAAGAAGCATAAGATACTGGAAATGAAAAGAGCCATTACAGTTCAAATGAGAGAATTTCCCATAGAATTGTAATGGCCTTTTTGGACTCTATTGCTGAAATCAGTCGATATGAATAGAGGACTCTTCCTCTTCCTGTTCTTTTTTGGCTTCTGCCAGATCTTTTTCAAATGCTTCTGCAGTTTCTTTTGCTTCTTCCAGAGCGGAAGCTACAGCAGCAGAATCCTCTGTGTCTTCAGCAGAGCCAGTTTCTTCATCTGTATTTTCAGAAGCGACGGTGTCTTCTGAAGAGGGCTCATCATTGGCATCTTCGGCGGAAAACTGGGTCTGCTCTTCGTCAGAGGATGCTTCCCAGGAAATGAAATCTTCACGGGCTTCTTTTTGTGGAGAATCAGATGTTGCTTCCCCCTCATCTTCAAAGTCATCATCAAAATCGGCAGCTTCTTTTAAAGCCTTGCGATTTGCAAAAGTGGCAGCAACAGCTCCGGCAACTGCGGCAGTTACTGCGCCAAGGGCAACCATACCCCAATATTTGTTTATTTTTGCCATAAACATTCTGCTCCTTTCGAAATTCTCCTCCTGCAATATAGCAGATACTTAATTCTCACTGAACTAGGAGTTATTTTTATTGTAATACTTTTTGGCAAAAAAGAAAAGAAAAAAGTGCTGATAAAAAAAGATTGCACCAAAATCCAGGAAGGCTTATACTATTGGAACAGAAAAGGAGTAATTATGGAAAAAATAGTATTAGCATCTGCCTCTCCAAGAAGAAAGGAACTGTTATCCAGAACTGGGATGACCTATTCCGTAGTGGTCAGTACAGGTGAAGAAAATCCTGAAACCACAGATCCTGTGGAAGCTGTGAAAAGACTTTCCAGGCAGAAGGCCTCTTGTGTGGCGGAATTATTAAAAAAAGACCCGGTTCCAATGCTGATCATTGGAGCTGATACGGTGGTTGCCTTTGACGGGCAAATTTTGGGAAAACCTGTGGATAAGGAAGATGCATTTCGCACTTTGGTTTGCCTTCAGGGAAAGCGGCATCAGGTTTATACAGGTGTAACTTTATTAAGAAAAAGGAAGGACATCTGGGAACCTTTTACATTCTGTGAAAAGACAGAGGTGGAGTTTTATCCGGTCTCGGAAAATGAAATCCGGGAATATATTGAAACCGGGGAGCCTATGGACAAAGCTGGAAGCTATGGGATCCAGGGAAAATTTGGCATTTATGTAAAAGGAATCGCAGGAGATTATAATAATGTTGTGGGTCTTCCTGTTGGAAGACTGGTATATGAACTTAAGAGACTTGGAATCAGGTAGCGATTTACACAGTAAATCAGCGGATTCCGAATGTTCGAGAATTGCGGGAGCAGCTTCGCTGCAAAGCAATTTGTGGATATCAAGTTAGGGGAAAGGACGAAAAAATGATTAAGGCGTGTATTTTTGATCTGGATGGAACACTGGCGTATACACTGGATTCTATGGCAACAGTTGGAAACAGGGTTCTTGAATACTTCGGCTTGCCGGGAATGCCTGTGGAAAATTACAGATACTACTGTGGAAATGGCGCGGATATGCTGGTACAAAGAGCCCTTATAGATGCCGGAGATAAAGAACTTGTCCATTACGAAGAGGCAAGAAGAATGTACAGAAAGCTGTTTGATGAAGATCCTTTTTACAAACTTCAGCATTATCCGGGAATGCAGGATACTTTAAAAGCACTGAAGCATGCAGGGGTAAAACTTGCAGTATGCTCAAACAAGCCTCATGAGGCTGCGGTAAAGGTAATTGCCAGGATGTTTGAGTCAGAAGAGTTTGATATGGTATTGGGACAAAGTGAGGAGATACGTAAAAAACCTGCACCGGATGGCCCTTTGAAAGTTGCAGAGAGTTTTGGCGTTCGGCCAGAGGAATGTATGTATTTGGGAGATTCCGGGACTGACATGCAGACAGGAAAGGCAGCAGGAATGTACACAGTGGGCGTTCTCTGGGGATATCGTGACGAAAAAGAGCTTAGGGAGAATGGGGCGGATCAACTTGTTAAGGCGCCGGAAGACATTCTGAGTTTATATAAAGAGCGTAATAAGATGTTTGAATGATTTTGTAAGGAGAAATGAAAAAATGTATACAGAAGAATGTATTAAAACTTTCCTGAAAAACCAGGGGCAGCTTTTTGATGAGCCTGTGGCAGAAACTTATGAGGAAGCAGAGGAATTTCTTGAGGATTGTATGGCTGTTGTGGCAGATTCTATAGAAGATGTCCGGAAATATCTGTCAGGTATGGGAGCTGATGTAGAAGGTATGAGCAAAGAGGAACTGGAAGATGCCAGTGAGGTGTTTGCACTTTCTAATGGAAAATATCTGATCGTAGAGGGATGATTGAATTTATAGGCAAGTATTAAAAAGCTTTATCGTGTAGATGCGGTAAGGCTTTTTTAGTTGTGCGCTCCAGATATCATGATAAATCCATATTACATAGTGTGGAAAAAAGTTGTTATAATGACAATAAATAAAAGATCTGCAAGA
Source organism: uncultured Blautia sp. (assembly GCA_934394595.1). Classification (GTDB taxonomy): domain Bacteria; phylum Bacillota; class Clostridia; order Lachnospirales; family Lachnospiraceae; genus Blautia_A. The sequence continues at coordinate 33,250 of CAKRRX010000012.1, read as the reverse complement.
ACAGTCACAAATGCAGCATGATGAACTGTTGCAAAAGTGCTTGCAGAAATATTTAAAAACTGTTACAATAATATTACGTTTTTTATAAAACGGGGATTGTAAAAGGAGGATGGCATATGAAGCCTAAGAAGATTATAGCAATGATCATGACTTTGCTTATGATGCTTTCGCTGCTTCCATCTATGGTATTTGCAGCAGCGGCACCGTCAGGAGAGTTGGGCGGTAAGCTTAAGATCAAAGGGGTGGCAGCAGTTGGCAGTGAGCTGAGTGCTGATTATTCCAAAGCTACACCAGAGGGGCTTACAGATGATTATGTAAGTTTCAGCTGGTCGAGAAAAGTCGGTGATGAGCTTACAGAAGTAGGTACAGAGAAGACATATAAGCTTACAGAGGAAGATCTTGGAAATAAGATTGAACTGAAGGTTACAGCGGTTCCTGAAATGGGAGTATCCGGTGAACTGAAAGCTAACACAGTAGAAATTGTGGCTACACCAGAGGAAGCTCCCCAGGAGACCACAGAAGATCCGGATACAGTAAGCGAAGCGGTAGAGGAAATGCCGGCAGAAGAGCTGCCAGCAGATGCAGCAGAAGGTGAGAATACTGTTGATGCAGCTGATCCGGCTATTGACGGGACACAGGATTCAGAAGATGTAATCGACATCGGAATGGAAGATTCCTATGATTCTGAAACTGATGCAGGAGTATCAGCAGATACTGATACAGCAGATGAAAGTGCTATTTCCACAGGGGATTCTACAGACAATGATGTGATCGACATCGGAACAGAGGATTATCTGGAGATTCCGGAGGATGGAAATACAGTTGCTCCAGCTGATAATGCTGCAGATGGTGATGCTGCAGATGAATTTTCTTATTCCGCAGAAGCAGTGATCACAGACGGAAGTGAGAAGCTGGATTTTGGAACACTTGAGGAGAACTTCACCGATTCCGAGACAAAAGAAGTCACAATCAAAAACACAGGTACAGGTACACTGAATTTTATCAGCACCAGCCCTGAGCATTTTATGATTGAAGATATTATGGAACCTCTTGCAGCAGGAGAATCTGTTACGGTACAGATTCAGCCAAGAGCCGGTATTCCGGCAGGGGAGTATGACGACACCATCACCTATGAGACAGAGGAAGGTGCGACTGCTTCCTTTGAAGCTTCAGTAGTGGTAACTGCAGCTCAGACAGACGGAGATGCTTCTGATCCTCAGATACCGGCAGCTGATGATGGTACTTCCCAGGGTGGAAATGAGGATCCGGCAGCTACACCGATAAATATTGGAATCTATGATGATGCCCAGAATCCGGTTACAGCAGTAGATTTTGGTATGATTACAGAGGGACAGTCCGGAAAAGATTTTAATATAAAGAATACCGGAAGTCAGGATGTTGAATTTAAACTGAATACGGATGATTTTAATGATATGTTGGACGTAACTCCAACTGCGTACGTTATTGCAGGAAGTAATCCATCAATGTCAACTGTAACTGGAATGAAAATCACACCAAAGAAATTCACTCCAGGCACCCATGAGACCACCATTAAGCTTATATACGCAGCTGATGATACTGTATTGGCATCCATCCCGGTAAGCTATTCTGTAGCGAATCCGGTTCTTACCGCAGATAATGCTGCTCCGGATTTCGGCTCTATGGAAGAAGGATATGCTGCTGCTCCGGAAGCAAAGACCATCACACTTACCAATAACGGCAATGTGACACTCAGTAACCTGGCAGTACAGACAGATGGAAGCAGCTTCACAGCTGGTGCCCTTTCCGGTACTACAGTGGAACCTGGCCAGTCTGTCACCTTTACCGTAGCTCTTGCAGCAGGATTAAGTGCAAATACTTACAGCCAGATCTTTACGGTTACCAGTGATCAGGCACCACAGGTTCAGATCACAGCATCCTTTGCAGTAACCAAGCCGGCAGAGAATCCGGTGCTGACAGCAGACAGAACCAGCATTGATTTTGGAACAGCAGAAGCGGGATATGCCCAGGCTCCAGGTGCTGTTACTGTTACACTTACCAATGGAGGTAATGTTACACTTTCCGGTATGGGACTTCAGATAAGTGGAAATGGCTTTACAGTTAGTCAGTTGTCTGCAGTAGCAGCAGATCCAGGCCAGCAGGTTACTTTCACAGTAGCGCCTGTGGCAGGTCTGGCAGCAGGCCCTTACAGCCAGCAGATCACGGTTACAAGTGATAAAGCTCCGGCTGTTACTATTAAAGTGGATTTCACAGTTACCAACGCAGTTGTCAAAGTGACAGGAGTTGGAAAAGTTGCAGATATCAGTGTTGCCAATGGAGTTGCAAAGTCTGCAGAAGGACTGAAACTTCCCTCTACAGTGAAGATCAGCACAAACAAGGGCGATATGAACGCATCTGTCAAATGGGATGTGAAAGGCTGTGCATATAATCCAAACAGCACAGAAAGCCAGAAATTCTCTGTAAAGGGTAATGTGACACTTCCTGATGGCGTAACCAATCCGGATAACCTGAATCTGGTAGTTTCTGTAAATGTTACAACAAGCCGTGGACCAATCGTATCCAGTGCTTCAGACAATACGATCACAGGAATCAGCTCCGATGGTGCATATACCACAGAGACCAAGATCACCTTTACTGCAGTAGGTGCAGGAATGGATATTACAAACCCGATTAAGGGTGACGTGAGATATCAGCCATTGTACTGGGAGGTACTTGAGTCAAGAAGCTTTGATTCAGCTCCATATTCCGCTACTTTCCGTATGGGCAAGAACGGCAGTTATACATTGACAGTGACTTATAACCAGCAGAAATTCGACGGAAGCAACTGGGTGAATACAGGCACACAGGATACAAAGCAGGTTAGCTTCAATGTCAGCACATCACCAAATCAGACGCTGACACCGGCAGCTGACAGAACAGATGCAAATAAGAAAAATGCAGTAAAAACAGGAGATAATACTCCAATTGTTCCATTTGTTATTATACTGGTTGTTGCCATTGTTCTGATTGCAGGAATTCTTGTATATCGCAATAAGAAAAAATAAATGATTTGAAGGAGAGCTGTTGTCCCACCGGGCAGCAGCTCTTTTCTACATACAGATTTTCGCTTCAGCATTGCCTTTTTGTAGTGACAGATGTTTGGTTAAGGTTATTTTATGCCATGAGCAGAGCAAACAACAAAATTACTAGCACTCATTTTGAATGAGTGCTAAATTTTTCTTGACTTTTGCATCCTTTGGTATTAGTATATGTAATATAATTAAGAGAACAAAAGGAGAGTGAGCTGCATGGCTGAGAAGCATGGTAGTTTATCAATTAACAGTGAAAATATTTTTCCAATTATAAAGAAATGGTTATATTCAGATCACGATATTTTTGCGAGAGAGCTGATTTCCAATGGATGTGATGCCATTACCAAGTTAAAGAAGCTGGATGTAATGGGAGAGTATACACTTCCAGATGGATATAAGCCGGAAGTACACGTGATCGTCAATCCGGAAGAAAAGACTTTGAAATTCATTGATACAGGTCTTGGTATGACTGCTGATGAGGTAGAAGAGTATATCACTCAGATCGCATTTTCTGGTGCGACAGAGTTCCTTTCCAAATATAAGGATAAGACAACAGACGATCAGATCATCGGTCATTTCGGACTGGGATTCTATTCTGCATTTATGGTAGCAGATGAAGTACAGATCGACACTCTTTCCTACAAAGAGGGTGCGACTCCTGTTCATTGGACCTGTGACGGTGGTACTGAGTATGAGATGCAGGATGGCAATAAGACTACTGTCGGTACTGAGATTACCCTGTTTTTGAATGATGAGAGTACAGAGTTTGCCAATGAATATCGTATGAGAGAGGTTATTGAGAAATATTGTTCTTTCATGCCGGTAAATATTTATCTGTCTAAGGAAAATGCGCCACAGGAATATGAGACCATTGACGAATCTGAGCTTCGTGATGATGATGTGGTTGTAGAGCATATTCATGAGGAGGCAAAGACAGAGGAAAAAGAAAATGAAAAAGGAGAAAAAGAAGTTGTAGAAGTTTCTCCTGCAAAAGATAAGGTGAAGATCAATAAGCGTCCGGTATCTTTAAGTGATCCGGAGCCATTGTGGATGAAACATCCGAATAATTGTACGGAAGAAGAATACAAGGAGTTTTACCGTAAAGTATTTATGGATTACAAGGAACCACTGTTCTGGATTCATCTGAACATGGATTATCCATTTAATCTGAAAGGTATTTTGTATTTCCCGAAGATCAACACTGAGTATGATTCCATAGAAGGAACCATCAAGCTGTATAACAACCAGGTATTTATTGCAGATAACATTAAAGAGGTGATTCCGGAATTCCTTCTTCTCCTGAAAGGTGTGATCGATTGTCCGGATCTGCCGTTGAACGTATCCAGATCTGCCCTGCAGAATGATGGATTTGTTAAGAAGATTTCTGAGTACATTACCAAGAAAGTAGCAGATAAGCTGACTGGAATGTGTAAGACAGATCGTGAATCTTATGAAAAATACTGGGATGACATCAGTCCATTTATCAAATATGGCTGCATCAAAGACAGCAAGTTTTCTGAGAAGATGAATGATTATATTCTGTTTAAGAATATTGATGGCAAGTATCTGACACTGAAGGATTGTATTGAAGAGAACAAGAAAGCAGAAGCTGCACCTGAGACAGATGAAAGCAAGGAAGAGAAAACTGAGGAAGCTTCCGAAGAGAAGAAAGAGTCTGAGAAAACAATAATCTTCTATGTGACAGATGAGGTGCAGCAGAGCCAGTATATCAATATGTTCCGTGAGGCTGGAAAGGATGCCGTGCTTCTGAAACATAACATTGACAGCGCCTTTATTTCCCACCTGGAGCAGAAAGACCAGACCATTCAGTTCAAGAGAATTGATGCAGACCTTTCTGAAGAACTGCGTGAGGATGGAAAGGCAGATGAGGAGACTGCAAAGAAGCTCACAGAGATTTTCCGTACCAGCCTGAAAAACGACAAGCTGGAAGTAAAGGTTGAGAACCTGAAAAATGAAAAAGTGGCAGCTATGATGACTTTATCGGAAGAAAGCCGCCGTATGCAGGATATGATGAAGATGTACAATATGTATGGCATGGATCCGTCCATGTTTGGCACACAGGAAACTCTGGTGTTAAATGCAAAGCATCCTCTGGTACAGTTTGTAGCAGAAAATAAGGATTCTGAAAAGACTCCTGTGATCTGTGAAGAACTTTATGATCTGGCAATGATCAGCCATAAACAGCTTTCACCGGAAGAAATGACAAAATTTGTACAGAGAAGCAATGAGATTCTGCTTATGCTTACAAAATAATTTCAGCCATATACTGACAGAAGCATAGACACTGTATGATGGTTCTGATTGCCAAAAGTCAGGAATTATGGTTGTCCCAAGAGACCAGTTTATTGGAAACAATGACTGGTCTCTTTTTGCTAAAACTGATATGTCGCTCATTCTTGGCTGCCGTCCGGAATTTTCATGGCAAAGTTTCGAAAAATGACGAGTTTCTTCGAAAATGAAAAAAATATCTCTGAAAAACTAAAAAAGGGAAAAATACTACGTTTTATATATGTGACCGTAAAATATGATAATTGTAAAAGCGGAAGAAACGTGGGGGACAAAAATGAAAGAAGTATATGGGACAATCAGAAAACTTGGCGCAACATCAAAATATAAAGGGTATTATTTTGTGGCAGAAGCAATCCGAATGACAATGGAATTTAAGGAACGTCCGATGAAGATTACGAAAGATATTTATCCATTTCTGGCAAAGAAATTTAAATCAAAACCATCTAATATTGAACATGATATCCGTACGATTGTAAATGTCTGTTGGGAAAACCGCAGAGATGTACTGGAAAAGATTGCAGGATATCCACTGGAATACAGACCTACAAACAGTGAGTTTGTAGATATGATTGCATTTTACCTGGAAATGGAAAGAGAAAACTGAAAAGATCAGTTCAGCTCTTCGGTGAGGATTTCCTTACTGGAAAAGAAATCAAGAACAAAACGATCCCATAAATGCTCCAGCTCTTTGCTGGGAAGGAAGGCAGTCAGAGATGTACCGGTGGTACAGAGCAGCATTTTATTCTTATATTGTAGATTCAGATAAAGCCCGCTTATGGTATCGGGCGAAATGTTTACAGAACCGCCCTGTAAAAGTGCAGGGATCTTATTGGGCGAGAACTGAAGTACGATCTTAAAAGAAAGAGGGGCGCGTTTTCCGCGGATGATAGAATAACATAGAGGACGTACTTCTTTCCACAGGGAACAGGTACGGTGGCTGGATGCAAGAAAGTCCTGCTCATCGTTGTCAAAAAAATCCATTTTCAGCCTGCCATCAACAGTGAATACATTGCTGGTGATGATTTCGGTTTGATTCATCCAGAAAAGGTCAAAGGTATCTTTGAGAAACAGTTTGTTGGTAAAATCTTTCTGATCGGTGATCTTTAATGCCAGCATATCAGGCTCCTTTCCATAATTGATAACAGAAATGAAAGAGAATCATAAATCACAGGTATTTATCATTATAATGCAATTGGAAAAAAAAGAACAGAGTTTTTGTAAAAAGTCTTTTCAAACATATGGTTATGTGTTAATATAGATGTGGTATTTGAAACTACATATTATGGAAAAGAGGACGATATAATTGAGTTATAAAATTGTGATAGATAGCTGTGGAGAACTCCTGAACCAGTGGAAACAGGATAAACATTTTCAGTCTGTACCGCTTACCCTTACTGTGGGAAGTGAGAATATTTTAGATGACAGTACTTTTGACCAGGCAGATTTCCTTCAGAAAGTTGCAGCATGTCCGGAGTGTCCCAAGTCAGCATGCCCATCCCCGGAGAGTTACCGAAGAGCATTTGATTGTGAAGCTGAGCGTGTATATTGTGTGACATTGTCTTCCGAACTCAGCGGCTCTTATAACAGCGCAGTTCTGGGTGCAAGCCTGCTTCATGAAGAGAATAAGAACAAAAAGATCCATGTGTTTAATTCCTGTTCTGCATCAGTAGGACAGACTCTGATTGCTATGAAAATTGCTCAGTGTGAGGAATCAGGCCTGCCCTTTGAGGATGTGATAAGTGTTGTAAATAAATATATCGAAGAACAGCATACCTTTTTTGTTCTGGAAAATCTGGAAACTCTGCGGAAAAATGGACGTCTCAGCAGAGTGAAAGCTCTGGTTGCATCTGCGTTAAAGATCAAACCGATTATGGGATCTACCCCTGAGGGAACTATCTGTCAGCTGGATCAGGCCAGAGGAATGAATAAGGCTCTGGTGAAAATGGTAGATAAGATCATGGAAGCAACGGTAAACAGTGAGAACCGTGTTCTTGCCATTTCCCATTGCAATAGTCCCAAAAGAGCTTATATGCTTCGGGATGCTATTCAGGAGAGAATGAAGCTGGCGGATATTGTGGTATTGGATACCGCAGGTGTCAGCAGCATGTATGCAAATGATGGCGGAATCATTGTGGCAGTATAAGGATTGGACTTCCCTTTTGAATATGAATGTGCTATACTAAATGCAGATGTAATTTTTGCAAAAGGAGACGGGCTATGAGTCAGAAGAAAGTAGATGCTTATAAGGCACAAAAAGCAAACCGTGAGAAAATCATGAAGAAAGAGAAGCTGGTTCTGAGACTGGAGAAGCTTGCTGCACTGGCTGCATGTATCGTTGCAGTGTGCTGGATCGGCTATTCCGTATATGGAAAGGTAACTGAGGGCCAGGAGAATGTACAGGTGGAGACAGTGATGGATACCTCCGCTCTTGATTCCTATCTGAATGGAATCTCCACTACAGATGCTGAATAGAATATGATTTTTTCTTAAAAATGATATCAGGTTAGGGTCAAAATACCTTTTGTCCCTAACATCTTAAAAAACAGACACAGTGTTTTGATTTGAAGATCAGAATTCTGTGTCTGTTTTTATAGTAAGAAATATAGCGAGATTTCTGTAAAAAGAGTATAAAAAACCCTCCGAAATGAAATTCGGAGGGAATTTTTGCTACTTATAACTTAGTAACGTTAGCTGCCTGCATTCCGCGAGCGCCTTCTGTTAAGTCATATGTTACAGCCTGGCCTTCTTCAAGAGATTTGAAGCCTTCACCATTGATTGCAGAAAAGTGAACGAATACGTCAGCTCCGTCTTCTCCTGTGATGAAACCATAACCTTTTTCTGCGTTGAACCATTTTACAGTGCCCTTGTTCATTTTGAGTTACCTCCATAAAAATAAAAATTAAAAAGCTGTTTCTGGCGAAAAAAATCACCAGATTTTACAGACTATATCATGTAAATATATAATCTCTAAAAACTAGTGATGATTTTACATTAAATAATCTTGAACATGGATTGATTATATAACCTGAAAGGAGAAAAGTCAAGGGTTATTGAGCATACCTTACAAAAAATAACCCTGTATGGGGAAGGAAAAATAATCCCGGAAAAAAATGCTTTATTAAATAGTATTTTTCGTGTATGATAGTTTTGATAAAACAGTACTGTATTCCAGAAGGGAGAAGCGCATATGGGTATTCTGATCCGGGGTGGACGCATGATTGATGCTGCAACCCAAACAGACAAGATTACTGATATTTATCTGGATGGAGGAAAAATCAGGGAGATTGGAGAGAACCTGAAGAAAAAAGAAAAAAATGACAGGGTCATAGATGCAAAAGGTATGATCGTAATGCCAGGTCTTGTGGATCTTCATGTACATTTTCGTGATCCGGGACAGACAGATAAAGAAGACATTGAGACAGGTTCCAGGGCAGCTGCAAGAGGTGGCGTTACCACAGTTGTGGCAATGCCAAATACAAAGCCTGTGATTGACAGTCCTGACAGGGCAAACTATGTGAAATTTAAAGCAAAAGAAGTATCCCAGATCCATGTACTTCAGGCCGGAGCCATGACTAAGGGAGAACTAGGAAAAGAACTCTCTGATATTGCCGGTATGGCAGAAGCAGGTGTGCCTGTGCTTTCAGAAGATGGAAAATCAGTGATGGAAGCAGGGCTTTGCAAAAAAGCTATGGAAGAAGCAGTGAAAGCAGGACTTCCCATTTTTGACCATTGCGAGGACATGAGCCTTCGAGGAGATGGCTGCATGAATGATGATGAAAATGCAAAAAGGCTGGGACTTCCGGGAATCAGCAATTCCACAGAAGATACCATTGCTGCAAGAGATGCCATACTTGCCATCGAGACAGGAGCAAAGCTTCATTTATGCCATTGCTCCACAAAAGGTGTGGCTGTGATGATGAAAATGCTGAAAGCTGAGGGAATCGAAAATGTTACAGCAGAGGTATGCCCTCATCATTTCATCCTTACATCAGACGATATTGAAAGAGATGATCCCAATTATAAGATGAATCCGCCTCTTCGTACACAAAAGGATGTAGATGCCCTGATCCAGGGCCTAAAAGACGGGTATATCCAGGTGATCAGCACGGACCACGCACCTCATACCCAGAAAGATAAAACCGGTTCCATCCGGACAGCTGCATTTGGAATTGTGGGAATTGAAACCAGTTTTGCACTTAGCTATACAGCTCTTGTGGAAACCGGAATTCTTACACTGACCCAGCTGATAGAAAAGATGAGCTATAATCCGGCACAGATCCTGGGCCTTTCCTGCGGAACCCTGCAGGAAGGACATCCGGCAGATGTAGTAATCGCAGATATCAGCAAGCCTTATACCATTCGCAAGGCAGAGTTTGTATCAAAAGGCAAAAATACCCCCTTTGAGGGCAGAGAAGTAAAAGGCAGGATCTTATACACCATCTGCGATGGAAAGGTTGTTTATACAGATAAAACTGTTGAAAAATAAAAGAAATACTCTCAGGAGGAGAAAATCATGATCAATAAACTTATTAAAAACATCCAGAAGACAAATGCTCCTATCGTTGTAGGACTGGACCCTATGCTGAATTATATTCCGCAGCACATTCAGGAAAATGCATTCAAAGAATTTGGCGAGACGTTGGAAGGAGCAGCAGAAGCCATCTGGCAGTTTAATAAAGGAATCGTAGATGCCACATATGATCTGATCCCTGCTGTAAAGCCACAGATCGCAATGTACGAGCAGTTTGGTATTCCGGGACTTGTAGCTTACAAGCGTACCGTGGAATACTGTAAGGAAAAAGGCCTGGTAGTGATCGGCGATATCAAGCGTGGAGACATCGGTTCCACATCTGCTGCTTATGCTACCGGACATCTGGGAAAAATCCAGGTTGGCAGCAAAACTTATGTTCCATTTGATGAAGATTTTGCAACAGTAAACCCGTATCTTGGAACTGACGGTGTGAAACCATTTATGGATGTATGCCGGGAAGAGAAAAAGGGTATCTTTGTACTTGTAAAAACATCCAATCCATCCAGCGGAGAATTCCAGGATCGGATCATTGAAGGCCGTCCGCTCTATGAATGGGTAGGAGAGAAGGTTGCCCAGTGGGGAGATGAGCTTATGGGAGATGGCTACAGCTATGTAGGTGCTGTAGTAGGAGCTACCTATCCGGAAATGGGAAAAGTTCTGAGAAAGTTGATGCCAAAGACCTTTATCCTGGTGCCTGGCTATGGCGCACAGGGTGGAAAAGGTGCGGATTTGGTTCATTTCTTTAATAAAGACGGGCTGGGAGCTATCGTAAATTCCTCAAGAGGAATCATTGCCGCTTATAAGCAGGAAAAATATGCAAAATTTGGTGCTGAAAATTACGCAGATGCTTCCCGTCAGGCAGTAAAAGATATGATTCTGGATATCAGCACAGCCCTTGAGAGCCGTTAGGAGGATGCTATGGGAAAAGTAAAAGAAACCTGCACCATCCTCAGTCAGGAGTGCATCGGAAAAGATATTTACAGCATGTGGCTTGAAACCAAAACCATAGCAGAGCAGGCAAAGCCAGGACAGTTTGTCTCTGTATATACCCGCGACGGGAGCAAACTGCTTCCCCGCCCCATCAGCCTTTGCGAGATCGATAAAGAAAAAAAAGCACTTCGTCTTGTATACCGTGTGACCGGAAAAAATACAGGTACAGAGAGTTTTTCCAGGTTGCATAAAAATGTGACCCTGGAGGTGCTTGGACCTCTTGGAAACGGATTTCCGCTGGACGAAGCAAAGGGAAAGAGAGTGTTCCTTATGGGAGGCGGAATCGGAGTGCCTCCAATGCTGGAAACCATGAAACAGCTGGATGCGGAGAAAACAGCGATTCTTGGTTATCGTGATGAACTGTTTCTTAATGATGAATTTGAAAAAAATGGTAAGGTATATATTGCCACAGAAGACGGTTCTGCAGGAACAAAGGGAAATGTGATGGATGCCATCCGGGAAAACCAGCTGGAGGCTGATGTGATCTTTGCATGCGGACCAAAGCCTATGCTTCGTGCAATCAAAGCCTATGCTTTGGAAAAAGGAATTCCATGCTGGATTTCCATGGAGGAGCGTATGGCATGTGGTGTAGGAGCCTGCCTTGGATGTGTATGCCAGTCAACAGAAGTGGATGGACATTCCCACGTGCATAATAAACGTGTATGTAAGGATGGCCCTGTATTTCTCAGTACGGAGGTGGAGTTATGAGTAACATGAGTGTAAATCTTGCCGGAGTAGAGCTGAAAAATCCGGTGATGACAGCCTCCGGAACCTTTGGCTCCGGCCAGGAATACAGCGAATTTGTGAATCTGAATAATCTTGGTGCAGTGGTGACAAAAGGTGTGGCAAATGTACCGTGGCCTGGCAATCCGGTTCCCCGTGTAGCTGAGACCACAGGCGGAATGCTTAATGCCATCGGTCTTCAGAACCCGGGAATTGATGTGTTCTGTGAAAGAGACATCCCATTCCTGAAAAAGTATGACACAAAGATCATTGTCAATGTATGTGGAAAGACTACAGAGGATTACTGTGAGGTAGTGGAACGTCTTGCAAATGAGCCTGTGGATATGCTGGAAATCAATGTATCCTGCCCAAATGTAAAAGAAGGTGGCATTGCATTTGGACAGAATCCTGCAGCGTTGGAAGCCATTACAAAAGAGGTAAAAAAATATGCCAAGCAGCCGGTGATCATGAAGCTCAGCCCAAATGTCACAGATATTACAGAGATGGCCAGAGCAGCAGAAAGCGGCGGTGCTGATGTGGTTTCCCTGATCAACACCATCACAGGAATGAAAATCGACATCAACCGCAGAACCTTTGCATTGGCAAATAAAACCGGCGGTATGTCCGGCCCGGCTGTAAAGCCGGTGGCTGTGCGCATGGTATATCAGGTGGCAAATGCGGTAAAAATCCCGATCATCGGAATGGGAGGAATCGCCAGTGCTGAAGATGCCCTGGAATTTATTATGGCCGGAGCCACAGCTGTGTCAGTGGGAACTGCGAACTTTATCAATCCTTATACCACTCAGGAGGTGGTAGACGGAATGCAGTCTTATCTGGAAAAACAGAATGTAAAAGATATCTGTGAACTGATTGGCTGTGTGAAATAGCAGTTGTGGATTACAAATCCTGTTACAGAAAGTGTATGCTGTGGTACAGGTGCGTAAATACATTCTAGGGAAAAGAAATTTTGACCGAAAGATATATTTGTGTTAGTATAGAGAAAGCTGATGTCAGGATGTTGATTCTGCACAGATGAAATGCTAAGTAAGAGATTGGAAGACAGACACAGGAGGATATAGAATATGGAACAGTATAAACAGGAATTTATTGAGTTTATGATCGACTGCAATGTTCTGAAATTTGGAGATTTCGTGACGAAATCCGGAAGAAAGACTCCATTTTTTGTAAATACAGGTTTTTACCGCACAGGAGCCCAGCTTCGCAAACTGGGACAGTACTATGCAAAAGCCATTGAGAGCAAATTCGGATTGGATTTTGATGTGCTTTTCGGACCGGCATATAAGGGAATTCCCCTGACAGTTGCCGCAACTATGGCAATCAGCGAGGAATATGGCAAGGACATCCGCTATTGTTCCAATCGTAAGGAAGTGAAGGACCATGGTGATAAGGGAATCCTTTTGGGAAGCCCTATTGAGGACGGAGATAAAGTAGTGATTATTGAGGACGTTACCACAGCCGGAACCTCCATCCAGGAGACGCTTCCGATCATCAAGGCGCAGGGAGATGTTTCTCCAATTGGTCTTGTAGTATCTGTAGACCGTATGGAACGTGGTCAGGGTACCAAGAGTGCCTTAAAGGAGATCGAAGAGAAATATGGTTTGAAAACAACTGCAATCGTAACAATGGCAGAAGTTGTAGAGCATCTTTACAACAAAGAATATAAAGGAAAGGTCATCATCGACGATACCTTAAAGGCAGCCATTGATGCATACTACAAAGAGTATGGCGCAGAATAATGGGAAAAGGAGGCAGTTGCTGATGAATGAGAAGCTTTATAAAACAGTATCAGGGGCAGGTGCCGGAAACCTTGCACTTGGAATTATCACGTTGGTAACCGGTATTGTTACAGGAATCCTCATGATTGTAAACGGTGCCAGGCTTTTAAAGGGAAAATCTGATATCATGATCTAAGGGGAGTACTTTGAAAAAAGAAACAAAATCTGTGATTCGCCGGTGCGGAATCGTATTGTTTGTCATATACGTACTTTTACTTATATACTTTCTGTTTTTTTCAGAAGAGTATGGAAGAGCAGTGCAGGTAGAGCGTGGATACCGGTATAATCTGGTCCCCTTTGTGGAAATAAGAAGATTCTGGAAGTACAGGGATCAGCTGGGGAATTTTGCTGTGTTCAGCAATATCTTCGGCAATGTGGTCGGTTTTTTGCCATGGGGCTTTATACTCCCTATAATTTTCAGAAGGATGGACCGTGCTTTTCTTATTTTCCTATCAGGATTTCTGCTGAGTCTGACAGTGGAAGTGATTCAGCTGATCTCAAAGGTTGGATGCTTTGATGTGGATGATCTGATTTTAAATACCCTGGGGGCTGTTCTGGGATATGTTTTTTTCGTCATCTGTAATCATATTAGGAGAAAAAAATACCATTATGGCAAAAAGATATAGATATTCATTTACCAAGAAAAAGGAAGCGGCAAAGGGGAAGCTATCTGCAGGTCTTGCGGTGACTTCCTGTATGCTGTTTATAATTGACGTGATTCTGGCATACAGCCTGGGCGGCAGTTTTGGATTTATTGTAGGAGGAGTGGGATTATTTGCCACTCTTCTTTCCGTGTATGGATTTATTATGGGACTGCTCAGTTTTTCAGAAGAAGGCCGTAGCCATAAGACCAGCATTATCGGATCCATCAGTAATGGAATTATTATGATCATATGGCTGGGGATCTATCTGACAGGACTTTAGAAAGGTTCGAGAGTTCATTTGGAAAAGGTGAAGATATGGATGAGAGATTAAAGAAACAGATGGATTTTATCCTGGAAGTGGATAAGGTGAAAAATATCATGCGGCAGACCTACCTTGCAGATGGAAAACGCAAGGAAAATGATGCAGAGCATTCCTGGCATCTGGCATTGATGGCAGTGCTTCTGAAAGAGTATGCACCAGAAGAAGTGGATCTTTCCAAGGTAGTACCTATGGTGCTGATCCATGACCTGGTAGAGATTGATGCAGGTGATACCTATGCTTATGATGATGCAGGAGCCAAGACAAAAGAATCCAGAGAGAAAAAGGCTGCCGACCGTATTTTCGGACTGCTTCCGGAAGACCAGGGAAAATGGCTTTACGATCTCTGGAAAGAATTTGAGGCATATGAAACACCAGAAGCAAAGTACGCCCATATGCTGGACAACAGTCAGCCTCTTTTTCTGAACAATGCAACAGATGGAATCAGCTGGGTAGAGCATAAAGTGAAAAAAAGCCAGATCTATAAGCGAAACAGCCATACTGGTGAGGGCGCTCCAAAAATATGGGAATACATGCAGGAACTGATTGATCAGCATGTGGAAAAAGGCCATGTGATCGATGATATGTCGAAATAGGTGAGCAGATCGGCAAATGGTCGGAGCATTTTAATTGACTGTAACTGCTTATGCAGATATTACCAAGTAAAAAGAAAAGAGGAAAAAGTGTGGACGAATTGTTGATGGAACGCTATGCTCTTGCAAAAGAGAGAGTGAGCGAGATTGTAGAAGAAAAAGCAGTGCAGACACCATATCTGGGATTTTTTCAGAAAACAGCAGCTTTTCTGAAAAAAAACACGGAGATTTTGGATGGTGAGACTTTTGCAGAGAAAGAGAAAACTAAAAAAGAGTCTATCTGTGCTTCCGATTTATCCATGGAACAGTGGAAACAGCTGAATCTGCAGCTGTATGCAGATATCCTTCCGGAAAATTATGAAAGCAGCTACGGAAACCCGGTATATGCCTGCGGGCAGCTTGGGGAATACGGAAAAGAGTTTTCTTTTCTCTATGCAGAACTTCGGGGAGCGGTTGTCTATGCTTTTGAAAAAAGACTGTGGGACATGACTGTGCTTCTGGAACTGTTTCTGGAAGTGTATGGAGCATTTGCTCAGGAAGAACTGCCTTCCGTGGAGGAATTCAGGGGGATTTTAAGCTCTTATGTCAATGATTACTGTCAGGATATGATCAAAGACCGTACCAGAGAGTGTCTGGATCCGGAAATGGATTTTGCTACCAAAATAATTATGGAGTCTGATCTTACAGACCTTCGTTATCTGTATCTGTTTGGAGAATATATAACAGAGAATGAGCTTGGGGCAGCCAGATTCCTGAATGGACTTTCGCAGGAAGAGATCGATTCCTGTGCCAGAACCTATACCGAGGGTTATCGGATGGGATTTGTAAATGGACGTAAGGATCTTAGTAAAAAGAAGACTGTAAATATCCGCTACAATCTGGGGTTTGAGCGTATGGTGAAGGCTGCAATCCCTCAGTTTGAAAAAATGGGGCTGAAGCCTGTGATCTTCCGTTATCCGACACATACCGTGAGCAAACGCGGCGCACTCCGTATCGGCTATACAGGAGCTGTTGCAAATCCGCAGTTTGATTACGACCATCGTCAGGATGCAGCTCTTTATATGGATCAGGATTTTGTACAGAAGCGGCTTCGCGCATTGCAGACATCCTATGAAAAATACAAAGAACTGGCTTACGTTCATGCTGGTCCTGCATGTATCGAAGTATTTGGAGAGACCCCATTTTCACCGGTGAGCATAAAAGAAGCGATACAGTTCAGTGAAGCACAGCAGAAGCTGGAAATTGAAATGCAAAATGAAGCAGGTCAGATTACCAACCGGTATATCAAAGGCGATGAGAGAAGCTTTACCATCATCGCCTATCCGGTTCCGGAGATTGGCGGCAATTATGAAGAGATTTTCCGTCAGATCGTGAAAATCAATACGCTGGACTACCAGCTGTATCAGAAAATCCAGCAGACCATTATTGATACTCTGGACACTGCGCAGTGGGTATCTGTAAAGGGAAAAGGGCAGAATGTGACAGACCTTAAAATCCATCTTCATACTCTTACAGATCCTGCAAAGCAGTCTAATTTTGAGAACTGCGTGGCTGATGTAAATATTCCTGTTGGCGAGGTATTTACTTCTCCTGTGCTTTCCGGCACAAATGGAATTCTCCATGTAAGCAAAGTGTATTTGAGTGGGTTTCAGTTCCATGATCTGAAGATCCGGTTCCAGGATGGAAAAATAGCGTCCTATTCCTGTGGGAATTTTGAGACAGAGGAAGAAAATAAGAAATATATTGAGGATAATATTCTGTTCCATCATCCTACCCTTCCTATGGGAGAATTTGCCATTGGTACCAATACCACAGCATATGTGGCTGCTGAGAAATATCAGATAGCAGACAAACTTCCGATTCTGATTGCAGAGAAAATGGGACCGCATTTTGCAGTGGGAGATACCTGCTATAGCTGGTCTGAGGACACTGCAGTTTATAATCCTGATGGAAAAGAGATCATTGCAAGGGATAATGAAGTATCTGTTTTAAGAAAAGAAGATATGAACAAGGCATATTTTGGCTGTCACACAGATATTACCATTCCTTATGATGAACTGGGAAGTATCCGGGCCCTGAGAGAGGATGGAGAGGAAATCTCCATTATCGAGGACGGCAGATTTGTACTTGCAGGAACAGAGGAACTGAATAAACCTTTTGAGGATTAAAGACAGCAAAATTAATTAGCACTTCAAAATATTTCTTTGCTCCAATCATATTGACAGAAAATGGGATTCTTAGTAGAATTTACGCGAATGGTAGTTTTAAAACATCATAAAAGAGGAGAATATTATGCCAAAAGTAGGAATTGTAATGGGTAGTGATTCAGATATGCCGGTTATGAGTAAAGCAGCTGACATTCTGGAGAAGCTTGGAATTGATTACGAAATGCGTATCATCTCCGCACACAGAGAGCCGGATGTGTTCTTTGAGTATGCGAAGACAGCAGAAGAAAAAGGATTTAAGGTTATCATTGCCGGTGCCGGTATGGCAGCACATTTACCAGGAATGTGCGCAGCAATTTTCCCAATGCCGGTCATTGGAATTCCTATGCACACCACATCTTTGGGAGGAAGAGATTCTCTGTACTCTATTGTACAGATGCCGTCAGGCATCCCGGTAGCAACTGTTGCAATCAATGGAGGTGCAAATGCAGGACTTCTGGCTGCAAAGATTCTTGCTACTTCTGATCCAGAACTTCTGGATCGTCTGAAAGCATACAGCCAGGAACTGAAAGAACAAGTAGAAGCCAAAGATGCAAGACTTCAGGAAGTGGGACATAAGGCTTACAAATAATTAAGGTTATACACCAGGGGCAAAATATTTTGCCCCTGGAACTATTGGAAAATGACACTTTTCTGCTTATGCAGATACCGCCAAAAACCATAAAATTCTGGGAGGAAAAAAACATGGATTACAAGAACGCAGGTGTTGATATTGAGGCTGGATACAAATCAGTAGAATTGATAAAGCAGCATATTGCAAAGACAATGAGACCGGAAGTACTTGGAGGAATCGGTGGATTCTCAGGTGCTTTTTCTATGAGCAGCTTCAAGGATATGGAAGAGCCGACTCTGGTTTCCGGTACAGATGGAGTTGGTACCAAGCTGAAGCTGGCATTTATTATGGATAAGCATGACACTGTTGGAATTGACTGTGTGGCTATGTGTGTAAATGATATTGCATGTGCAGGTGGAGAGCCGCTTTTCTTCCTGGATTACATTGCATGTGGAAAGAACTATCCGGAGAAGATCGCAGAAATCGTAAAGGGTGTTGCAGAGGGCTGCAGCCAGTCAAGTGCCGCTTTGATCGGTGGTGAGACTGCAGAAATGCCAGGTTTTTATCCGGTAGATGAGTATGATCTGGCTGGATTTGCAGTTGGTGTTGTAGATAAAAAAGATCTGATCACAGGTGAGAACTTAAATCCGGGGGATGTACTGATCGGAATGGCTTCCTCTGGTGTGCACAGCAATGGTTTCTCTCTTGTGCGTAAAGTTTTTGAGATGACAAAAGAGTCTCTTGACACTTATTATGAGGAACTTGGAACGACTCTTGGCGAAGCGCTGATCGCACCTACCAAGATTTACGTGAAAGCTCTTAAGAGCATTAAAGATGCAGGCGTTAAGATTCATGCTTGCAGCCATATTACAGGCGGCGGCTTCTATGAGAACGTACCTCGTATGTTAAAAGAAGGCACAAGAGCCGTAATCGAAAAAGACAGCTATCCGGTACTTCCGATTTTCAAACTTCTTGCAAAGACCGGTGATATTGAAGAAAAAATGATGTACAACACATACAATATGGGACTTGGTATGATTATGGCAGTGAATCCGGCAGATGTGGATAAAACAATGGAAGCAATCAAGGCAGCTGGTGAGACCCCATATGTAGTAGGACGTATCGAAGCAGGAGAAAAGGGAGTGACATTATGCTAAAGGTTGCTGTCCTGGTATCCGGAGGCGGTACCAATCTCCAGGCAATTCTGGACGCTGTGGATTCCGGTAAGATCACCAATGCAGAAGTGTCCCTTGTTATCAGCAACAATCCAAAAGCCTATGCTCTTACAAGAGCAAAAAATCATGGGATAGAAGCTGTCTGTATCTCACCAAAGGAATTTGAAAGCCGGGAGGAATTCCATCAGGCACTTTTGAAAAAGTTACAGGAAAGCGGGGCGGAACTGGTGGTTCTTGCCGGTTATCTGGTGGCTATCCCGCCGATGATCGTGGAGGCCTTTCCGAATAAGATCATTAACATTCATCCATCTCTGATCCCGTCTTTTTGCGGAGTAGGTTTTTATGGACTTCATGTCCATGAAGCTGCCTTAAAAAGAGGAGTGAAGGTGACCGGTGCCACAGTTCATTTTGTGGATACCGGCACAGACACAGGCCCGATCATCTTGCAGAAAGCAGTAAAGATCGAGCCAGATGATACCCCCCAGTCTCTTCAGAGAAGTGTAATGGAAAAGGCTGAGTGGAAAATCCTTCCAAAGGCAATCAATCTGATCGCCAATGGAAAGATTTCTGTGGAAGATCATATTGTGACCATCAGCGATTAAGGAGGATATTATGAAAGTACTGATCGTAGGAAGCGGCGGAAGAGAACATGCAATTGCATGGAGCGTATCCAAAAGCCCGAAGGTTGATAAAATTTACTGTGCGCCTGGAAATGCAGGAATTGCAGAATATGCCCAGTGTGTAAATATTGGTGCCATGGAATTTGAAAAGCTGGCTGATTTTGCCCAGGAAAATCAGGTGGATCTTACCATTATTGGTATGGATGATCCCCTGGTAGGCGGTGTGGTAGATGAATTTGAATCCCGTGGACTGCGCGTATTTGGCCCACGGAAAAATGCAGCGATCCTGGAAGGCTCCAAGGCATTTTCCAAGGATCTGATGAAGAAATACAATATTCCCACTGCTGCATATGAAAATTTTGATGATCCGGAAAAAGCACTGGCATACCTTCGCACAGAAGCAAAATTCCCGATCGTTCTGAAAGCAGACGGACTTGCCCTTGGAAAAGGAGTTCTGATCTGTCAGGATCTTCAGGAAGCGGAAGACGGTGTGAAAGAGATCATGGAGGATAAGAAGTTCGGGAATGCAGGAAATACCATGGTTATTGAAGAATTCATGACCGGACGTGAGGTTTCTGTCCTCTCTTTTGTGGATGGAAAAACAATCAAGACCATGACCTCCGCACAGGATCATAAGCGTGCGAAAGATGGAGATCAGGGATTAAATACAGGGGGAATGGGAACCTTTTCTCCAAGTCCTTTCTATACAACAGAAGTGGATGAGTTCTGCAAAAAATATATTTATCAGCCTACTGTGGATGCCATGGCAGCAGAAGGAAGAGAATTCAAGGGAATTATCTTCTTTGGCCTGATGCTCACTGCTGACGGGCCGAAGGTACTGGAGTATAATGCCCGTTTTGGTGATCCGGAGGCACAGGTTGTACTTCCACGTATGAAAAATGATATTGTGGAAGTGATGGAGGCCTGTGTTGATGGAACTTTGGATCAGATCGATCTGCAGTTTGAGAATAATGCAGCTGTATGCGTAGTTCTGGCAAGTGACGGTTATCCGGTGAAATATGAAAAGGAAATTCCAATGTATGGATTCGAGAATTTTAAGGATAAAGAGGGTTACTATTGTTTCCATGCAGGAACCAAATTTAAAGACGGCCAGATCGTCACAAATGGCGGGCGCGTTGTGGGAATCACAGCGACCGGAAGTGATTTAAAAGAGGCAAGAAAGAACGCCTATGCAGCTACAGAGTGGATCACTTTTGCAAACAAATATATGCGTCATGATATTGGAAAAGCAATTGACGAGGCATAAATAAGTGGTATAAAATAGGCAGGAGATCAGAAATGATTTTCTGCCTGTTTTTCAGAGCCTTGAGGTTTCTTTTACAACAATCTAAAAAAAGGAGAAAAACATCATGTACAATGTAAAGAAAGTAAATGAAGACTTATACTGGATTGGTGCAAGTGACAGAAGACTTGCCCTGTTTGAAAATATTTACCCCATTCCAAGAGGGGTATCCTACAACTCTTATGTGATTCTGGATGAGAAGACAGTACTTCTTGATACTGTGGATAAAGCAGTAAGCGGCCAGTTCTTTGAGAATCTGGAGCATGTCCTGGGCGGAAGAAGTCTGGATTATATCATTGTGAACCACATGGAACCGGATCACTGTGCCATTGTGGAGGAAGTGGTGAGAAGATTTCCGGAAGTGAAGGTTGTGGGAAATGCCAAGACCTTTGGTATGATCAGGCAGTTTTTTACCTTTGATGTGGATCCCCATGCTGTTGTTATCAAAGAAGGAGACACTTTAAGTACTGGAAAACATACACTTGCGTTTGCTATGATCCCTATGGTTCACTGGCCGGAGGCAATGGTTACATATGATGCATACAATAAGGTCCTTTTCAGCGCAGATGCTTTTGGAACCTTTGGTGCTTTAAATGGAAACGTTTTCGCTGATGAAGTGAATTTTAAAGAAGAGTGGCTGGATGATGCAAGAAGATATCTGGTGAACATTGTGGGAAAATATGGCGGACCGGTTCAGGCAGCTTTGAAAAAAGCCCTGACTCTTGACATTGCTATGATCTGCCCGCTTCATGGCCCAATCTGGAGAGAGGATCTTGGATGGTTTATTGAGAAATATCAGAAATGGAGTACCTACACTCCGGAAGATCATAATGTTGTGGTGATGTATGCTTCCATTTACGGAAATACAGAGAATGCAGCAGATGTTCTGGCCGGCAAGCTGGCAGATGCAGGAGAGAAAAATGTGAAGGTTTATGACGTTTCCGTTACAGATCCTTCTTATCTGGTTGCTGAAGCGTTCCGCTGCGACAGAATCATATTCGCATGCCCTACCTATAACGCAGGTCTTTTCCCAAAGATGGAGACACTGCTTCATGAGCTTGCCGCACACAATCTTCAGAAGAGAAAAGTGGCAGTATTGGAAAATGGCACCTGGGCATCTACAGCTGGAAAGCAGATGAAAGAAATTCTTTCTGGAATGAAAGATATGGAAATCTACGAAGAGACTGTGACTGTAAAATCAGCATTAAAAGAAGATCAGCTGGCACAGCTGGATCAGATCGTAGAATTTATGACAAAATAAAGTATTTCTCTGTAATAAGCTTGTCGAAAGACAGGCTTGTTGCAGAAAATAGGGGGAAGGTATGAAAAAGAAAAAAATATGTCTGGCAGTGTTTGCGGCTGTTTTTCTGACTGTAGTTCCGACACAGATCCAGGTACAGGCAGAAACTGCTGCTGCGGAATCAGTGGTTAATGCAGGGCAGGAGACAAAAACATCTGCTATACCGGAAAATGGCCTGAATATCGAAGAAAATCGAAAGGTTTATTACGATAATGGAACCCGGATAAAGAATCGCTGGAAGAATTGGAGCGGTTCCCGCTATTATTTTGGCGCAGACGGATACGCATACACCGGAAGCCATAAAATCGGCAAAAAGGTTTATGTCTTCGATGAGCAAGGTCACCTTCTGAAAAATCGCAAGAACAAGCTGGTGACGGTTTACGGAAAGAAATACTGTATGGCCACAAAGGCTGGAAATCCCAGGACAGGTTATTTTGTATATCGAAATAATCTGTACTATGCAGATTCGCTTGGAAGCTGCTACCAGAACCGGTCAACACAAAAAGGAAAATTCTATTTCACAGATAAAGGCACTGCCAGAAAAAACACAGATGTACAGCTGAAAATACAGACAATGCAGATTGTGTCCAAAATTACCAAGTCTAATATGAGTCGTGGGCAAAAGCTCAGGGCTTGCTGGGAATATGCGGTGGACAGGAGCCGTTTCAGTTACGGAGGAAGTGATCCCAATCTGAAGAAAAAGGGCTGGTATAGAGAAACTGCTCTGGCTATGTTAAAAACCAAAAGAGGAAACTGCTATTCTTTTGCATGTGCATTTGCAGCCCTGGCCAGGGAGGTCGGGTATAAAAATATAAAAATTAAAGTAGGATATGACCATTGCTGGGTAACGATCAATGGAAAACATTATGATCCGCAAACTCAATGGTCAGGATGGATCCCGGGTGTTTACGGTTTAAAAGCACACCCTGCAGGACCTTATGTAAAAAAGACATATAATTTTATGAAATGATGTATGCCAGAGTGTGCTCGAACACTTTATTAAGATTTTTATAAAGCAAAATGTGAAAAGTGTATTTGTAATCAGAATAATACATGTAAGAGGAAATGCAGGTATGAAAAAAAGAAAAGTATTATATGGAATTTTAACGGCTCTTTTTCTGACTACATTTTCTGTTCCGGCAATGGCACAGGAAAATATGGGCAATGCCCCAATAATATCTGCTGAAGATCATTCTTCTGATCCTGCGATAATGGAAGATGGAATGCATAAAGAGCAAAACAGAATATCTTTTTACAGGCACGGAAGTGTTGTCAAAAATCGCTGGCTTAATTATAAGGGATCCCGCTATTATTTCGGTGCAGATGGGTATGCATACACAGGCAGCCATAAAATTGGCAAAAAGGTTTATGTTTTTGATAATCAGGGAAAGCTCCTTAAGAACCGCAAAAATAAGCTTGTGACAGTTTGTGGGAAGAAATACTATATGGCCACCAAGGCAGGAAATCCGACTACCGGTTATTTTATTTACCGAAATCATCTATATTATGCAGATTCAAAGGGCAGATGTTATCAGAAACGTTCCCGGGAAAAAGGAAAATACTTTTTTACAGAAAAAGGATATGCCAAAAAGAATATAGATACCAGTTTGAAAATACAGGCTCTGAAGACCATATCCAGAGTAACCACTTCAAAGATGAGCAAAGCCCAGAAATTGAAAGCCTGCTGGAATTATCTGGTAGACGGAAAAAGCTTTCGGTATGCAGGCAGTGATCCAAATCGAAAGAAAAAAGGCTGGTATAAGGAGACCGCACTGAGAATGCTGGAAACCAAAAGTGGAAACTGTTATTCTTTTGCATGTGCGTTTGCTGCTCTTGCAAAAGAACTTGGATATAAAAATATAAAGCTGCTTGTGGGATACGATCACTGCTGGGTGACGATCAATGGAAAACATTATGATCCGCAGGCTCATTTTACAATCTGGATCACAGGAATCTATGGTTTGGACAGGCATCCTCTCGGAAACGAAGTGAATGTTTATACATTTGCATGAAAAACTATGGCTGATACTTTACTTTTTTATCATTTTGTTATAAAATAGTCATATATCAGGTTTTTGGTCAATATATGGAACACAAGAAATTTCGTATGACCACATCTAAGGAAACCGGAACTGAGAGGATAAAGACATGGGAATCAGCGAACAGGACGCAATTAAGGAATTACAGACAAGAGAGACTATCTTTGTAGCATACTCACAGGCTACGAAGCTTCCATATGTAATCTGCGATGAAGAGAGCTTTAATGATCAGGTATGGGTATTTGCCACAGAAGAAGAAATCAAGGCATTTGGCCAGAAGAAACTTCAGGACAAGATTCTTCTTATGGGAATGAAATATGAGAATAAAGATTTTCCGAGATTTTACGGTACTTTATATGCCATTGGTGTAAACAGCGTAGTGTGGGTAGATGGAGAGAACCAGATCGAGGTGGAACTTGCGAAGATTGCCAGACAGGCAGATTTCAGTAAGCTTGAGCCCTCCAAGCAGCCACTTTTCAATTCCACACTTCAGCTTTCCGGCATCTATTTCATGCAGGAGCTTCGCCGTCCTATTAAGAAAGAGGAGAGAACGGTCAATCTCCGTGAAATGGAAGAAGAGCTTATTGTTAATTTAAAGAAATCAGAGTTCCTGGTAGCAATGGCTACAGATCCTGAGGATCCAAACAAAGTGAACATTCCTTACCTCAAGAACAAAGATGGCGATATACTTCAGCCGGCGTTTACTGATGTAATGGAGTTTGATAAATTTGCCAGAGGCAAAAAGCTTCGTGCAGCGAAGGTTCCTTTTGCAAAATTACCGGGACTTATCATCAAGCAGGCAAAGGGCTTTGTGATCAACCCTATGGGATTTAATCTGATTCTGGACAGAGTACAGCTTGGAAAGATCCTTGGCATCCAGATTCCACCGATGAGTACTCCTGAGCAGGCTCCTGCACAGGCAGACACTCCCGTCGAGACCAAGGCTGCAGAAGAGAAAGCTCCGGAAAAGACAGAAGAGTAAATATATGAATTTACAAATGATGCAAAGAGGCCGGGGCCGATAACTCCGGTCCCTTTGTTTTTAGAACACTTTATATGATATCAGGGTAAAAAGTTCAAAAAGCTGTTCATGCTTGCATGATAAGGCTTTTGAACCTGGAACCCGCTTGCCCCTAACATCTTTATATTACAGGGAGGGAAAAATGGTAATCGAGATAGATTTCCAAAGTGATGAAGCACTATATACCCAGTTGATGAATCAGATCATCATGGGGATTGCCACATCCCGGCTGCAGGAAGGGGATCCTCTTCCATCTGTGAGACAGCTGGCAGATACAATAGGAATTAACATGCATACTGTAAATAAAGCCTATTCCCTACTGCGTCAGGAAGGCTTTGTATCCATTGATAGAAGAAAAGGCGCAGTGATTTGCCTGGATGTAGACAAGATCAGGGCTATGGAGGAATTGAAACAGAATCTGATGGTTGCACTTGCCAGAGGATGCTGTAACAATGTGACAAGAGAAGAAGTTCACAGCCTCATAGATGAGATTCTGGACGAGTACGGGCAGTAAGGAGGAATTACCGATTTATGAGCAACAAATTCACGAAGCAGGCACAGACAGCTCTGAATCTGGCAAAAGCTGCAGCAGTTGATTTTGAACTGGGCTATATTGGCACAGAACATCTACTGCTGGGCATTCTCAGTGAAACAGAGGGAACTGCAGGCAGAGTGCTGGAAGAATTCCAGGTAGATGGCAAAAAGCTTGTGGAATTGATTGATAAACTTGTTACCCCCTCAGATACACAGACTCTGACGGAGTTGCAGACAAGTCCGAAATACAGTCCCAGGACAGAGAAAGTTCTGGAAAATGCAATATCAGAAGCACAGAATATGGGAAATGAAAAGGCTGGGACCGAGCATCTGCTCCTTGCAATGCTCCGCGAGACAGACTGTGTTGGAACCAGACTTCTTTATACAATGGGAATTAATATCCAGAAACTTTATGCTGCTGTGCTTGGAGCCATGGGATATGATAACGAATCCATACAGGAGGAATTTCAGGCTGCCAGAGCAGCACAGGGACATAAGGGAAGTCCCACCCCTGCGCTGGATCAGTACAGCCGTGATCTGACCCAGATGGCAGCAGAGGGAAAACTGGATCCTGTAGTAGGAAGAGACCGGGAAATCAACCGGTTGATCCAGATATTAAGCAGAAGAACCAAGAATAATCCCTGTCTTGTAGGCGAACCAGGAGTGGGAAAAACAGCCATTGCAGAGGGGCTGGCACAGAGAATTTATGCAGGTTCAGTTCCGGATACCATTCGGGATAAAAGGCTTGTAGTGCTAGATCTGTCCGGAATGGTGGCAGGAAGTAAGTACAGAGGTGAATTTGAAGAACGTATCCGCAAAGTGGTGGATGAGGTAAGGGAAAATCAGAGGGTTCTGTTATTTATTGATGAGCTTCATACCATTATTGGAGCCGGTGGGGCAGAAGGAGCCCTGGATGCATCTAATATTCTGAAACCCTCTCTTTCCAGGGGAGAACTACAGATCATCGGTGCAACTACACTGGAAGAGTATCGTAAATATATTGAAAAAGATGCTGCGCTGGAGCGTCGTTTTCAGCCGGTGACAGTAGAAGAACCTACAGAAGAAGAGGCTTATGAGATTCTAAAGGGGCTGCGGCCTTATTATGAGCGCCATCATAAAGTGGAAATCCTGGATGAAGCCCTGGAAGCAGCTGTAAAAATGTCAGTACGATATATCAACGATCGCTTCCTGCCAGACAAAGCCATTGATCTGATTGATGAAGCTGCATCGAAAGTACAACTGGCAGGTTATCAGAATTCTTTCCGGCTTGAAGACCTTGGCCTGGAAATCCAGCAGCTCCTGCAGGAAAAAGAATCCGCTATCAAGGCTGGAAATCTGGATCTGGCAAGGGAATGCCAGAAAAAACAGAAAGCAGTCCAGGAAAAAATGGAACAGCTTCGTGCAAAAGAACAGAAAAAGAATGGCAAAAAGTCTGGAAAAGTAGATGAAAAAGCAGTGGCATCCATTGTATCGGACTGGACCAAAATACCGGTACAGCGTCTCACAGAAGGGGAAACCAGGCGGCTTGCGCAACTGGAAAAAGAACTTCACAGACGTGTGATCGGGCAGGAAGAGGCTGTACATGCTGTTTCCCAGGCTGTAAAGCGTGGTCGTGTGGGACTAAAAGACCCAAACCGTCCAATCGGTTCCTTTTTATTCCTGGGTCCTACAGGTGTGGGTAAGACAGAACTGTCTAAAGCACTTGCCCAGGCTGTTTTTGGCAGTGAGCAGGCCATGATCCGTGTTGATATGTCTGAATATATGGAGAAGCACAGTGTTTCCAAGCTGATCGGTTCTCCACCAGGCTATGTTGGATACGATGAGGGTGGGCAGCTCAGTGAAAAGGTACGCAGAAATCCTTATAGTGTGATCCTGTTTGATGAGATTGAAAAGGCCCATCCGGATGTGTTTAACATTCTTCTTCAGGTGCTGGACGATGGTCACATCACAGATGCCCATGGGAGAAGGGTAGACTTCAAGCAGACTATCATTATCATGACCTCCAATGCAGGGGCTCAGGCGATTGTGGAGCCAAAGCAGCTCGGCTTTATTTCCCAGAAGGATGAGAAAAAGGATTATGAAAAAATGAAATCCGGTGTTATGGAAGAAGTAAGAAGGCTTTTTAAGCCGGAATTTCTCAACAGAATTGATGAGATCATGGTTTTTCATACCCTGAATAAAGAAGAAATCCGAAAAATCGTTTGTCTGCTGTTAAAATCGCTGGAAGACAGATGCCAAGAGCAGATGGACATTCAGCTGAAGGTCACAAATTCAGCAGTGGATCATCTGGCAGAGGCCGGATTTGATGCCAAATATGGGGCGAGACCACTGCGCCGTGCAATTCAGTCCAAAATCGAGGATCGGCTGGCAAATGAACTTCTAGAAGGCAGAATCCGGCGAGGAGATTGCGTACAGGTACAGTATCGAAATAAAGAAATACGTTTTACAGTGAAAGCAAAGTAAGAGCGATATTCCTGTGAAAGGCAAAGTGTCAGCTGTAAATCTAAAAATGCTATAAATTTTATATAAGGTACTGGCAAAGAAAAGGGTTTTATTATATAATATGTGCAACATCAGGAAACTGATGAAAAGATCCGGCGAGACAGTATCAGCCGGAGAACATAACGAAAGAGTCTTAGGGAGGACAAGCATCATGGCAGTAGTAAAGGAACTGATCCGTACAGAGGAAAATGGTACCATCAGCTTTGGAGATTATGAGAAAAACCAGAAATCAAAAGTTTCCGATTATCCACATCAGGGAGATATGTATAAAGTAAAGACATTCAAGGAGATCACCAAGCTGGAGCGCAATGGTATGTTTGTATATGAGTCCGTACCGGGTACCGCTGTATTTGATCTGGCACAGGATGGAGATCAGATGAGCTTTCGCGTAGAAGGTCCGGAGGATGCACAGATTACCGTGGAACTTGAGGCAGAGGCTCAGTATGAGGTATATCTTGACGGCGCAAGTACAGGTAAGATGGAAACCAACCTTGGCGGCAAGCTTTCTTTCAGCGTAGAGCTTGGAAATGGCTCAGCTGTTGATGTGAAAATTGTAAAATGCTGAAAAACAAAAAAATGATATATTTCTGCCAGGAGTGCGGCTATGAATCAGCCAAATGGATGGGACAGTGTCCTGGATGTAAGGCATGGAATTCCTTTGTGGAGGAACCTGTCTCTACAGGGAAGAAAGCTTCATCAGGAGGCAAAGCAGCTTCCAGGCAGCAGTCTGAGCCGGTAATCTTAAAGGATATCAGTTTGAAGGAAGATGAGCGGCAGACTACGAAAATAGGAGAACTAGACAGAGTACTCGGGGGCGGAATCGTTCCCGGGTCTTTGGTTCTTGTGGGGGGAGATCCAGGTATTGGAAAATCCACCCTCCTTTTACAGGTATGTCGGAATCTGGCTGAAAATGGAAGTTCTGTGCTGTATATTTCGGGAGAGGAATCCCTGCGCCAGATCAAGCTTCGTGCCAATCGTATCGGTACTTTTAATGAAAATCTGCAACTTCTGTGTGAGACCAATCTGGATACTGTCCGGGAAGTCATGGAGCGTAAAAAGCCAGATGTGGCAATCATAGATTCTATACAGACTATGTTTGATGAAGAAATTGGTTCTGCGCCTGGAAGTGTTTCCCAGGTAAGAGAATCCACAAATGTGTTGATGCAGATCGCCAAAGGCCTTGGAATTACTATATTTATAGTGGGGCATGTGACAAAGGAAGGCAATGTTGCCGGGCCAAGAGTATTGGAACATATGGTGGATACTGTGCTGTATTTTGAGGGGGACAGACATGCTTCCTATCGAATCCTGCGTGCTGTGAAGAATCGATTTGGTTCCACCAACGAGATCGGTGTTTTTGAAATGCAGGGATCTGGACTGGAAGAGGTGTCAAATCCATCGGAATACCTTCTGGAGGGACGTCCGGAAAATGCTTCCGGCTGCGTGGTTGCCTGCTCAATGGAGGGAACCAGGCCGATCCTTGTGGAAATACAGGCATTGGTCTGCGAGAGCAATTTTGGTATTCCCAGGCGGACTGCGGTGGGAACAGATTTTAATCGTGTGAATCTTCTGATGGCAGTTCTTGAGAAAAAAGTTGGGCTTCATCTTGCTAATTCTGATGCCTATGTGAATATTGCAGGGGGCATGAAAATGACAGAGCCTGCAATCGATCTGGGAATTTGTCTGGCTATTGCGTCCAGCATGAAGGATATTGTGATCCCGGACAAGCTGATGGCATTTGGAGAGATTGGCCTTAGCGGAGAAGTGCGTGCGGTGAGCATGGCTGGCCAGAGAGTGCAGGAAGCAAAGAAGCTTGGTTTTGATACTGTGCTTCTGCCGGAGGTCTGCAGAAGCTCTGTAGAGAATACAGCGGGGATTCAGCTGGTATATGTAAGGCAGATTCAGGATGCAATCCGTTATATCATGAAAACATAATCAGTTGAGCAAAAAGATAACTTAAAATGTTGGGTGAAAAATAAAAAAGATTTTAAAAAAAGTGCTTGACTTCTCCTTGCGGCAGTGTAAATATAAACAAGCTGTCGCAAGGAATTGCATCTGAAATGCTGAAAAATAAATTAGGCATGACTTAGCATATTTTGGTTGGACAACCTCCAGTGGAGATGCTGATTACACATACTATTCTCTTGAACACTCAACTCAGCAGGGTGCTGCAGGTAACCGAAGCTTCCTTGCAGATCCGGATGTTGATAAGCTGATCGAAGAGGCTCGTTCCAATACAAACGAAGAGGAACGTAAAGAACTTTATAAGGAACTTGCAATTAAATTAGATGAGATTAACAATAATATCCCGGTATACTACAGCTCCATCAACGTTGGTGCTAACAAGAAGGTTGAAGGATTCGTTATGGATGCCAATGGTTACCACAGCCTGGAGAAGGTTAAAGTAGCACAGTAATGAACGGATGTCGGACTATCCGGTTTCCAGATAGTCCAATTTTTCTGAAGAGAATAATTATTACATGAAAGGAAAGAGAATTATGAGATTAGCAAATCTGACCTGGCCGAAGGCCCAGGAATATTTTGAAAAAAATGATATGGTACTTGTTTCTATTGGTAGTATTGAGTGTCATGGCCGTCATATGCCACTTGGAACAGATACATTGATTCCGGAGCATTTGTTAGAGAAAATCGAGAAGAAGAGCGATGTTTTGATTGCTCCGACTATTCCGTATGGCTCTTGCCAGAGCTTAGCTCCGTATCCGGGTACCATTGATATTGACAATGAAGTGCTCTATCAGTTCTGCCGTCAGGTGTTCCTGAGTCTGTATCGTCACGGAGCAAGAAAATTTGTTTTCCTGAATGGACATGGCGGAAACATTAAGATGATTGAGCGTCTTGGCATGGAATTCGAAGACAAGGGTTGCCTGGTTGCTATGCTTAACTGGTGGCTGATGGCATGGGATATGAACCCGGCATGGAAAGGTGGTCATGGCGGCGGTGAAGAAACAGCAGCAATTCTTGGTATCGACCCGTCGTTAGTTGATAAGAGCGAGATCGGTGGTGAGCTTCAGTTCAAGCATCTGTCCGAAAACCTGAAGACAACTGGTTTCCGTTCCGTTGAGTACAAGGGAGTTACGGTTGAGATTCTTCGCAATACTCCGCATGTAACAGACAGCGGCTGGATTGGACCGGATCATCCGAGTACCGCTACAGAGGAGTGGGGCAAGGAGATGCTTGAGACCACAGCAAACTACATTGTTGATTTCATGGAAGAGTTCAAGAAAGTAAAACTTTCATAAAGAGGTGTTAGAATGGATAAAAAAACGACGCTGGAAATGATTGCAGCAATTTCAAATGCAAATGGTACATCCGGTTTTGAAGATGAAGTGGTTGCAGCGATTCGCCCTTATGCAGAGGGACTCGGAGAAATTACAGAAGATCACATGCGCAACCTGTATATCCGCCGTAAAGAAAATAACGGCAAGCGTCCGGTTGTTCAGCTTGACGCACATAGTGATGAGGTTGGTTTTATGGTGCAGGCCATCTGCCCGAACGGAACGCTCCGCATCATTCAGATCGGAGGTTGGGTTAACCACAATATTCCGGCACATAAAGTCTGGGTTCGCAACCGATTCGGAGAATATATCCCGGGTCTTACTACCAGCAAGCCTCCGCATTTCATGACAGAGCAGGAGCGTAAAGCACCTCTGGATATGAAAGATATCACGGTAGATGTTGGTGCTGTTTCGAAAGAAGAGGCAGTTGAAAAGTTCGGCATTCGTATCGGTGAACCGGTAGTGCCGGATGTGACATTTACATACTCAGAAACTACAGATCTGATGGTGGGCAAGAGTTTTGACTGTCGTCTGGGATGTGCGGCAATTCTTAAGACCATGCATACACTGGCTGGTCAGGATCTGAATGTAGATATTGTTGGCGCTTGTGCAGCACAGGAAGAGGTTGGTGTGCGTGGTGCTACCGTGACAGCACAGGTAATTAAGCCGGATATCGCAATTGTTTTTGAGGGATGCCCGGCAGATGATACCTGCGTTGAGCCATATATGGTTCAGACAGCTATCAAACGTGGTCCGATGCTCCGTCACATTGATTCCCGCATGATCACCAATCCGCGTTATCAGAGATATGCGCTGGATCTGGCAGAAAAGCTTGGTATTCCGGTTCAGGATGCAGTTCGTAGTGCCGGTTCAACCAATGGTGCAGCTATACATCTGACTGAAAAAGCAGTCCCGGTTATCGTTATCGGAGTTCCGGTTCGCTATGCACACACACATTACGGAATTTCAGCCTATGCTGATTTTGATAATGCGGTTAAGCTGGCATGCGAAATTCTCAAAAGACTGGACGAAGAGCAGATTATGAGTTTCTAAAAATAGATAATGTGTTCTATATAATAAGTAAAAGAAATCTGGATTTTATGTAGGAGCTGAGAGGATCAGAAACTGCATAAAATCCATTTCTTTTATCTCAGTCGAGAAGACTCCCACCTCTTCAGGTGGTGAGTAATAGCAAATTTGTCTCAGTGGGAGTTAGGTCTCAGACTGAGATAAACGCTCCGCGAGGATGCGCAGTGATTCTGATAGGAATAAGTCAGCTTCGCTGACCAGAATCACGCGCTAAGTCTCACGGACGTTCGACTTGAATGAAACAAATAGTTAGAATATTCACAAAAGTCACAAAAAAACATGTTGAATAACAAATTTAGAAAAAAGCTTGACTTTATGGGAATGCTCTGGTATCATAACACATGTCCTTGAGACAAGGGCAAACAATTCGAAAGACAGATAAGAATGTAAAAGCATTCATGTGTTTTCTGAATTAAAAAAATAAAAAAGTTGTTGACAAACACAACTGCTTATGATAATCTATATAAGCTGTCGCTGAGACAACAACAAAGAACCTTGAAAACTGAACAGTGAAACACATACGATTCTCGAAAATTCTAAACGAATCATCATTCAAAAGAATGAACTTTTTATAACAGTAATGACGAGAGATAACTAAGCTAGTTGGTTGTCTTGA
>CAKRRX010000011.1 GCA_934394595.1 uncultured Blautia sp. | reverse complement strand
GATCTATGCAATTCAAATCAAGCAATGCTTCTGAACTTTTCGAAGAAAGTGACACATATTTTGAATCTCTTGATCATGTGTTAACACCTATTTATGATTTTGACGTATCTACACGGGCTATAATCTGCACTCATAATTTCAAAGTAGGATATGTCGAGCAGCATATCAAAAATAACAGCGGTGGATGTACCGTTTACGTATATAATGGAAAAATTTGTCAAAAATGTGGACACCTCGTAGTTGGCAGCTTAATCAGCACTACAAAATACGTAAAATGCCCACACTAATCCCCCATTACATAAGTTTATAACCTGTATTTTCCATTTTCCATAAAATCAACTTGCAGTTCTACTCGCCTATGAAATGGATCCGTCTGATAAGCTTGTATGGTTTCCTTTATCAGCAGTTAAGTTTCATAGCAAAGAGGCCGGGGCATCTGGGGGGATCCGGCCTCTTCCTCCATAATAATTACGATTGCTATGCAAAAAGGCCGGTTCCTGAATACACTCCACAAGCAATGCAGTGTTGACAGGTTCCGGCCTTTTTATCTACTCTAACTCAGTTCAAACATTCCATGATACAGCTGATAATACTTACCTTTCTGCCGCAACAGATCTTCATGGTCTCCACGCTCTACGATCTTGCCCTGCTCCAACACCATAATAGCATTGGAATTGCGCACAGTACTGAGCCTGTGGGCGATTACAAACACCGTTCTGCCCTCCATCAGCTGATCCATACCCTTTTCGATCAGAGCCTCTGTACGGGTATCTACGGAGGATGTAGCCTCATCCAGAATCAACACAGGAGGATCTGCCACAGCTGCACGTGCAATAGCCAGAAGCTGCCTCTGTCCCTGTGACAGATGGGCGCCGTCAGAAGTTACCATGGTATCATATCCCTGGGGCAGTCTGCGGATAAAGGAATCCGCATTTGCAATCCTGGCTGCTTTCTCGATTTCCTCCTGGGTGGCATCCAGCTTTCCAAAACGAATGTTGTCCGCAATAGTCCCCGTAAACAAATGGGTATCCTGCAGCACGATTCCAAGAGACTTGCGAAGAGATTTTTTACTGATATCCCTTACATCAATTCCATCATAAATCACGGAACCGCCCTGCACATCATAAAAACGGTTGATCAGATTGGTGATGGTGGTTTTTCCGGCACCGGTGGAACCTACAAATGCTATTTTCTGACCTGGCTTTGCATAAAGGCTGATATTCTTCAGGATCATCTGATCTGGTATATATCCAAAATCCACATGATCAAACCGCACATCTCCCTTAAGGGGAACCATTTCTCCCTCCGGCTTTTTCCAGAACCAGGAAGGAGAGTTCTCTTCCACCTTCTCCCCCAAAACCAGCTCCACCTTACCTTCATCAATCTCCGGTTCCAGGCTCATGACCTGAAACACACGCTCTGCACCAGCAAGGGCAGCCAGAAGGAAATTGCTCTGCTGGGTAAACTGATTGATAGGCAAAGCAGCCTGACGGACAAATACCACATAGCTTGCCAGGCTTCCCAGATCTGTTTTACCCTGAAGAGCCAGAAAACCGCCCAGCACAGCTACAATGGCGCAATTGATATAAGAAATGCTTACAACTACAGGCACCATGGTAGCCGCATATCCCTGAGCGCCGGTACCAGCCTGTCTGAGAGCCTCATTTTTCTCACAAAACTCCTGGAAGCTGGCTTTCTCATGATTAAACACCTTCACTACCTTCTGTCCACTGATCATCTCTTCAATATAACTGTCCAGTTCCCCAAGGCTGCTCTGCTGCCTGGCATAATAAGCCTTACTTCTGCTTCCACTGAACCGGATATACCAGAACATGATCCCATAGCACACTGTCACAATAATAGAAAGCCGCCAGTTCAGCACATACAGAATGGCCAGAGTCCCCACCATCTGGATAAAACTCTGGATCACCATGGCAAAGCTGTTATTTAAGGCATCGGAGATAGTATCAATATCATTGGTAAAAAGACTCATGATATCCCCGTGGCCTCTGGTATCAAAAAATTTCAAAGGCAGAGTCTGGATATGGGAAAACAAATCTCTTCGGATATCAAACAAAATTCTCTGGGAGGCCTTTACCATAGTCTGGGTATACCCCCATGCAGCCACAACTCCTACAAAAAAAATCGCCGCAGTGAGCAGCACTCCCTTAAAAAGAGTCAGAATGTTTCCCCCGGTCAGCCCATTTACTACCGGGCGGATCATATAAGTTCCAAGAAGATTTGCCAATGCACTTACCGATACCAGAACCGCAACAATCAGCAAAAGCATCCTGTGTTTTCCCATATAGGAAAGGAAAAATCCAACTGTCTTTTTCATATTTTCAGGCTTTTTTCCACTATAAGTTCTGGACGCCATCTTCATCCTCTCCTTTCATCTGTGACCGGTAAATTTCCTGGTAAATAGGATCCTCTGCCAGAAGCTCCCTGTGGGTTCCGATCCGATGGATACGCCCGTCTTCCAGGATCACGATCTGATCCGTATTCATAACAGAAGTAATTCTCTGGGCTATGATGATCTTCGTCACATCTCTTCGTTCCTCAAGGGCCTTTCGGATCTTTCTTTCCGTTGCTGTATCCACAGCACTGGTGGAATCATCCAATATCAGGATCTTTGCTTTTTGGATCAGCGCCCTTGCGATACAAAGCCGCTGTTTCTGACCACCTGAAAGATTGCCTGCCCCCTGTTCCAGCCAGGTATCCAGTCCCTCTGGCATACGCTCCAGAAATTCATCTGCACAGGCAGCCCGGCATGCTTCCCAGATTTCTTCCTCTGTCGCAGCCGGATTTCCCCATTTCAGATTATCACGCACAGTACCGGAAAACAGCACATTTTTCTGCAAAATGATCCCCACAGCGTCCCGAAGTGTGTGAAGATCATATTCCCGCACATCATGCCCAGCCACCTTTACACAGCCCTCTGACACATCATAAAGCCTGGGGATCAGCTGCACTAAAGTGGTCTTAGATGCACCTGTCCCACCCAGGATCCCTACGGTCTGTCCAGATGGAATGTGAAGCTGTACATCTGCCAGTGCATACGCTTTTGCATTCTGATGATATTTAAAAGATACACCTAAAAAATCAATGCTTCCATCTGCCACTTCTCTTAATCCATTCTCCGGTGAAGTCAGCACGATCTTTTCATCCAGAATTTCCACGATCCGGTGGGCGCTGGCAAGGGAACGAGTCAGAAGAAGAAAGACATTTGCAATCATCATAAGGGAATTCATGATCTGCATCACATAACTAAAAAAGCCAGTAAGCTCTCCCACAGCCAGTTTGGAATCCAGGATCATATTTCCACCAAACCACATGATCAGACTGATGGCACAGTACATCACCGCCTGAAATGCAGGCAGGTTCAGTACCGCATAATGAAAAGTCTTTTCGCCGGAGGCTGTGAGATCTTTGTTTACCTCTGCAAATTTTTCTTCTTCATATTCGTCTCTTACAAAAGCCTTTACAGCACGAATAGCGGTAAGCCCTTCCTGAATGGTGCGGTTCAGACGATCCAGGATTTCCTGGATTCTGGTGTACATAGGTGCCACCCTGGTAACGATCCAGAAAAGCACACCTCCCAGAACAGGAATGCATACCAGAAAAATAATTGCCAGTCTCGGATTCATCCAAAATGAAAGGATAATTCCCATTACCAAAAGGGACGGGCCTCTTGTCACAGGGCGGAATCCTGCGTTTACCATATTCTGAATCACGGTCACATCTGTGGTCATTCTGGTGATCACAGAAGAGGTAACAAAGCGATCCAGATTGGAAAAAGCATACTGCTGCACTTTTTCATATTCTGCCTTTCGGATCTCGGCACCCCAGCCATAAGCGGATTTTGCCGCAAAATGTGCATAGAGAAGTCCTGTGACCAGTGCCATCAATGCGCAAACTACCATTTGCAGACCCTTTCCATAAATATAAGAAATGTCATGATTCGCCACTCCCACATCGATCAAATCCGCAATCATGACCGGAATAAACAGCTCAAAGCAGGTTTCGATCAGGACCAGCACTGCTCCCAGGATCATATCTTTCTTATAAGGCCCGGCATATTTCAGCAGGCGTTTCATATCATTCAAGTTTTCTCACACTCCTCATTCTTTTTCAGAAGTATTTTTCGGGGTTATTATAACTATATTTAAACCTTTCGTCAATCATGTTACTGCTTCCTTCCATAGGTCTGCCACCATTACCGTTC
Source organism: uncultured Blautia sp. (assembly GCA_934394595.1). Lineage (GTDB taxonomy): Bacteria > Bacillota > Clostridia > Lachnospirales > Lachnospiraceae > Blautia_A. The sequence goes on along the minus strand of CAKRRX010000011.1, from coordinate 34,515 downwards.
GCTCCCTGTCCGACAGCCTGTCATCCGCAGAAAAAAAACAGCCCCCGACACCACATCGGAGACTGCCTGTTTTTGATATATTTTACTGTACTGCCGTACCACGGATCATACTGTGAACCTTTCTTCTTACCATAAAGAAACAGATCACCTGAAGCAATATGGTAATGGCCCAGGATGCCGGATAGGAAATAAACAAAACAAACAAGGATCTGTACTTTGGGAACACCCAGAAAATCCATACCACTCTGGTTCCTACTGTTCCGATAATGGACAGGATCATAGGAACGCCTGAATGTCCCATTCCGCGAAGGGCACCTGGGAGCAGATCCATAATTCCGCATAGGAAATATGGCACTGTAGTAATGGAAAGGATCTCCACGCCGCATTTGATCACTTCAGCGTCCTCGGTATAGATTTTCAACACCTGATCACCAAACACATAAGCTCCACATCCCATTACAAAGGATACCACAAAAGAAATAATGCAGCAGTCGATCAGAACCCGGTCCATTCTTTTGTATTTTCCCACCCCGTAATTCTGACTGGTAAAGCTCATGCAAGCCTGGGTTACCGCATTTACCGATACATAAAGGAAGCCCAGAATATTATTTGCAGCAGTGTAACCGGCCATGGCCACAGATCCAAAAGAGTTTACCGAGGACTGCAGCAATACATTGGAAAAATTAATGACAATACTCTGCACTCCTGCCGGAATTCCCACCTGGAATATCTGCACCAGATAACATTTTCGGATCCGCAGCTTAGAAAAGCGAAGCTGATAACTGCTGTCCGTCTTATACAGACAGCGAAGGACTAAAACACAGGAGATCATCTGGGAAAACACCGTAGCAATAGCCACACCAGCCACCCCCAGATGGAACACGATCACCAGGATCATATTCAGGACTGCATTGGTAGCACCAGAGATCACAAGGAACATAAGAGGACGCTTGGTGTCCCCCACAGCTCTTAAGATTGCCGCACCGTAATTATACAGCATAAAAAACGGCATTCCCACAAAATAGATCCGCATATAAAGTGTGGACTGGTCAATGACATCCCCTGGAGTTCCCATAAGCTCCAGTGCAATCCTGGAAAATGCCAGTCCCACAAAAACCATGATCACGCCACTGATCAAAGCCAGCATAATGGAGGTATGTACAGTCTCTGACATCTCCTCAGATTTGCCAGCTGCGTAAAATCGCGCCGCCAGCACATTACTGCCAAGAGAAATCCCGATAAAAAGATTCACAAACATGCTCAGAAGCGCAGTAGTAGACCCCACTGCTGCCAATGCCTGCCTTCCACTGAATCTTCCCACCACCACAATGTCCACGGCATTGAACATCAGCTGTAAAATACCGGACAGCATCAGCGGCGCAGCAAAAGAGATCAGCTTGTCCATAATGCTTCCATTACACATATCGATTTCGTATTTATTTTTCACTTTTTCTCTCCCCACCTGTCATTTTATCCTACAACCTTGGGAGCCATTTTTCAAGCACTGTATATATCACATCCATAACAATAGGTTTGGTGATATATCCGCTCATTCCGCACTCAGTGGCACGGCTCTCATCTTCCTGAAATACATTCGCTGTCATGGCGATCACCGGAATCTGTTTCCAGTAATCACTTACACCTAAACGAATACAAGTTGTCGCATCATATCCATTCATAACCGGCATCTGAAGATCCATAAAGATCAGCTCATAAAAATATTCCGGCTGCTTTTTCAGAAGCTCGATGGCTTCTTTTCCATTTTCTGCCACATCTACAATAAGGCCTGCCTCAGACAGCAGCTCATAGGCAATCTCCCTGTTTAGCTCATTGTCCTCCACAAGCATGATCCTGTGTCCCTTCAGAAATGTGATATCTCTCACAGTCTTCTGGACCTCTTCCGCCTTCTCCTCCGTAACAGGCTCTTCCGACACCATTTTCAGATCCAGACGTACAATAAAGCAGGTTCCCTGTCCCTGGGTGCTGTCCACTTCAATATTTCCTCCCATCTGCCCGATAATGGACTTTGCGATGGAAAGCCCAAGGCCCGTTCCCTGAGTGGCATTGGTAAGGGTATTATCCTCCCTGGAAAATGGTTCAAACAGTTTTTTCTGAAACTCTTCGGACATTCCGATTCCATTGTCCTTCACAACAAAGGTATAACCGGCTTTTCCTTCCATGGGACTGTGGCTCTGTTTTACCTTCACCTGTATATGTCCTTTTTCCGGTGTATATTTTATTGCATTTGAGATCAGATTGATCAGGATCTGACGCAATCTTACTGAGTCTGCCATCACATAGTCATCCTGCACAGAATCCACATCGAGTTCCAGTAACTGCTTTTTCTCCATAGCAGAAGGCCGACATACCCCGTCCACAATCTCCATAGTCTTTTTCAGGAAAAGCGGCTCCTCGTGGATAGCGCTGGCTCCGCTTTCAATTTTAGACATATCCAGAACTTTATTGATCAGTTCCAGAAGATGCCTGGAAGAATCATCAATTTTTTGCAGACAATCCATGATTTTCTGTGGATCTGTCACATGGTTCATGGCAATTTGAGTCATTCCCAGAATTCCATTCATCGGAGTACGGATATCATGGGACATGCTGCTAAGGAACACACTTTTTGCTTTGTTTGCTTCCTCTGCCGACTTGTAAGCAACTTTCAGACTGTTCATCAGCTGCTCGTTCCTGCTGTGGCTTTCCTGTATATCCGTGGCGATCATGGTCATCATCCTTGGCATGGCATTTCCCTCATCCAGGCGGATGAACTGAAAACGTACCCACCGATAATTTTCCCGGCCCCGTATCCTGGTCTCACATTCATAGCTGCCGTCCTGCTCCACAAAAATATGGGAAAGCTCTGAAAGCCGGATCTTGAGCCGGATCTTTTCCCAGTCTGTGGGATCACAGTTTGGGGCGATATAGTCTTTCAGCAGTTCACTATAATTGCCGTCAGGGATCTTCTCATCCAAAAGTGTCTGATTTCCCCGATAGGAAACCTTGTACTCTCCGGACATCATATCCACATACAAAATAAGAAGGGAATTTCTTGCAAGGGCACGAAGAAGCTGGCGGTTTTCACTTCCACTTTTGTGGAGGAAATCCAGGATAGTATCCCCTTCCTCTTCTGCCTCCTCACTTTCTTCTTCCCAGTTTTCAATATCAATAGAAAGTCTGGCACTCTCCGTCTCTTTCGTATCCACTGCCCTTCCATATACGGAATAGCAGGTACGGATCCTTCCCGGGCCGACCAGATAAGAAAGCTCATCCAACAAAGCCTGGTCATCTTTCATAAGCTCCACAAGCTGTGGGCTGTACCAGGAACCCCTTCCCTGAACCAGTTCTTCCATAACCTGAGGAAGCTTTTTTCTGCTCTTGTAGCTTCTCCCTACAAAATCCGTAGCTGCATCAATACAATCACTGATGTGAATGATTTCAATAAAAAGCCGGTCCTTTGACTTTGTGTTGTCAAAATCCTCCGGATATCCCATTTTTCCATCCCAGGATTTGTGATGTCCCAAAATCACATCATTGTACTTCTGCAGAGAAGGAATTTTTTCCAGAAGCTTCACCCCATTGGAAGGGTGACTGTATATACGCTTCATTTCCCTGGCAGTAAGCTGACGGGAATGTTTATTCACAAGGGATGCCAGCTGGATCTTGCCCACATCGTAAATCCTGGCAGCCTGGGATACAAAGTCCAGGAACTTTTCCTGATTTTCCAGAACTTCTACCACATTGCTGCATCCAAGGCTTCCAATAAGCAGTTCCGGTTTCCTGCGGATCACACAGTTTAAGATCTGCCTTGCAATCTGCTCTACCATGGCTGAATGAACCACTGTAAGCTCATCTCTGCTTACCATAACCTGCATAAGAAGCATAGAATTCACTTCATCTCTGGAAAGGTATTTCAGAAATTCCCCCAGAGAACGACAGACTACATCGTTGACAAAGGTGTCATTTTGGGTTCTTGGCACACTGCGGATCACATGGACATAAGCTTTTACACAACACTCCCGAATTCCAGGGGTTCCGTGATATTCATCCCCGTACAGATCCAGCATCTCCATAATATTGGGAAGATGATTCACCGCCACCTGAAAATAGCGGGTATCAGAAAACTCAAGTCCTTCCTGGCTTTCCAGGGAGTCATGTTCCAGAGAATATTTACAGAACTGCCAGTAATCCTCTATATACTCTGTACAGCTGAGTTTTCCCTGAAAGAACTGGCTGCGCCTGTAATTACAGTAAATCTCATCCAGCATTTCATAAGGATTGGGATTCTTATTCAGTTCCTTCTGATAATATTCACCCAACACCTTAGCTGCACGGTCAAGCAAAGCCGGATCTATACTTTCTCTTTCAAAACGTAATAGGGAATTGCCCAAAAGATCATAATTCAACTCTTCTATCAGCCCGTCAAAATCGAAGCGTTCCCCATCCAGAGCTCTCACTTTTTCGTCATTATAAAATGCAATGGCCTCATCGATCATTTTCAGGGTTCCGCTGGCTGTTCCCAGATTAAAATTCAAAGTTATAATAGGGTAATTGTAAAAGGAATACAAAATCCTCTTCCTCACATCAAAATCTTCAATTTCAAAATAATGTGAGGAAAAAGATCTCAGTTTTCTAAAATATTCCGCACCATTTTTTCCGTCTTCTTCCGTAAATGGGCGATTACAAAAGTTTCCCAGCAGATTCAAAGTCCAAATATAGGAATTCAGATCCCCGTTTTTTGCAAAATACTTCTCCAGCAGCTCTGTCATTTCCACCAGAGCCAGATCATCTTCATAACCTTCTCCATCTGCGATGCGGATCTGATGGAGAAATTCCTCTGCAAGCACATCATCCAGCCTGGTCTCCCCATCCAGAAAAGGCCGGATATACAGATTCAGAAGAGTCTCATTCTCTATATAAAGACGGCGCATGATCCTGGTTTTGTTCTTCAGATTGCTGATCCATGCTTCCTGATCCTCTGCTTTTAACAGACCCTCGATCACCTGATCTTCGGTCTTTAGATTTTCCTTATACTTATTATAAAAATGTATGATATTTCCCTGAGTTACCATCCAACTCCGCCTCTGTGTCTGTATTTTCGCAAAATGGACATGTCTGTTTATCCGGACATCATCCAATATGAAAGTTAGCTGCTCCGCATCTATGTGCTCTTCCGCTGCCTTCCGGGACTTTCATAATAAAATTTCTCTTTTTCTATCAGTTTAATGTATTATGTCCATAAATGCAACCTTGAATTTAATACAGGCAGAGGTTACCCCCTGCCTGTGTTGTCTTTTAATCAGATCTGGTACCACCGGATCTCATTTGCTTCCATATGAAGTTCAAAGCTGTTTCCATCCCCTGTGTATACCACAGTATCCTGCGGCTCGTAGGTATTGTTTACCACACAGTATTTTCCATTCTTTACGTAGGCATGTACTTCCACATTGTAATTGGTGGAATACCAGCAGTTTAGTTCATCCTCTGCTGATGCGCTCCACAGCACTGCGCGGTAAAGGACACGGCTGTTTTTGAAGCTGTAGGGAAGCCCGCTGATATAAACGCCACGGCCTTTTCCAAATGTCTTCACTGCCATCTGGACCTCCTGATCCTTCTGGAGCAGGATTGTGGTATCCGGAAGTGCGAAAATATTTTTCTTACCCTCTCCAAAGTCCACTTCTCCATCTGTATCCGCAAGAATAAAGTGATCCTTATGCTCTTCCCAGTTATACTTGTCTGTATTCAGATTGAAGCCTCTTTCCTCTTCCACACCCAGCACATCATCCAGCTGAAAATATTTGCCCTGCCACTGATGGGAAGCAGGCTCTCCCACACCGATAAAACCACCGCCATTGTAGACGAATTCTTTCACAGCCGTGACAATGGTCTCATTGATCCAGTATTCTCCGCCGCTCTGTGCGGTATCTCCATCACCTGCATTGATGACTACGTCAAAGTTTTTCAGAAGCTCCGGATTTGCAAGAATGTCGTCAAAGCTGATAAAAGATACCTCAAAAGGAGCTCCGCTTAAGGCTTCTATAATGCCAAAATAAGAATAATTCTGCTTATAATAGATCGCATGGTGCACCATGTGATTGCCCCAGGAACGCATTTTTCCCCAACAGTTCAGCACAGCTACACGCTTCACGCAATAAGGTGTGGTTCCCTGAATATTTTCGTACAGAGTACGGAACTCCTGACAAACTTCCTTTATGTACTGCACAAAATCCGGGAATTCCAGGGCAAGCTTTAAGTATCCGCCATAACCGATTCTCTGGATCGGACTTCTGAGAATCGCACGTCTTGCAGTCACCCAGTTTACCTTTGCCTCTTTTACCGGGTCGCCACCTTCGTAGAAAGTATCCGGGAAAAAATACGGAAGGAAACGTCCCTCTGTATATTTTACATTTTTAATATCACTGAACAGCCGCAGTGTGGCACCATTTCCCACACTTCCTACCACCGCATCCAAGCCGATGGAAGCGAATTCCTCCATGAAAGGTTCCATTCCAATCCAGTGATCTCCCATGAACATCATGGCTTCTTTTCCATATTCATGGACAATATCCACCATCTCCCTGGCCAGCTTTGCCACTTCCCGTCTCTGAAATGCCTGGAAATCCTTGAATTCCCTTGAGGGAATACGATAGGTATTGTTCATATATCCCTGGTCGATAATATACTCCGGACGGAAGGGATAACCCACTTCCTTTTCAAACTGTTCCAGGATATAAGGACTGACAGAAGCAGAATAGCCAAACCAGTCTACGTATTTCTCTCTTGCCAGTTCATCAAAGATAAGAGTGAACTGATGGAAGAAAGTGGTAAATCTTACCACATCCACATAGGAATGGGTATCCAGAAATCTGCGAAGGCGCTCCAGAGAATGGGCTCTGGTTTTTGGCTGACGCACATCAAAGGTGATCTGCGGTTCCACATCCTTCCAGTCATTTACCACTGCATTATACATATGCACCGGATCCCACATGATATAGGCAAGAAAGCTTACCGTATATTCATGGAAATGCTTTGCCGGCTTTATGACCACATTCCCGGTTTCCTCATTATAGGACCATTTTGTTACCGGAACCACCTCACCTGTGGTCCTGTCGATCACTTCCCACCATCTTGTGATGTCATCACGGGTGTTCACCTTTAACATATCCGGATACAGATGATCCATCAGATGGATTTCCAGGGTATCCTCTGTAGCTGTATGAAAAGCACTCATAATATACATCTGCTGGATTTCGTCTGGATTTGCCTTTGCCCAGTCATTATCCTTTCGGGTAGTATAATAGGTTGCATAGATTTTGGCACCGGTATCCTTTAATTCCTTTGGAAATTCCGTACCATCACAGTCACGGATCGCATCTGCCCCCCATTCATCCATGATCTGCAGTGTTTCTTTTACCACATCCAGATCAGTGGGAATGGTGACCCTGCCTTTCCTCTGTTCCATCTTATTACCTCCATTGTTATTATTTTTAATGCTTATTGTATTATTTATCATTGATTATGAAAATATTGTTATGAACCAGAGTCACTTTTCCGTCACTCATGTTCTGGCGCAGCAATGGCACATCCGGATATACATAAAAGGTATTCTCCTCTACAAGTGCATCCGGATTTCCAGAAGGACTTAAAATTCCTCCCAGATCTCCATAGCTGATGTTCTCCCGGAAGATATTGTTTACCGCCTCTTCCAGACAGAACATCACACAGCCCCCTTCATTGGCTCTGCTGTAATTGTATTCGTACACTGTTCCATCTCCGGAATCTGCATCATATGCCATACCATCCTGATTCAATTTCATATCTGTGGCTTCATTATAACGGAACAGGGCATCCTTACATTTCCACGGCCAGATTCCTGCTGCCACTTTTCCAAACCGGTTCTCAGGGTAACGATAAATGGTGTCGTTCATCTCGCAGGCACAGCTCTCCACCATATTATGCTCTACCACAGGACGCAATGCAAACATAGGCGTAATCCCATCCCCACCAGCTTCTTTCACGTAGTTATTTCTCAGGATCATATTTTCGTGTCCGTACTTTTTAAACCACTGGGCTTTCAGAAAAGCTCCTTTGAATTTTTCATGGGCATAAGTATAGCCTGCGGCTATCCCCCAGCGGCTGACCTTCCATAACACACAATCCTCTATCAGAACTCCGTCATAGCGGGCCACACCGGTTTTTTCTTCCTCTGTTGGTTTCAGGGCAGTCATGTAAATGCCGCCATTATTCATATGCTTATTATATACATTCCCATGAACATCATGGATCACAAGTCCCTTAAGGGTAATCTCATGAAGGGTTCCCCCCTCCTTTGCCACCACAGCCACACCGGTACGATCCATTTTGTGGGGAGCACAGTATTTTTCGGGATCTGTTTCCCGGCCAGCATTGGTGATCTCCAGATCATGGACCAGCACATACTCCACATCACACAGAAGTACTGCAGAGGAAACATTTCCCTGATATACATGGGCAGGAGAATCCAGAACTGTTCCGTAATCCTGGTACCACACTCCGGTTCCATTTGCATGGATGGCAGGCAAAGGACCGCTTCCATATGCCCCGATCTCAATGGGATTTCCGGCTGCTCCCTTTCCTTTTATATGAAGATACTGATCTTCAAAAACAGAGCCTCGCTCAAGAAGAATCCGATCCCCTGGTTCCAGCACCAGCTGGTTCACAGGATTCAGAGAACCGAAAGCAGTACCTTCTGTCAGTCCGTCATTCTGGTCATTTCCCAAAGTGGAGCTGACATAAAATGTTCTTAATTTCTGCTTCATAGTCTCTCTCCCTTATTTTCTTTCGGATGATTTTTTTCGTTTCTTCATAGGAAAAAGAATCTCCATGATATCTGGTAAAAAGCCCCGGATTCTCTTCATAAAACTTCTGCAGTTCTGTTTCCTTGATTTCCCGGTAAGAATAGGCTTTTTTCACAGCAGGACTTTCGGTGGCATATTCCAGTTGGAACCCGGTCAGCTCATAATGCAGATAAGCAGGGATGGAAAAACAGGTGGGACCATAGACGACTTCTCCTCTTTCCAACATCCTGGCCCTTTTTTTATTTTCTTTTTTCCTTCTTACTTCCTGGGCATCCAGAGTATCCTCCTGGATCATTCCCAGCTGCTTTGCAAATTTCAGGCATGCAAGAAGATACTCCAGCTCCTCTTTTTTCAGAAAAGAATATGTATTCATGATTTTACTGCTCCTGTAAGGCCATTGGAAAAGCTCTTCTGCAGACAGAAGAAAATGATCGCTGTAGGAAGGGTACAGATCAGAACTCCCAGCATCAGCATTCCATAATCCACGCTGTAACCACTTTTTAAGTTTGCAACCAGCATAGGCATAGTGATGGAGCTGTTATCCTGAAGAATAACCTTCGGCCACAGATAGTTGTTCCATGCATTCATAAAGGTCACAGTCATAGCTGCACCATAGGTAGATTTCATAATGGGCATATACATTTTGAAAAAGATTCCAATTTCACTCATCCCCTCCAGACGACTGGCCTCAATAATATCAATAGGGAAGGATCTGGATGCCTGCCGGAACATCATGATCAGAAAAGGTGTGGAAATGGATGGCAGTACCAGTGCGATCCAGCTGTTTACCAGCTTCATGGTAGAAAACATTTTGAAAAGCGGGATCATCAATGCCACAAACGGAAGCATCATGGCAAGAAGAAGGATCTTCATAAGAAAATCTTTTCCCTTGTCGTGATAAATCTCAAATCCGTAACCTGCTATGGAACAAACCAGAAGGGCAATCACTGTGATCAGGATGGCATTTCGAAAAGAGTTAAACATTGCCAGTCCCAGATTCTGGTTTTCTGTGAGGCATTTAAAGTTTTCTATCAAATAACTTCCCGGGATCAGACGTCCCCGAACAATATCAATGCTTTTGTTTGTAGCTCCGCAGAACATATAATACAGCGGAAATACAGACAAAAGGCTTGCGATGGTCAAAATCGCATAAGAAATTCCAAGCTTAAACTTGCCTTTAGTCACGACTGTCACCTACTTTCATCTGGATTGCAGACAGAATTGCCACAGAAACAAGAATAAATACGGACAATGCAGCTGCGTAATTAAACTTCGGTGTTTCCACAAAGGAAATATTGAAGATGTAATGGGCAAGGGTCATGGTTGATTTTCCAGGACCACCTGCTGTAAGGTTTACAGATTCATCAAACAGCTGTAAGGTACCGGAAGTGGACATGATGGCTGTAAGAAGAATCGTAGGTTTTAACAACGGAATGGTAATCTTAAAGAACTGCTGTGTTGCGGTAGCTCCGTCGATCCGGCTTGCCTCATACACAGACTGATCGATATTCTGCAAGCCTGCAAGATAAAATACCATATTATATCCGGTCCATCTCCAGACCAGTGCGATGATGATTACCGCCCTTGCTGCCCATGTATTCTGAAACCAGGCAACCGGGGACATGCCGATATGGGTAAGAACCATATTCACAAATCCGTCATCTGCAAACAAAGACTTAAAAATCATGGAATAGGATACCAGAGAAGTGGCACAGGGCAAAAAGATCATAGTTCGAAAAAGCCCCTTGAAGCGGATTCTGGTATCATTCAGAAGCTGTGCCAGAATCAGGGCAAGGATCAGCATGATCGGCACCTGAATGATGAAATAAAAGACCGTATTAAACAGGCACTGCCGGAATGTCTTATCCTTTAAAATTCTGGCATAATTGGAAAGTCCTGTCCAGGTCTGTGCTGCACCCATTCCCTTTTTGAAGGAAAGCAGGATTGCCTGGAACATGGGATAAAAACAGAAGACAAAAATCAGGATAGAAGCAGGAAGCAAAAATGCCCAGCCGATGAGGTTATGCTTCTTCTGATTGCTCATCTTTTTTCTTGATTTTGACATATGTATCCTCCTGAAGAAAAGGCTGCCGCAAATTACGCCTTTGTATTTTGCGGCAGCCCTCTTTAAAACTAGTTAATCCCTTAACCTTCGATATTAAACTCAACAGTGTCCTGTGCGTTCTGAAGTTCAGCAACAACATCAGCACCATCCTGTACAACATTTGTTACAACGTCTGTAAGGGCACTTCTTACATCTGAATAGTAAGCACCGCAGTCGAATGCCGGAACTTTGCTTGCATAGTCTACGATATCTGCATATACCTTCTGTCCGCCGTAGAATTCAGATGCTTCCTGATATACATCAGATTCTGCTGCCGGAAGATAACTTGCAATTGCACCTGCATTTACAAGAAGATCATCATACAGCTCTACGCTTCCGCCAAATGTAGAATTCAGGAAGTCATATGCCAGCTCTGTATTCTTGCAGTTGGAAGATACAGCCCAGCTTGCACCACCGCAGTTTGCATAATTGGTAGCACCTTCTACATCATCAAGTGCAGGCATATCTACGATAGTCCATTTTCCGGACTGATCCTCTGCTGCCTGAATGGAAGACATGATCCAGCATCCGTTGATCACACCAGCTGCCTCTCCATTATTCATGGATGCAATATATTTATCCCAGTCTGTGTACTCTGTCATATAACCTTCGTTTACAAGCTCTGCATAAGTCTCAACTGCTTTTGCAAGAACTTCATTATCTGCAATCTTTACTTCGCCGTCAACGATCGGAGAATTTCCAGCTGACTGAAGCATTTCCAGTACAAGCTCGGAACCGCCGGAAGTGGTCAGCATCGGAGTACCGGTTTTCTCTTTTACTGTTTTCGCAAGTTCCATAAACTGAGACCAGGTGATATTGTTGAAATCATCTGTTGTAAGTCCGGCTTCCTCTACGATGTCAGAACGGATAGCCATGATAGTAGCGCCATTGTCAAAAGGTACACCGTAGTTCTTGCCATCTACTGTAGAATCTGCAAGCTTACCGGCAGAGAACTGGGAGAAATCAATTCCGGAATCTGTCAGCTCTGTAAATACATCCGGGAAGTTTGCTACGTTTTTGTGGTAGGAATAATCCTGCATCAGGAAAATATCCGGAAGTGTGCTGTAGTCACCGGAATTTGCAGCTGTGATCAGCTTGGTCTCAATGTCACTGTAAACATTCTCCTGAATGTCCAGTTTGAAATTCGGGTGATCTGCCTGATAGATTTTCTCAGCCTGCTGCATTGCATAAATATTGAAATTCGGATCCCAGCACCATACAGTTAAGGTCTCGTCTCCACCTTCCTCTGCTGCTGCCGGAACCGCTGCCACCATGGATGAAACCATAGCTGCTGCCAGTAATACGCTTAAAAATCCTTTTTTCTTCATAAATACCTTTCCTCCTTGAAAATATTTTGAGAATTTTCTTTTCGTTGCTTTCTGCTTATAGAATACTTTTTTTGCGCTTTATTATCAAGACCGTTTTTGCTTTGTTTTTTAGATATATTGCTTTTTATGGGACATTATGCTATTATACATTTAGCTTCAAAATATTTTTTTATTTTCGCTTTTTATACTGCAATTCGCTAAATTATTTTTCGCCTTTTTATATGTTTTTATGAATTTTTCCAAATTATGTACAGTTGTGGGGGGCATGTTTTCAGTTTGCTTTTTCTTTTATATTTATCTTGCGTATTCTTGTTTTTAACAGAAAGGAGACTTTTATGAGTACCAGATCCCTGCGCTTTAGTCCTGAGGAAAACGAGTTAACCCAGGAAGCTGTGCTGATCAATGCCTCTGCTTCCTGTTATGAGGGGGACTGGCCCAGCATTCCCCATACCCACGCTTTTACTGAACTTTTTTATGTAAGGGATGGAAAAGGAAAGTTCGTGATCGAAGATCAGATTTTTTCTATTTCCAAGGATGACCTGATCATTGTGAATCCTCATATTCTTCACACAGAGCTTTCCAAAGGAACACCGCCACTTTCCTATTTCACAGTAGGTGTGGATGGGATCTGTTTTTCTTTTGATGACCACAGAGAATTTCAGAAGTTTAACTGCCGACAAAAAAAAGCAGATCTTCTCTTCTATTTCAGTTCTCTTTTTCATGAGTTAGATACTCAGAGCGAAGGATATGAAGAAATCTGCAAACATATGCTGGCAATCCTGATCACACTGCTGCGCCGCATCACAGATTCCGGTTTCCGTCTGGTGCCTTCCCAGCACCCTAGCAAAGAGTGCGCCGCCATCAAGCGATATCTGGATGCCAACTACAGCGAGGACATCACCCTGGATACCCTTTCCCAGCTCAGCCATCTGAACAAGTATTACCTCAGCCACGAATTTACCAAGTATTATGGAATTTCCCCCATCAACTATCTGAATCAGAGACGGATCGATGTGTGCAAGGAGCTTCTGGAAAATTCAGATTATGATATTTCCGATATCGCCCATCTGACCGGTTTTTCTTCCCAGAGCTATCTCTCCCAGAGCTTTCGCAGATATTGTAACACCACTGCCGGAAGCTACCGCCGTGAAGCCAAAAAGAAAAAGAAAGAGACAGGCTCCCCTTAAAAGGGAGTTTTTGTCTCTTTCTTTTATAAGAATCAGCTCTGGCTTTAATAAATCACACGGTCTCTACCCTGGACTTTTCCCATATAGAGTTTGTCATCTACATTCTTCAGCAACGTATCAATGCTGGACTGAAAATCATTTTCTTCCACACCAAAGGTCATGGTAATCGGAATCCACTCTCCCTTCCAGTCAAATGGATCATTGTCAATATTCGAACGCAATTCACTCAGCACTTCGCATACCTGTTCTCCATTCATATTTGGAAAAAAGAAAACAAATTCCTCTCCGCCCCATCTGCACAACTTTCCGCATCCGGAAAGGGTCTTCTTCATATGTCCTGTGATCCATACCAGAACTGCATCCCCACAGTCATGTCCCCAGTTATCATTGATCTTCTTGAAAAAATCAATATCCCCCATTCCAAAAGTAAAGAGCATCTCTGGTTCTTTCTTCCGAAAATCCGTGATATACTGCATCATCTGCCTGCGGTTCCACAGACCGGTAAGGGGATCTGTAGCAGCCTGACGCTTCAGGGATTCATTGTAAAGCACAAGCTTCTTTTCAGCTGATTCCACATTGGAACTGAACATACCGCAGGTAATCCCCATAAGGACAAAAGTCAGAATCGTACTGAGGATCTGAAGCGTAACCGTAGTAGACTCTGATAGTGGATAAACAGCTGTATAAATCCTGCAGTACATAAACAATCCAAAACGTACTGCAAACAAAAGTACTGTATACAATACCTTATAAAGCAGAGCATTGTAGAGAGAAAAATAAGTCAGCACGATCATGGAAAACATCAGATGCTGGATACCACAGTCCCACCCATACAGGATCAGATGGCAGATCACCCACCCAAGCTGCAACGTCACACACAGGATCACGCTGGTATGTACCCGCACAGTATAAGTCAGGCATAATACCCCAATTCCAAGCAGTTCAAAAATAATTCCCAGCCATCCTGGATTCCCCGGTGCCATCAGATACATCACTACAGGAAAAATCAAATAATACACACACAGAACAAGCAGGATAATCCGTACGAGAAAAAGAATCCTCTGTGGCTCATTCTCATGGATTGCTTCTCGCTTAAGGACATTCACAAAACGGTTGCCTGATTTCTCTAACAAAATAGGTGCCGCCTTTCCAGTCAAAATATATACTCCTATTTTGCACTATTTTTTTACATATTTCAATATATTTTTCAATTTCTAAATAAATATTAATATTTTTTTGGTAATTTTCACCACAAATCCTACTATTCCACTCTACTGCCAAGATAATAGAATCCTTTGCAGGTATCAAGACGTACTTTAATATATTTTCCAAGAAGATCCTCTGTTCCCGAAAAATGTACCAGAAGATTATACTGTGTTCTTCCGGTAAAGATTCCCTTTTCCTTGCTCTCTGTCTCTACCAGCACTTCCTGTACTTCTCCCTGGAATCTGGAAGATGCCTCTCTTCCCTTTTCCTGGACAAGCTTCAAAAGACGGTCAAAACGATCTTTTACCACATCCTCAGGCACCTGATCTTCCATTTTGGCAGCAGGAGTTCCGCTTCTCTTGGAATAAATAAATGTAAAAGCAGTATCAAAGCAGGCTTTCTCCACCACATCCAGAGTCTCCTGGAAATCTTCCTCTGTCTCTCCCGGGAATCCCACAATAATATCTGTGGTAAGGGAAATATCCGGCACTGCCTTACGGATTTTCTCCACAAGATCAAGATATTTCTCCTTGTCATAGTGACGGTTCATCACCTTCAGGATACGGCTGCTTCCGGACTGCATAGGCAGATGGAGATGATGGCAGACCTTCTTGCTCCTTCCCATATACTGGATCAGCTCATCGGAAAGATCCTTTGGATGGGAAGTCATAAAACGGATCCGCCTCAGACCCGGAATGGCTTCAACCATCTCCAGAAGCTGTGCAAAAGTCACCGGATTCTCCAGTGTTTTCCCATAGGAGTTTACATTCTGACCCAGAAGCATGACTTCTGTCACACCATCTGCAACCAATGCCTCAATCTCTTTGACAATAGCCTCCGGCTCACGGCTACGTTCACGACCTCTTACATAAGGTACGATACAGTAGCTGCAGAAATTGTTGCATCCAAACATAATATTCACACCAGATTTGAAAGAATAATTGCGCTCTGTGGGAAGTTCTTCCACAATCTTATCCGTGCTGTCCCAGATGTCAATGAGCTGGCTGTCCCGGTTCTCCATTTCGTAGAACAGCTCTGCAAATTTGAAAATATTATGGGTACCAAATACCAGATTTACAAAAGGATAGTCCTTGCGAATCTTATCTACTACCTGTTTTTCCTGCATCATACAGCCAAAAAGGGCAATCTTCATATCCGGATTGGATTTCTTCAGACTGTGAAGCTTGCCAAGACGGCCATATACTTTCAGATTGGCATTCTCACGGACGGTACAGGTGTTGTAGATCACAATGTCCGCATTCTCTGTTTCCTGACGTTTAAAACCGATCTCGTCCATGATTCCTGCAACAACTTCTGACTGTTTTTCATTCATCTGGCATCCAAAGGTCTGCAGACAGTATGTGACAGGACGGCCCAGTTCCTGCTCTTTGAGAGTAACCATCGCAGCCAGCTTTGCCATATAATAGTACTGACGCTCTGTTTCTTTTACAGGTGGTTCAGAGGTAATATCTATTTTGCTGAAATCAATTTCATTAAACATATTTTTTCCTTTCTGTTCTGTAGCAGAAAAATACCCCCTTGCATATGGGGGTATCCTGATTACTTTTGATAAAAATATTTTAGCTTATTTGAAGGCTTTTGTCCAGAGGTTTACAGGAAAGAATCCAGATTTCCTGTTACACAAAAAAAGCCCCGGACACTGTACCAGACAGTCTGCCGGAGCCTCTTTTTTTTGAAGGATTACAGTTCGATGTAATTTCCCTCTGCTTCACCGTTTACTACATAGTATGCCTTATTCTCATCTGAGTTCACGTAAACTTTTACATCCTGGATGTCTTCTTCTTTCTTTCCGGTCATCTCTATCCAAGCTTTTTTCACATTAGACACCAAATCTTTGGAAGCGATCTCTTTTCCAGAATACTGGAAATATACTTCTGTCACTGCAGCTGCTTTCTTTGCGGCAGTTCTTCTGGTTGCAGGCTTCTTAACTTCTTTCTTTGTTTCAGCCTTTGGTGCAGCAGCTTTTGCAGCGGTCTCTTTAACAGCTTCTTTGACAGTCTCTGTAGCAGCTTTAACGGTCTCTGCAACAACTGCCTTTACTGTCTCTGCTTTAGACGGCTCTGCCTTTACTTCTGCCACTGGTGCCTCAACAGTCTTTGCAACTGTAGCTTTAGCGGCATTTTTCTTGGCTGCCATTGTTTCTGCTTTTTTTGTAGTTCTCTTTGTAGCCATTATAATAGCCTCCTTGACGGTGAATATATTCTTCATTCTTGCTTCTATGTTAGGATACTACGTTTTTTTCTTTTTTGCAAGTTTTCCCAGATTCCCCCTTGACAGCTGTTTTTACAGAGTTCATAGGTAAATTTATACAAAACCGCTCTCATTATCAGGGAAAATCCCCGGCTTCAGATTCTGATTTTTCGGAGTTTTCTTTTTTTTTGAACAGTTATTACCAAAAAACAGTCCGTTTTTTTCGTTTTTTTCGTCGTGTATTTCCCAGTTATTCTTTATAATCCAAGGTTTTCAAGGTCATATTTCATATATGCATGTAGTCTTTCCTTCAAAATTTCGTGCTGGGGAAGTTCAAGTTCCCGGTCAAGTGCTAATATTTCACCGGCTGCTTCACTGGCTGATTTCAGCACATCTGCATCCTGATAAATATCTCCAATGTGAAATTCCAATTGTCCGCTCTGACGGATACCGAACAGATCTCCAGGCCCCCGAAGCTTCAGATCTTCCCCCGCAATATAAAATCCATCATTGGATTTATTCAGGATCTGCAGACGTTTCGAAGTCTCCTCTTCTTCATTTCCCTGCATAAATATACAGTAAGACTGATATTCCCCACGGCCTACACGTCCCCTCAGCTGATGAAGCTGCGCCAGTCCGAACCGTTCAGCATTTTCCACCATCATCACAGTGGCATTGGGCACGTTCACCCCTACCTCCACTACAGTGGTGGAAACCAAAATCTGGATTTCGCCTTTTGCAAACTGTTCCATGATCTGATTTTTCTCTTTTGGCTTCATCTTCCCGTGGAGCATGGCTATGGTGATGTCTGATGGAAAAATCTCCCGGATGGAGGCTGTATAATCGGTAACGTTTTCCCCGTCTGCTCCTTCGCTTTCTTCTACCATAGGACAGATAATGTAGGCCTGCCTTCCTTCTCTTACCTGCCGTTCTATGAAAGTATAAGCTTTTGGACGGTAGGAAATCCCCACCACACAGTTTTTGATTGGCAGGCGCATGGCAGGCAGTTCATCAATAATGGAAATGTCCAGATCTCCGTACACAATGATCGCCAGTGTTCTGGGAATGGGGGTTGCACTCATAACCAGCACATGGGGTGGATTTCCTCTGGTAGTCAGCGCTTCTCTTTGTTTTACGCCAAAGCGATGCTGCTCATCTGTGATCACAAGGCCCAGATTTTCATAGATCACTTTTTCCTGGATCAATGCATGAGTTCCAATTATCACATTGGTTTCCCCAGATGCGATTTCTCCATAAATCCGCCGTTTTTCCCTGGCAGTGGTAGAACCGGTGAGAAGAGCCGGACGGCAGGAAGTAATCCCCTGTTCCTCCATAAGCCTGGTAAATGCTTCAAAATGCTGGTTTGCCAGTACTTCAGTAGGCACCATCAAGGCAGTCTGATAGCCATTTTCTACAGTCAGTACCATTGCCAGAAATGCCAGAATGGTTTTTCCGCTTCCCACATCTCCTTGCACCAGTCTGGACATCAGGGTATGGCTGCACAGATCACGCTCAATCTCATGCCAGGCATTGAGCTGTGCTTTGGTAAGTCTGTAGGGAAGAGCCTCTATCATCTGTTCTGTGGCCCACACAGGCTTCATTGGAAAGGCATTTGACGCTTCCTCAATCTTTCCCTTAAGGATCTGTACAGCAAGAATAAACAGCAGAAATTCATCGAATACAAGCCTTTTGCGTGCTACTAATAGCTCCTGCATGGTGGCTGGAAAATGAATGGTGGAAATAGCATAATTGTCATCTGCAAGGTGATAATATTCTTTCAGCTCATCTGGCAGAAATTCCGCTTTAAGCTCCTGTTCTTCCAGTACCTGATGCATGAGTTTCACGATCAGTTTATTGGATAACCCTGCTGTAAGGCCATATACAGGCTGCATACTGTGAAGGATTTCCTCATATGCCGCAGGGGTAAAAATTTCCGGATGCTCCATTTCCAGCCGCCCTTTTTTTCTGGAAATCTTTCCCCTGAAGATAAAGCAGCTGCCTTTTTTCAGCGTATTTTTTAAATAAGAAGCATTGAACCACACTACAGGAAGCCTGCCTGTAGCATCTGCCACAGTGATGGAGATCACCTGCAGATTCCGGATTTTATTTACGTATACCCCTGTTGTGATCGTTCCTTTGACAGCTGCAACTGTGTTTTCTTTTAAGGAACAGATTTCCCCCGGCTCATCATATGCATCATAGTTTCTGGGATAATAATGAAGCAGATCGTCTGTGGTCTGAATCCCTAATTTCTGAAATAGTTTTTCTGTTTTTTCTCCTACTCCTTTTAATTCCCGAAGCAGTTTTGCCACTTTTTTCTCCTCCTGTCATTAAGAAAGGGCGGAATCGCTTCCGCCCCACACCTGTCATGATCAGACTTATTCTACAGAAATAATGTAATAATAGATTGGCTGTCCGCCTGAATTTACTTCTATTTCGCAGTCCGGATATAATGCTTCCAGTTCTTCTCCAAGAGCCTGCGCATCTTCTTCTGTGGTCTCTGCGCCGTAATAAATGCTGATAACCTCAGAATCCTCATCCACCATAGCTGCTACCATTTCTTTGGCTACATTTTCCTTGCCTTTGCCTACTGCAAGGATTCCCTTGTCGCCAATGCCCATGATATCACCTTCGTGGATCTCTTTCTCGTCCAGTCTGGTATCACGGACTGCATAAGTAACCTGTCCTGTCTT
Source organism: uncultured Blautia sp. (assembly GCA_934394595.1). Taxonomy (GTDB): domain Bacteria; phylum Bacillota; class Clostridia; order Lachnospirales; family Lachnospiraceae; genus Blautia_A. Next base: position 14,949 of record CAKRRX010000011.1, on the reverse strand, counting down.
TACCATAGAAACAGCTTCCATCATAGCTTCCAGATTCTCCTCTCCGGTCATATCCGGCTGGAAGCTGATCAGTGCTGTAATTCCCTGTGGAATCGTCTTGGTAGGAACTACCACAATTTCTTTATCCTCGGTGAGATCTCTTGCCTGATTTGCAGCAAGGACAATATTTTTATTATTCGGGAAAATATAGATCGTATCTGCATTTACCTCTGCAATGGCATTGAGCATGTCCTCTGTACTTGGATTCATGGTCTGACCGCCTTCAATGATATGATCCACATTCAGTTCTTTAAACAGGCTGGAGAGACCCTCTCCTACAGAAACGCTGATAAATCCATATTTCTTGCGCTCTTTGGCCGCTTTTGCTGCAGCTTCTTTCTTCTCCTGCTCTTCCTGCTCTTTGGCAAGCTTCTCTGCATCCTTGATCAGCTTCTCCTGATGTTCTTCACGCATATTGTCGATCTTCATACGTGAAAGGGCACCGTAGGTAAGGGCTTTTTCAAATGCCTGTCCTGGATGATTGGTGTGTACATGTACCTTAACAATCTCATCATCTGCAACCAGAACAATGGAATCACCGATAGATGTAAGGAATTCTTTAAATTTGTGAAGCTCCTCATCTGGAAGAGGCTTGTCAAGAAGAATGATAAATTCTGTACAATATCCGAACTTGATATCTGCTTCTGCCTGTGCAGAGATCTTGGTCACTGCAGGACCGGAAGAAGCCTTCTCAAATGCGGAATAGTCAATCTCTTTTCCAAGATAACCATCAAAAGCTCCGCGGAATACTTCCAGAAGCCCCTGTCCGCCGGAATCCACTACTCCTGCCTCTTTCAGAACAGGAAGCATCTCTGGTGTACGTGCAAGAGTCTTCTCTGCATGCTCAAAGATGGCGCGGAAGAAAAGCTCCAGATTGAATGATTCCTCTGCGATCTCTGCGGCTTTCACCGCAGCCTCACGTGCAACTGTGAGGATGGTTCCTTCCTTCGGCTTCATAACTGCCTTGTATGCAGTCTCTACTGCTTTTTCCATGGCCGCTGCGATCACCACAGCATCCATCTCATCATGTCCCTTGGTTCCTCTTGTAAAGCCTCGAAGAAGCTGGGAAAGGATTACACCTGAATTACCTCTGGCACCGCGCAGGGAACCGGAAGAGATTGCCTTTGCAAGGGTCTCCATGTCCGGATCTGTAAGACTGCTGACCTCAGATGCTGCTGACATGATGGTCAGGGTCATATTGGTACCGGTATCTCCATCTGGAACCGGAAATACATTCAGTTCATTGATCCATTCTTTCTTCGCTTCCAGATTCTTAGCTCCTGCCAGAAACATTCTGGAAAGTATCTTGGCATTTATGGTCTGTCTATCCACCACAAGTTTCCTCCTCTAATCCTAATCTATTGCACGAACACCTTCTACATAAATGTTGATCTTCTCGATCTCCATTCCTGTAAAAGCCTCGACTTTATACTTTACATTATTTACAAGATTATCTGCAATAGTGCTGATATTCACGCCATACGCCACGATTACATGAAAGTCCAGACGGATCTTATTATCCTCTGTGATCTTAACATTGATACCATGCTGCAGAGAATCTCTGCGAAGCAATTTCACAAGGCCGTCCTTCATGCTGACAGCGGCCATGCCGATGATACCAAAACATTCTACTGCAACACTTCCTGCATAAGTAGCTATAACATCCGTATCAATAATGATCTGGCCAAGGCCGGAATCTATACGTCCCTTCATATGGTTTACCTCCATTTAATTTGATTTTCAAAATGCATATACTGTATTATAACCTGTTTTGCCGGAAAAAGAAATATTATTTTGACAATTTTCCTTTTTTTGCTTGCAAAATGTATTTTCATCTGTTAAAATATGAACTGTTGAAAAAAAGCGTCAAGGAGGTGCTATCATGGCTAAATGCGCAATTTGTGAAAAAGGTGCTCATTTCGGAAATAATGTGAGTCATTCCCATAGAAGATCCAATAAGATGTGGAAATCAAACGTAAAATCCGTTAAGGTTAAGACTGAAAGCGGAGCAAGAAAAATGTACGTATGTACTTCCTGCTTAAGATCCGGAAATGTTGAAAGAGCCTAAGTAACACCCGCCCTCACAGAAATGTGGGGGCTGTTTTTATGTAATGAGAATTTCTGTTGAAACCCTTATTACGAAAAAGGTATGGAAAGTTTTTACACTTCCCATACCTTCTTTTATTTACAGAACAAGTGATATCCGCACATCAGACATATCGCTGCCGCAATGAGTACAGCCACTGTCTGGGATACTAAAAGTCCGATCACCATACCAAGACCAATAAAAAACAGCATAAACCCAAGAAGCTTTCCCATATGCACAGTCTCGTTTCTTTGGTTTTCTATATTTTATGCATGACCGTATTTAATCACTACTTTTATTCTTCAGAACTGTCCGCTCCTTCATTTTCCTGGTCAGAACCTGCACCAGGCGCAAAGCGGTTCACAAAATCAGGCACCATATCCAAAACCTTTGTCAGGCCATCCTGATTCTTTACATTTACCAGCTTGGTGGTTCCATTCTGGATTACAAGGACTGCACAGGGAGTCATTTTTCCTGCCATTCCACCACCTCCGTTATTTTTCTTGTCTCCTGCGAAGGCACCGGCACCAACGCCAAAGGATACATCCACCAATGGAAGAATTATGGTATCTCCCACATGAATCGCATCTCCGACTACTGTCTTTGCAGACACAAAGCTGTCCATTCCCTTAAACAGAGAGCTTACTGTTTCTTTGAAATTGTTTTCGTTTTCCATGATTCATCCTCCTTATGCTTCCATCCGTCGATAACAAATTTTACGTTTTTATTGATATAAATCTCCAATGCCGTTTTTACCAGCACAATGCCATATATGCGGCCTTTCAGAGATAAATTTCCTGTCAGCTGATTCTCCCCGTCGAACAACGGTTCCACCTGGATCCGGTTCTTATGAAATGGAAAGGTCATCCCCAGCACAGCCAGCGCAGTCCCGGTAATGGCAGGATCTTCACAGCCAAATGTCACATAGCCCTCCACTTTTGTGGGCAGTACATGGTGGATCAGACCTTTTGCATCTTTCTTTACAAGAGACAGGGCTGTTTTGGTGCGCTCATCTCCCAAAAATGCTTTCCACCAGTCCAGTTTTTTTCGGATACCGGAAATGGTATCCCGGATCTTACGAACCTTCTGGCAAATTCCTTTTATAAAAGAAACAATTCTATTCCACAATCTGACCGGAACTCCGATGAATTTTTTCATCAATTTCACCAAGGCATTCCAGGCCCTGGAAAAAAAAGTTCCAGACTCCCCGGACGGGATTTTCAGTTCCTCTGTGTGCTGAATTTCTGACTGCGAAGTAGATGATTCCGGTTTCTTTGAATCTCCTCTTGCTGATCGTCCGGCATCTGACTCCATTTTCTCTGTGTCCGGTAATTCCGGTTGTCCGGCATCTGCCCGTGGCTGCGTTAATTTTGCCGGAGCCGTCCTTTGCGCCTGCTTTTTCTCCACTTGCAGTTCTTTTGTGGTTGCTTTTCTTCTGGATTTCTGAAAGGCTTTTTTCTTTCTTTTTTCTCTCCAGTGTTCCCTCCAGCTGCGGATCTTATCCAGGGAAACGCCAAAGATCCGGATTACATGCTGCGCACCACCTTCTTTGTAGGAAATTTCAGCACCTATAGCACCAAACAGCCACGTTACCCTGGCATTTGCCTGCACAGCTGCAAGCCCTGCACTTTCCTTTGAGACCTGTCCCCGATATCGAACCGGACAGAACAAAAGTAAAAGCGCCCCAAGAAGTACAACACCCAACAGGATTCCCAGAAGGATCAGTATAAACTTTATGAGGATCCACAGAATATGTAACATGCGCTCACCTGTTCTTAAAATATTCTTTTACCTGAAATGCTCCTGTCTCACCATAAATATTTTTCACAATGTCTACAGCAAGATCCATAGCTTCATCTTTTCCCTTTGCCATACCAATAATCTCAGGGCATCTGGCATAATAGCTTTTTTGAATCAGCATATAAGAAGGCACGATTTCCAGAAGATTCCCCGGATTCTCTGACAATGTGACCAGATATACCCCAAAAGCAACCTTTCCCGCATCAATACGAGCCTTTGCCTTCCCTGCATCGCGGATTCCTTCCCCTACAAAATAATCTTTTCTCCACTTCAGCATTTTTTGCACAACACCTCTTTGTTCATTATAATCTTATCCGTTTCTAAAAAATCTAAACATCGGTTCAAAAAATACTTTGATACAACAAAGGCCGCGTAGTGTAAATACGCAGCCCTTATTTTCTTTACATAGATCAGAAATACTTCTGCTGCTTGTCCCATAAACCGGCACTGCGCAGTTCCAGATATTCCTGGTACGCCTTCTCCACGATCTGCTTCTCATTTGCAAAACGAAGCAGATGATAAATCTCGTGAAACTTGTAATACCCGGAATCCAGGAAAAATTCCTCTCTTTGAGGCTTGCTATGATAATTATCTGCCGTCATCAGATACCAATGTACCTCTTTGTTGACCATATCCTCCGGAACTGTGAAATTATACTGGCTCTTCCCAACATACTTCACTATGGAGGCTTTCACATCGGATTCCTCCCTCACTTCCCGCAATGCGGTCTGCTCATGAGTCTCTCCAGGCTCTACGGTTCCCTTCGGTAATACCCAGCCTTCATAACGGTTTTTGTAAGACTTATATAATGCAAGTATCTTACCTCGATGAATTACCACACCGCCACAGCTCGTTGCTTCTATCATGTTGCAATCCTCCTGTAATGCGTGTGTTTTCTAAACTGTATATAGTATACCTCTTTTTCTGAAAACTGGCAACAGGGAATCCGTTAATTGGAATAATATGCATCAAAAATCTGTCCGGCAATGGGAACTGCTGCCTCACTTCCGGAACCTCCGTTCTCTACGATCACGGCAACTACAATATCCGGATCATCTACATTGGAGTAGCCGATAAACCAGGAATGGCTGTGTCCTTCCTCATCAAATTCTGCGGAACCGGTCTTACCTGCCACAGAATAGCTCCTGCCGGAAAGTGCAGATGCAGTACCGGAATCTACAACCTGCTTCATCAGCTTTCCAAGGAGATTGGCTTCATTAGAACTCATAAGGCGCTTGTATACAGTTGGCTCTGTCTTTTTCACAGAATCTCCGTTGTCATTGACCACTTGATCTACCAGATAAGGCTTCATCAGAACACCGTCATTGGCAATTGCGGAAGTGATCAGTGCCATGTGCATTGGAGACACCAGCGTATTTCCCTGTCCAATAGCAGTCTGCATGATCAACGGAGTTACGGAATTCTTATCCAGAGAAAAGCTGCTTGTCCGATAGGAATTCAGCGGAAGGCTCTTATTAAACAAGAGATCTTCAGCTGTATTTCTTAATGATGCTCCTCCAAGATCTACCCCAATATTTGCAAAAGCACAGTTGCAGGAATTTGCAAACGCCATATAGAAATCTTCCTGTCCGTGTACGGTATTGTGATAGCAGTGAATGGTATGATCCTCCAGAGTGATGCTTCCCTCACATTGATAAAAATATCCTTCAAAAGTTCCTTTTTTCCGGAAATAGTCAAGGGCTGTAACCACCTTAAATGTAGAGCCTGGTGGATATGCTCCGTTAGTAGCCCTGTTTAACAGACTGCTGTCATTTTCATCATTTACAAGGTTCTGCCAGTTCTGTGCAATAGTATTGGGATCAAAATCCGGCTTACTCACTTCTACCAGACGCTTTCCGGTAGAAGGCTCCAATACCACTACAGCACCCCTTCTGTCTCCAAGTGCATTATATGCCACAGTCTGAAGTTTGGCATTTAATGTGGAGACCACCGTGTCTCCTGTGTTTTTCTGATCCAGGAACTGATTTTTCATCTGGGTCAGGAAAAAGGAATGAGAGGTAAGCAATGTAAAGTTCGCTTCAGATTCCAGGCCGCTCTTTCCATTGGAATCGTATCCTACAACATGGGCAAACATATTTGAATAGGGATAATTTCTGGTCTCTGTCCCGTCCTCGCTTACATTAGTCTGCGCCAGCACCTGTCCGTCTGAAGACATGATCTTCCCACGGACTACTCTGTCAGAAAAAGAGTCCTGTCTGGTATTATAGGGACTGTTGATAAAATCGTCACTTTTGAAGCCGTCAAAATAAGCCAGATACCCGATCAGGCTGATAAAGATAATTCCAAAAAACACGGAAACAAAAGTGTATTCTTTATTCCTCGCCTTACGCTTCTTAGTAATCTCTTTCTGCCGCTGCTTCTTCAGCTCTTTGTCTCGCTCTCTTTGCCGCTTCTCTACGATGTCTTTCAATTTCTTCGTCCTCGTCCTCTCTATAAATATACAAGCCCTGGATAATGGCTATCATCAGCATCATACACATCACAGAACTTCCTCCATAGCTAACCAGGGGAAGGGTAACTCCTGTCATGGGGATAAACTTGGTCGCACCGCCAATGGTCAGAAATACCTGAAAGGCATATTCGGTTCCAAGGCCGATGGCGATCAGTTTGTAAAAAGGATTCTTGATCTGAAGAGCAATCTCCACAATAGTCAGAAAAAAGCTCATACAGACAAGGATCAGACAGATGGCAAAAATTCCGCCCAGTTCTTCACAGATCGCGCTGAAAATAAAATCATTTTTTACAACCGGGATCTTCTCAGGAGAACCCTGGCAAAGTCCCATTCCAAACCATCCGCCTGTTCCTATGGCAAACAGGGACTGTACGATCTGGTAGCCTTCATTCTGATAAACAGCCATGGGATCTTTCCATGCACTGACTCGTTCCCGCACATGCCCGAACAGATGGTATGCCACTACCGCACCGACAGTTCCGCCACCAAGTCCAATACATAAATATACAGCCTTTCTGGTGGATACATAGATCATCACCAGATACGCCACAAAAAATACCACCGCACTTCCCAGGTCTCTGGACAATACCAGGATTCCAACATGAAGACCTGCTACAACTGTAGCAAGAACTACTTTTTTGAAGGTGACTTCCCTTGCAAGAAGCGAAGCCATAAAAAATACAAAGGTAAGCTTGATCACCTCTGAGGGCTGAATTCCCATAAGAGAAAGCTTGGCCCCATAACTGGTTTGTGCCAGCACAAGAACCGCAGCCAGAAGAACCACTCCGATTCCCGCATAAACCCATGTCAGATCCTTCAAAAACTTCATCCTGCGGATCATAACCGGAATCACAAGTGCCACAGCACTTCCACATGCAACGATCAGCAGCTGTTTGTTGGCAGATGCAAGATCCAGTCTGCAAAGCATGATAAAACCAATGCTCAGAAGCATGCACATATTATTCAAAAGCAGCATGGACGCATTTTTATAGATTCTTCGGTATAGAATCAGGATCACTGCAAAATACGCCATCATTTCCACATAAAAGAACACAACTTTAAACTCAAATGTCTGCAAGAAAATAACCAGAAAAGCCACAAAATCAAGAAAAAAGGTGAGAGTGATCTGACTTCTCAAAAATCCTCTGCGATTCCTCTGAGGTTTTCCTGTAACAAGATAAAAACATAACAACGTATATATGATCATCAGAGTAAGGATCACATATTTTGATAATTCCACAATAATATTAATCATACGCCTTTACTCGGCTCCTCTTTTAAAATGACCTTTGGTAAACTCATAATTACCGGATATCCTGCCACCGCTGTAAGCTACAGTAAAATCTTTCAGTATTTTCCCGGCTTCCTTCGCAGATTCTATGGTAAAAGACAGTCTGACACAGGACACTCCAAGATTTCTTACCTTATCAGCCTCCCCGGGAAGTCCGTAGGGAAGACTGTTATAAATAATATTATAGCAAGGACCCTTTCCCTTTGTATTTCCTGTTTTCCATGGATCACAGAAACAGACTGCCGGAAATTCTTTCTCGTACCTGTCCTTCAGCCATACCTTTTCTTCCTGGTGATTACAGCCTATTATATTTTTTCTCACGCACTGGGCACTGAGCATCAGCGGAAGCCGTCCATATATCAGCATCTCACTGCTTTTGTTCTGCCTGTGCCGCAGTTCTTTTTCATTGAGTTCCAGAGGCACTGTATTTCGCAGTACACCCTGCTTTTCCCAGAACCGTACAGCTTCATCATTCCAGGTATACAAAGAGTGATCCAGCACACATTTTCCAAGAAGCCCTCTGTTTTTCAGTCTGCTAAGGGACTCCAGATTGCGCACCAGGAAACCGGCCATTCCCTGCTTCAGCCACTTATCAATCTGTGCAAAATACCCATCCGGTTCCTCTCCCCTGGTTATATGCGGCAGGGACAGATACATTTCTTTTCCGTTTTCAAGTCCCAGTTCCAGATACTGTTCCATCAACCGGTAAGGAAGATAAATTCCGCGTATCTTTTCTTCCTTGCAAAGCATCTGCGCCGTTTCCGAATCTTCACATGATGCATAGAATAGAAGTCTGGCTTCTGGTATATTTTGTGTTTCCGAAGTAATATTTCCTGGAAAAGCCACTGATGGTCTCCTGTATTTTGCCAGGATCTGTTCTTCCAGTTCTTTTATTGCCTGATGACGCGCTTCATTCAATACCTTCATGGGCACAAAAACACTATCGTCCATCTGAATATCCAGTTCTTCCCACATATAAGGTGTATTTCCAAGCTTATCCAGCTGCTGATAAATCCGCTCTTTTGTTACTGGCTGGCTTTTGGCATATTGCACCTCTCCCACGGACACACTGACATGTTCTCCCCGGCAGGATACATTCAGCAGCACAGCACTTCCCGGAAATAAAAACAACTCACCATTTAACTTTTCTTTCTTTTGCTTAAGCTGCGGTACCAGTTCCGCCGTTTTTTTCTCATTGGTAAAGGCCATCATCTGTGGGCCGTTTTGCATCTGGTAATATCCTGTACAGGATCCCCCGCGGTTAAACAGATCCAGAAGAAATTTTTTATCTTTTTCTTCTACATAGTAGCTGTCCGAGCCTTTTTCCAGAAGAAGATCCAGATATTTCCGATATATAGCTGTCACACCGGCTGTATAGGATGGCTGTTTCATCCTGCCTTCGATCTTGAGAGATGTAACACCTGCCTCCAGTATCTGGGGCAGAATTTCTATGGTACAAATATCCTTCAGGCTCAGTGGACAAAGGTCCTTTTTGCCGGAGCGTCCCACCTGATAGGACAATCGGCAGGGCTGTGCACAGCGTCCTCTGTTCCCGCTTCTTCCTCCCAGAATACTGCTCATCAGGCACTGACCGGAATAACTATAACAAAGTGCTCCGTGTATAAAGGCTTCTATTTCTATAGGGCTGGCTTTATGCATGGCAGACAGTTCTTCCAGGGACAACTCCCTTGCAGCAACTACACGGGCAGCTCCCTGCTTTTCCAAAAAGCGCATTCCATCCGGTCCTGTCACTGTCATCTGTGTACTTGCATGAAGGTGCAGTCCCGGAAACTGCTCTCTGATCAGAGAGAACACGCCCATATCCTGCACGATCACAGCATCCAGCCCAGCTTCATAAAATGGGGCAAGATATTCCGGAAGCTGTTCTTTTAATTCTCTATTTTTCAGCAGAGTATTTACCGTCAGATACAGTTTCTTTCCATGAAGATGTGCAGTATCAATGGCACGAAGCAACTCTTCTTTATTAAAATTCTGTGCATAAGCTCTGGCTCCAAACATGGCTCCTCCCACATACACAGCATCAGCTCCTGCGCCCAGCGCTGCTTCAAAGCCTTCATAAGAACCGGCCGGAGCCAGCAATTCCGTATTATGATCCAAAGTATTTCCTCCTGTCTGCATTTTTTAGATAATCTTATGCGCGATCATAAATGAAAAGAGGAATCACCTAGGTAATCCCTCCTGCTTTTTATTTCAGCATTTCATCCAATTCTTTTTCCAGCTCCCTGACCTTACCCTCCAGAAGATTCTTCTCATCCTGTGCTTCCTGCTCGTTCTTCTGTGCTTCTTCAATCTGCATACGAAGGGAGATCAGTTCATGCTTCAGGTCATACATCTCCTGATCCTTCTGCTGTAGATCGAGCTCATAGGTCTCCACCTGCTTCTTTGCCTTGAAATAGTCGTCTGTGATATTGAGACTGAGAAGCATATGCTTGGTCTCCATAGGCTGTCTGCTATATCCCGGAACAGTTTCAAGTTCTCCCAACTTCTTATTCATATATGATGCAACCTGCTGGAAATATTCCTCTGATTCATATCCCCCCAGTGTAATGATCTTTCCGCCAATGATCACCTGCGCTGTATTCTTGACCGCCATTCGCTGCTGCCTCCTGTATCTTTATACTATAAATTTCATTCTTATTTTCGATTTTGTTATGTAAGCATCCTTATTATAATCGAAAATTGTAGAAAAGTATAGGATTTTTTACAAAAGTTTACTTTTCTGTTTCAGGAATGGGAAATCCAAGGTGTTTGTAGGCCAATTCTGTGGCCATTCTTCCCCGGGGAGTACGGTTCAAAAAACCGTTTTTCAAAAGATACGGTTCATATACATCTTCTAATGTACCGGAGTCCTCACCGATTGCAGCAGCCATGGTATCCAGACCCACAGGGCCTCCCTTGAAATTCACGATCAGCGTAGTTAAGATCTGCCGATCCAGCTTGTCCAGGCCATACTGATCCACTTCCAGAAGATTCAAAGCAAAACAGGCAACATCATAAGTAATCCTGCCATCATATTTTACCTGGGCAAAATCACGGACACGTTTCAGCAGACGATTAGCAAGTCTTGGAGTTCCCCGAGAGCGCATGGCAATCTCTCCGGCCCCCTTTACATCTATTTCCACCCCAAGTACCTGAGCAGAACGCATGATAATAGTAGTCAATTCCTTCTTACTGTAAAATTCCAGATGGTGGATCACTCCAAAACGGTCACGCAAAGGTGCAGACAGAAGTCCAGCCCTTGTGGTGGCTCCTACCAGAGTAAATTTCGGCAGATCCAGCCGGATGGATCTTGCTGAAGCACCTTTTCCAATCATGATATCTATGGCAAAATCCTCCATAGCCGGGTAAAGCACCTCTTCTACCTGCCTGTTCAGACGGTGGATCTCATCTACAAAGAGAATATCCCCCTCCTGCAGATTATTCAAAATAGCTGCCATTTCTCCCGGCTTCTCAATTGCCGGGCCGGATGTAACTTTCATATGTACACCCATTTCATTGGCAATGATTCCGGAAAGAGTGGTTTTTCCCAGTCCGGGGGGACCGTAAAACAGCACGTGATCCAGGGAATCATGGCGCTGCTTCGCTGCTTCGATATATATTTTCAATGTATTCTTGGTCTTCTCCTGACCAATATATTCATCCAGTGTCTGAGGTCTTAAATTCCCCTCCAGAGAGAAATCCTCTTCTGTGACATCTGTAGTTATAATACGGTTATCCATTTTCTACCTCTTTGAGACATTTTGGCATTCCTTTGCCTTAGAGTGTGTTTAAAAAATCAGAAATTTTTCAACGCCGCCTTTAAAATTGCTTCCACGTCCTCAGGATCCACATCTGCTACCTTGCGTACAGCACGAAGAGCATCAGTACTGCTGTAGCCAAGTGCTACCAGAGCCTCCACTGCCTCCTGTCTGGCATCTGTCATTCCCGCTCCCGTTGATGCCACAGTGGCCTGTACCTGTTCATTGGCCAGTTTCTGTTCAAAGGCCTCTTCCAGACTCAGCTTATCCTTCAGTTCCAGAATCAGCTTCTGGGCTGTCTTCTTCCCGATTCCGGGAGCCTTCGAAAGAGTCTTAACATCATCGGAGAGAACTGCAAAGCGAAGTTCATCAGCTGTAATTCCGGCAAGAACTCCAAGAGCTGCTTTGGGACCAATTCCATTTACTCCCAGAAGAAGCCGAAATACCTGCAAGTCGTCTTTTGAAAAAAAGCCGTACAGAACCATAGCGTCTTCTCTTACCTGGAAATACGTGTGAAGTTTCACTTCCTGACCGATGTGAAGCTGCGCCAGGGCATTTCCTGTCATATTTATCTCAAAGCCTATGTATCCGGATTCTACAATCACAGAAGTCTCTGTGAGATCCGCTACTGTTCCTCGAATAAATGATATCATGTTTCCTCCTGTTTGCATTGGATGCCTGCCAAAGTGTTTGAAATTACGTTCGAAATTCTTTGTTATCATACCATATTCAGGAGGAAAAAGCAAACATTCATTCGGATAAAGATAGAGAGATTCCAAACTTAATTTTTTTCCCGGACAATTTTCCCGTAATAAAGAATGGTGCAGATCAGGACAGTCAGGGGCACGGAAAGAACGATTCCAAAGCTGCCGGCGAGACCCTGCATAATAGCAATTCCAATATTATTGGAATTAATGATCTGCTGATAGGGAAGATCGTAGGCGTAATCCAGAAGGAGCATACTCACGCTGCTTCCCGCAAAGGCCAGGATCAGGGTATTGCTGTCGGTTCCCATCATATCACGGGCTACGTGCATACCAGCCTTAAAAAGATCCCGGCGGCTCATAGCCAGATTCTGATTGTAAATTTCATACATGGAACTGCAGACAGACATTGCCACATCCATTACCGCACCCAGACAGGAAATCAGAAGGCCGGAAAATAAAAGCCCGCCCACCTGGATTCCATTAGTATTCCACAAAGTCATAAGAGTTTCTATATCCGATACATTGTAGCCTGTAATTCCGGAAGCCATGCTGAAAAGCTGGGCAGAAATTCCGGCGATCACAACACCTGCCACCGTTCCCGCTGTTGCAGCTATGGTTTTTCTGGTGGCTCCGCCGATCATGTACATCGTCACCAAAGTGGTGATAAAGCATACAAATACTGCTGATCCGAAAGGTGAAATGTTTCGGTAAATCATAGGCAGGTAAACGAAGATCACACAGAAAAAGGTAAACAAAAGTCCAATACATCCTTTTATACCCTGACGTCCGCCAATAACGCACAATGCCAGGAGATAAAGCGCTGCAAAAATGTAGATCACCCATTCCCTGTCCTGGGTGTACACACTGGCGATAGTAGTATCTCCTGCCACACTTTGCATCACAATTACTTTCATTCCAACTTTACATGCAGCACCAAACAGGTAACCGGAGCTGCTGGTTATTTCAAGTTCTTCTCCTTTTCGGACACCGGTCAGCATGCGCACACGGACTTTTTGCTCTCCCACACGGGTTCCGTTGTCTTCCAGATTGTCCTGAAGGATTTCTGTCACTTCAGCTTTTTCAAAGGTCTGTCCAGTGCGGACCACCAGTTCTGTTTTATCCACCTGGTTCAGGCGGTAAACAAAAACTCCAAATAATACAATAATTACTCCTAAGATACAGCGCCAGACTGCTTTTTTTAAAAAGCAAAGTCCGGCGTTGTTTTTGTCTTGCATCTGATTCATTTTTGCTCCAAACTTATTTGGCAGTTTTCTCAATTGTGAAAGTATCATCAATTGCCTCTACACTGCCGTCATCTGTAATCTGATAAGTATCAATAGTAAATTTCTGTGCATCCATTGTGATGATGGAATAGCTTGGAAGCCAGTTCTGACTGCGGGCTGCGATGTAATCCTGCTGTGTGGAAATAAGTTCATAATACTTGGAGCCGGAAGCAGAGTTTGCAGTCATGTAAAGAGTTCCCTCTGGATCTGTTACGGTATTGCCATCTACATCCTCGATAGTATAGCATTTATTATCTTCCTGGAATGCATCAAGTGCTGCTTTTGCTTCCTCATCTCCATCTTCCGGATTTAAGGTAATCTGCTCGCCAGTCTCAACATTTGCAGCGTGATCCCAGTCATAATCAGTTCCATCTGCATTTAACTGGAACTCATAACTCTGGTGAGTCTGTCCATCACCATAGAGAAGTTTGGAACGGCTGTATGTATGGTCATGTCCTTGAAGTACTACATCAATATCATTTGCATCAAATACAGGAGTCAGCTGTGTACGAAGAATCATACCGTCTGTGTCAGAATGGTCAAGTCCAGATCCGTAAATATCCTGATGGATAGTTACGATACGCCATTTTGCATCCGGATAAGCCTTTACAGCCTCTTCGATGGTGTTCTGATGCTCTGCAACATTGTAATTGTTGGTATTGAGAACAATGAAAAGCCCCTCACCATAGCTGTAATAATAGTCACCGCCAGCTGCTGTTTTTCCATTTTCTGTATTGTTCGGGTTATTGAAATGATATGCGTAGTCCGGATTCAGGGAATCATGGTTTCCAATTGTGGTTGCTACCGGAAGGCTTGCAAGTGCATCTGCGCTAAGATAAGAAGCATACTCTTCTTCTTTTGCTGCGCCAGTCTTATTTACCTGGTCACCTGCGGAAATCACAAAGTTTACATCCGGGTTTTCTGCAAGTGCAGTATTTAAGGTACGATTCCAGGAAAATCCGTCATTTCTGGCTGCTGTGTTTGCTGCTCCGTCATCCGGAACCAGTTCAGCACCGTCCTGTGTCTGACCTTTGGAAGCACCTACCTGCGGGTCACCAACATAGATCATTTTTACTGTGTCAGTGCTCTTTGTTGTATATTCAACAGGCTCGCTCTGCTCACCATTTTTCTCAACTGTGTAGTAATATGTGGTGTTTGGCTCAAGACCTGTAACGGTTACATGATTATATTCGTAAGCTTTATCGCCGGTAAGATCCTGGTCAACATCTCCAGCCTCTCCTTCGAAGGTATCCAGAGCCTCTTTGTCAGTTCCGAAATGAACAACCGGTGTTGCTGCTGCATCTGTTTTTTCACTGTACCATGCAAAGTTCAGTTCTGTGTCATCTTTTCCAGGGGTAAGGGAAACCTTCGTAAAATCTGCAGCAGTTGCATCCCAGTTTGATACCCATTCGTCCCATCCACTCTCAGCACCAACTACACTGCTGTCTGTATAATGCTCAGTAGCACCAAAGGCTGTGGAACATACACTTGTCATTGCGAAAACTGTTAAAA
>CAKRRX010000010.1 GCA_934394595.1 uncultured Blautia sp. | reverse complement strand
AGGTGCAGGTTAATCAAAAAGATTGTGTTTATTCGCTCTTTTCTGAGCAATTTCATATACTTCTTCGTCTGCTCGGACGCCGATTACAATAATCATCATAGACGATTCGGTACGGCGAAGCTGATATACAACACGCAAACCAACAGAGCGGAGTTGAATCTTCAGAAGTCCGGCAAGGTTGGTGCTGCTGTGATTACCTAAGAGCTTTCCATAGCCTTGTTCTTCAATCGGCAGTGGATTTTGCTGAACTTTCTTGATGGCTTTCAGAACAAGAATACGCTGACTTCCATCCAGGTCTTTTAAGTCTTTTTCTGCTTCCGGAAGGTATTCTAGTTTCCAATTCATTCAATGTCTACCTCATCAAAACCGGCAAGATCGTCTTCTGTAACACCGAGACGGCGGTTCATTTCTTCCTCAGAAATTATAGAGGCAGGATCAAAATGTGCCATACGTTCAGAAGCAACAGCCAGTAGACGGGCATCATTTACCTCATCCATTAGACGGACGTATTCTTCAGGGGAAATGAGAACACATTCTGCAACGTTGTTTTTCATTACCACTTTAGTACCGCTCTGCTTCACATCTTCAAAAATTTTTCCAGCAAGGCCACGATTGAACTGGCTGATCGGAACCGTATTTTTAATTGCACTCATAACAGATGCCATAATCGTCAACTCCTTTCGTTACTTGTATTATAGCATATTTCTGCCAAACATCAACCAATTAGTCAGTATATTTACTGATAAATATATACGAATGGATGCTTTTCGGGTGATGCTGACTATATCTCCTAATGATTGGATTATCTTACAAAAAATAGTGAAATTTAGGGGAAGATAACAATCTGGAAATTTTTTGTATCTGATACTGGAAAGGGTATTTATTTGCAACTAAAATGCGACACCATTGCAACATTTCTAATATTGACTTCAGATTCTCTTTATAACCTGACTTTTGCAGGTAAAGTAGATTAAAAATGGCCGCAATCCAAGTGTTTATGCGGGATTGCGGCTTCTCTATTTTGTCATTTTTTCATGGTGCTTTTTCTACTTTTTTGTCTTTGCCAAAATTTTTTTTATTTCTCCTAAAGTCCGAATACGTTTTCCAAAATCAATGTCCATAATCAATCCGATATTTTTTAGCAGTTCATCATAGTAGTCAAACAAGTAGTAGTTTTGCTGAACCAGACTGCATTCCGCTTTTGACAAAGATTCAAGGATTGTTCCAACTCTGTATTTATGCTCAAGCTTATTTTCTAGTATTCTTGCAATGGTCAGGGCTACAAAACAGGTCAGAAAGTGTGCTTCGATATGTTCCTTAGTCCAAACATATACGGGTCTGGCTTCCAGCTCGCTTTTGGTTACTTTGAAGGATTCTTTAATTCGCCACAATCCTCGATACATGTCGATAATCTCATCATCCGATGCATCCATTTCGCTGGTCAGGAGCATATAGTAACCGTCCAATGCCTCTTCTTCCTGAATCTTTTCTTCATCAAGGTTTAGAATAGATGAGGAAGTGAGGATTTCCCCGGTTTCTTTGTCATAATCTATTTTTTTTACATATTTGGCAGCTCCATAAGAAGTAGCTCTTGTGTAATTTCCTGGATTTTTCGTCAGATCCCTTGCTTTTGTCAAAGCAGCTTCCCGTTCTGCTTTTGCTCGTTTGGCATATTTTTCGCTCCAGAAAACTACCTGTTTCTCATCCACCTGTTTTTTTATCTTTTTTCCAGTAACAGAAGTAACCAGAATGGTCCTTGGACATTTCCGGGATTTTCGTTTATATTCCGTGCCGAGCCATTCATACCCTTCCTCTTTGAGGACATAGTTTTTGAGGCTTTTTTCAGCTCCCCGGATGGACATACTGAAAACATATCCATCATGAGTGGGAGTATTGATCGTATACCAGATGTTATCACCTGTTGTCATTCCCTTATCAGCAACAGTGATTACCCGGCCAAGGTCAAACTGTTTTTTTATGCGCCCTAAGTTCGGACGGTAGGTCAGGCAGTCATTGGTATTTCCAGGGAATAGTTCATAAGTAATGGGGATTCCCTTGTTGTCCATGAACAGTCCCATCTGTACGATAGGATTGGGCCGGTGTTCTTTACAGACTCCTTTGTGAAGAAATTCATTTTGTTCGTCTGTTTCGAAATAATAGTTGGTAACATCATAATAAATCAGGCTGGTATCCCTGCCATAATTCTTTTTGATGCGGTCATTCATCCATATCTGTAAGTTTTCCCTGTGCTTGTCTAAAAAAGAAAGACAGCGGTAAACATCATCCAGTGAGTAATCCGTGTTTTCAAAAAAACGTTCCCGGCTGTCATAGGAAGATTTTTTTGAGGCTGGAAAAAGGAGTCTGGAATAAACAAGCATCTTCATAATAGTATTGGAATCATACTGTTCTTTAGAATGACGCTGCCGGTTGATCAGAAATGTATGGATGCCAAGCTCATGATAGATTTGGCTCAATGCAGCATAGCCAAAATTTTTTCGCAGGTTATCACCGACGCAAAGTCTATCTGAATCGTAAAAAGTAAAGTTGATCGGAGCCTGTTTTTTCTGTTTTTCTTCATTGAGCTGCGCTACACGTTTTGTAAAATAGGCGATCGGGTCATCATACTGCTTTTCCAGTTCATCAAGCCAGCCGATAGACTCCACTGTTTTCTGCCGGGAACACTTTTTAACTTTGTCATAATAATTATCAACGATGGAAAGCCGGATGCGTCCATGGGCGTTTGGCGTTTTTTTGAGATACATAATTGGTACTCTGATTCTTGACTTTCCTGCACTTTCTTTCTATAATAATTTCAAACAAAATATGAGAATTCGTGCGATGTGGCACACAGATGAAAAAGTCTGTGTGCCTTTTTGTTATTGGAGAGGAGGTACGATATGGCAGCTTTTGACAGAATCCTTTCCGGAATCCCGGAGATGGATAAGGCACTTGACAATATCAGGCTGGGGGATAACGTGGTGTGGAGAGTTTCCCACCTACAGGAATTTCGATATTTTTGTGAGCCTTATGTGGAACAGGCAATTAAGGATCGGCGAAATATTATATATTTTCGGTTTGCAAGCCACGAACCACTGGTAAAAGAATGCCCTGAGGTAAAAAGAATAGAGATTCCGCTATCTCATCAATTTGAAAATTTTACAGTAGAAATACACAAAGTCATTGAAAGGGAAGGCTTTGATGCCTTTTACGTTTTTGATTGTCTGTCAGAGCTTCAGACAGCCTGGGCAACCGATCTGATGATGGGTAATTTTTTCCGTGTAACCTGTCCCTTCCTTTTTTCATTGGACACCGTTGCATTCTTTCCAATTATCAGAGGAAAGCATTCCTTCCATGCAGTGAAAAAGATATTAAACACAACACAATTACTTCTGGACGTATATTCCGATCCCAATAATATATATGTACGCCCTGCAAAAGTGTGGAACCGGGATTCCGAAACCATGTTTTTGCCACACATTTACAAGAAAGAAATGGGAACCTTTCGCCCTATCCGAGACGGCGTACAGTCCAGTCGTTTTTATCAGATCCTCGGCAAATTTCAAAGGCCAGGAGAAGAACAGTTTACGGACTCCTGGGATCGTTTTTTTAATACTGCCAAAATGCTTTATGACAATCACATGAACACAGACGAGGCCTGTAATACCATGTGCGATATTATGATGACCAGAGATCCCAAAATGCGTCTTATGGTAAAAAAGCATTTTACACCAGAGGACTATTTCAGTGTGCGGAATCATATGATCGGAACCGGTATGATAGGCGGAAAAGCTTGTGGAATGCTGCTTTCCAGGGCAATTGTGCGCAATCTGGCTTCGGATATCAACGAGGTACTGGAACCGCATGATTCTTTTTTTATAGGGTCGGACGTTTATTATACTTATATAGTGGACAACGGATTCTGGGACATCCGTGTCCGTCAAAGAGAGGAAACGGAATACTTTTCCCTGGCAGAAGAATTTGCCCAGCGTCTGAAAAACGGGGTATTTTCAGAAGAAATGGAAAATCAATTTTTACATATTATGGAATATTATGGACAGGATCCTTTCATTGTACGTTCCAGCAGTATTCTGGAGGATGGCTTTGGAAACGCATTTGCCGGAAAATATGAATCTGTTTTCTGCGCAAATCGTGGAAGCCTGGAAGAACGCCTTCTGGAATTTGAAAATGCCATAAAGACCGTATATGCAAGCTCTATGAGCCTGTCAGCACTGGATTACAGAAAAAGAAGAGGCCTTGATAAACGAGATGAACAGATGGCGCTTCTTGTACAGCGTGTATCGGGCTCTTACTATGGCTCTTATTATATGCCATGTGCAGCAGGAGTTGGATATTCCTACAGCCCATATAAGTTTTTGGAAAAAATTGACCCCAGGGCGGGAATGCTCAGGCTGGTCATGGGACTGGGGACCTCAGCAGTAGACCGGACAGATGGTTCTTATCCCAGACTGGTCAGCCTTGATATGCCCCAGGCAACAAGCTGCACGACAATCGCCCAGAAGCACCAGTTTTCGCAGCGGAAAATAGAGGTCGTGGATACAACCAGACATTGTCTGCGGCAGCTGGAGCTGGAGCAGATTGAAAAATTTATTCCGGGATATCTTGGAAAGCTTCTACTGGAACATGATTATGATGTGGAGTATTCCTTAAGGGAGAGAGGCATATACAGAGAGGTCCGCTTTATTTCCTGCGGTGGGCTTGTGAAAAAAGAGATTCTGATGGAGCAGATACAGACGCTCATGCAGCTGATCCAGAAAGAATATGATTATCCGGTTGACATTGAGTTCACTGTAAATTTATCCGAAACAGGGGAATACTCTATAAATTTGTTACAATGCCGGCCACTGCAGGTGTTTAAGGACACGGGAAATGTGGAAATCCCAGAGGGAATTCCAGAGGAGAACATCATTCTGGAAAATGTCCACTCCTCTATGGGATTATCCAGAAAGGTACCGATTGACATTATTGTCTGGATCGATCCTGTAGCTTATTATAATATGCTCTATGCAAAAAAAGTAAAAGTGGCGAAGCTGATCGGTAACGTAAACTGGAAAAATAAAGGGAAAAATAAGCATATGCTGCTAATTGTTCCGGGGCGTATCGGAACATCCTTCCCAGAACTTGGGGTTCCAACAACCTTTGCAGATATCAGCGAGTTTGAAGCTATTTGTGAGGTGGAGGAGAAAAAAGCAGGGTATAATCCGGAACTTTCATACGGAAGTCATATTTTTCAGGATCTGGTTGAGGCTGAAATTTTGTATACAGCAGTTTTCTCAAACAATAAGACCCTTCGGTTTGCACCGGAAAAGCTGGCTGATTTTCCGGATATTGTAGATTCCTTTTCAGAGGATCCAGATATAAAAGGGATTGCCCATGTATATGATATGAGCAAAGTTTTCTGTGAATTGTGTAATGACCTGCAAAATAAAAGGCTGGTGCTATATCATAGATAAAGCCAAAAGCAGCTCCGGACGGAGTCCCCTATGAAACGGAAATGCCAGAAGGGGCAGACTCCATGCAGATCTTTCAGGATGAGTACGAAAACACCTATTACTACGCCAACAACAAGATCTACTACTGGAAAGGCGCCGGCTACGAATGTCTGACAGAAATGTCCTCTGATGCAAGCGTCATAGGCGTCATGGGCGGCTACGCCTTTTACTACGTCTATCATTACAACGATCCTGCTACGAAAAATCCAGAGCTGTTTCAGATTGTTTGCAGATAAGGCTTATTATTAGAAAGAAAAGGCGGAAATAAATCGCATCAAGCGGTGAAAAGGGCTCTTGAAAATCCAAGAGCCCTGATGTATAATCTACTTAAGAAGATGACCGGAAGCAAGTTCCGGCTGCCCTCTGTAATTAAATTAAAGTGTAAAATAGAAATAAGCATCTTACTTTGGACGGTAGGGATGCTTATTTCTTATTATGCTGATCTATGTAGGTCAATGCCGAGAATACTACTAACAATAGGGTAAGAACTTCTAGTGTGTTCATAAGGCATCACCCTCCTTTCGTAAAACTGGAGGGCGTAAGACGAAACATGCATCCGGCTTCATTTTTCAATTATACAAATTAATTATATCATCTGTATACATATATCTCAAGTCAAAATACTTATTCAAGTTAAAAATTCCAGTAGCGGAAACAAATTGCAAAAGAAAAACGGGAGTAGGATATACTCTGTACATAAGTTGAAGAGAAGATAACAAGTTCTTATCTTTGGAAAGGAGAGATTATGCAGATCTAAACAAGCTTGTCAATGAGTGTGTGGAAGCCCTTAACCTCCGTAAAGATGAAAATACCAGAACGCAATATGAAGAGATCAACCTTAAGAAGCTGGAAATGGAAAATTGGAAAAAAGAGACAGTTGTCTTTCTTGAAAAATGAAATTTGAAAATAATGTATAAAAAAACTCTTGAAAATCTGTCTGTTTTATACGAAAATTATAATAACCTACAAAAAAGGGACATGAGTCCTGTTCTATAAGTGAGACATATGTCATTGTAAGGGTAACAAAGCCAATTTGTTACTGCTCACTCCGTGACCGGCAATATACTCCGAAATGCACCGAAGTTCTCAGGCTTTTTGTGAGCTTTATCTAAAAAATACCTCGGGGAATATTGCATGTGATCAGTAATCATGATTTTATCAAAAGGAGGATGATTTAAAATGAAAAAGAGAATTGCAGCTATGGTTCTGGCGGGTGCGGTGGCACTTTCCCTTGCACCGGCATATGGGGTTACAGAGGTAAAGGCAGATGGCGCAGATATGAAGATTGCAATGGTTACAGACTCTGGAGATATCACAGACCAGAGTTTCAACCAGACCACCTATGAGGCTTGTAAGGAATGGGCGGCAGACAATGGTGCAGAGTTCAATTATTACAAACCTGAGAGCGATTCTGACGAGGCGCGTAATGCAAGTGTTGACCAGGCTGTTGCAGATGGCGCCAATGTAATTGTACTTCCGGGATACATGTTTGCAGCTACTATCGTAGAGCAGTCTGATATGTATCCGGATGTGAAGTTCATCGCACCAGATGTAAGTGCAGGTGATATCTGTGAGAAAGGTGTTGGAGAAGGATACACCTACAATCCAGATGATTACGAAGTATCAGATTATTACAACAAAGATAATGTTTACTGCTGTACTTATCAGGAAGAGATTTCCGGATACATGGCTGGATACACAGCAGTAAAGCTTGGATACAAGCATCTCGGATTTTTGGGCGGAATGTCTGTACCGGCAGTTACCCGTTTTGGATATGGATACGTTCAGGGTGCTGACGAAGCAGCAAAAGAACTTGGAATCACAGATCAGGTAGAGCTTGAGTATGTATGTGGCGGACAGTTCTACGGCGATGCAGATATCACAGCTTACATGGATACCTGGTACGGAAGCAAGGGCGTAGAAGTTGTATTTGCATGCGGTGGTGGAATCTATACATCTGCAGCAGAAGCAGCAGCTAAGGTAGATGCTAAGGTAATCGGCGTTGACTCTGACCAGTCCGGAATCATTGGTGAGGACCTCACTGTTACCTCTGCAATGAAAGGTCTTGCTCCAACTGTTAAGAACGTACTTCAGGCAATCAGCGAAGACAAATGGGAAGATTATGCAGGAAAGATCGATAATCTTGGTCTGATTTCTGAGAATCCAGAGGACAACTATGTACAGCTTCCAATGGAGACTACACAGTGGGACGATGCTTTCACAGTAGACGATTACAAAGAGCTTGTAAAGAAATTATTTGATGGTGAGATCGAAGTAAGCAGCGATATCACAGCTTTCCCGGAGACTGAGATTGCAGTTGAGGATTACGGCAGCATTAAATAAGATAACAACTACTCCGTATAGAGAAATGCAGTGATAGATCACGGGTAGTGTTCCGTCAGGAAAGTTTATTGGTCATAATAAGTAAGGCCATGCAGTGACAAGGGAGGGGAGTGAGCAGTGGCCACTTCCCTTTCTTTATCAGCACAGGCATAAGCGAAAGATGCCTGTGCTGATAAAGAAGTCTGGTGGGACCTTTCCTATGAAGAAAAAGGAGAAAATGTCAAGATGAGTGAATATGCAATTGAAATGCTGGGAATCACCAAACGTTTTCCGGGAATCATCGCAAATGACAATATCACACTTCAGTTAAAAAAAGGTGAGATCCATGCGCTCCTTGGGGAAAACGGAGCAGGAAAATCAACCCTTATGAGCGTTCTTTTTGGTCTGTATCAGCCAGAAGAAGGTGAGATCCGCAAAGACGGCAAAAAAGTTGAGATCAAGGATCCAAATGATGCAAATGATCTGGGAATCGGAATGGTACATCAGCATTTTAAGCTGGTGGAGTGTTTCAGTGTTCTTGACAACATCATTCTGGGCGTAGAAACTACTAAAAATGGCTTTCTCCAGAAAGATGATGCCCGGAAAAAGGTGCTGGAGCTTTCTAGAAAATATAGCTTGGCAGTAGAACCGGATGCCATTATTGAGGATATTACAGTGGGGATGCAGCAGAGAACAGAGATCCTGAAAATGCTGTACCGGGACAATGAGATTCTGATTTTTGATGAGCCTACTGCAGTACTGACTCCACAGGAAATCCAGGAACTGATGCAGATCATGAAAAATCTTGCAGCAGAAGGCAAGAGCATTCTGTTTATCACCCATAAGCTAGGTGAGATCATGCAGGTTGCAGACCGCTGTACGGTCCTTCGCAAGGGCAGATATATCGGCACTGTAGATATCAAGGATACCAATCCGGAGAAGCTTTCTGCCATGATGGTAGGAAGAGATGTAAACTTTGTGGTAGAAAAAGAAGAAGCAAAACCCGGAGAAGTGGTTCTGGATGTAAAAGATATGGTTGTTGCGTCCAAGCGACACAAAAACAATGCAGTAAACGGTGTTTCCCTGCAGGTACACAGAGGTGAGATCGTATGTATCGCAGGAATTGACGGAAATGGACAGACTGAATTGGTCTATGGACTTTCCGGTCTGGAGCCATTAAAGAGTGGTACCATTACTATGAATGGGAAAGATATAACCAGCATGCCGATCCGTGAGCGCCTTACCTCTGGAATGAGCCATATCCCGGAGGATCGCCACAAACACGGACTGGTTCTGGATTATTCCCTGGAAGACAACATTGTGCTGCAGCGGTATTTTGAACCACAGTTTACCAATAAGCTGGGCTTTCTGAAACGAAAAGAGATCCGCAAATATGCCAACCGCCTGATCGACCAGTTTGATATCCGTTCCGGACAGGGAGCTGTGACAAAGGCGAGATCCATGTCAGGTGGAAACCAGCAGAAAGCCATTGTTGCCCGGGAAATCGACAAAAATCCGGAGCTTCTCATTGCAGTACAGCCTACCAGAGGTCTGGATGTAGGAGCCATCGAGCATGTACACAAGCAGCTGGTACAGGCTCGAGACGCAGGAAAAGGCGTTCTTCTGGTAAGCCTGGAACTGGATGAGGTTATGAATGTATCGGATCGTATACTGGTAATGTACGAAGGTGAAATCGTAGGAGAATTTGATCCTAAGAAAGTAACCGTAGAGGAGCTTGGGCTTTACATGGCAGGATCAAAGAGAAAGGAGAAAAAGAGCAATGAACAATGAATCCGGAAAAAAAGAAAGTATTCTGAGAAATAATGCGGTTCAGACCATTATTGCCTCTCTTCTTTGCATTGTGATTGGCCTTTTTATCGGATATATCGTACTGCTGATCATCAATCCTGCAGGTGCTGCAGAAGCCATAGCAGCAATCCTGAAAAACTATTTTTATTATCCAAGTCAGGCAGCCATGCTGAAATACATGGGAACTACGCTGGTAAAGGCTTCCGCTCTTTTGATGTGTTCCCTGTCTGTCCTGTTCGCATACAAAGTAGGTCTGTTTAATATCGGGGCAGCGGGACAATATGTAGTAGGAGCAGGTGCATCCTTATATTTTGCATTGAAATTTGGTATGCCCTGGTATGTATGTATGCTGGCAGCCATTGTAATTGCTGCCCTTCTGGGAGGAATCTCAGGTGCATTAAAAGCGTACTTTAATGTAAATGAGGTTATCTCCTGTATCATGCTGAACTGGATCTCTTTGTATGTGGTAAATATGCTTCTCACACAGGTGAAATCCGAGAGCACCCCTTATACCGTGGACCTTTCCAGTGGAAATAAAAGTGCTCTGATGCCAAACTGTGGCCTGGACAATATTTTTTCCGGTAACAAATTCGTTTCCATTGGTCTGATCATTTCTGTAGTGATGGCCATCGTCGTATGGGTGGTTCTGGAAAAAACAAAATTCGGTTTTGAACTGAAAGCCACAGGTATGAACAAAAATGCTGCAAAATACTGCGGAATGAAAGAAAAGAGAAACACTATTGTCACTATGATGATCGCAGGCGGGCTTGCAGGTCTAGGCGCAGCTGTTTTCTATTTAAGTGGAATTGAGAACTGGATGGTACAGCAGACTACAGTGCCGGGAATGGGCTTTAACGGAATTGCAGCTGCGTTCCTGGGAGGCCTGAACCCTATCGGAACTGTTTTTTCCTCCTATTTTATCCAGCATATTACCAGCGGCGGAAGCTATGTGGATAAGACTATGTACTGCGCCCAGATCTCTGATCTGATCTCCGCATTTATCATTTATCTGTGCGGATTTGTATTTTTCTTCAAACTCTGGCTGAACCGTTATCTTGATAAAAGAGACGAGAAGAAAGCTGTAAAAGCGCAGAAAGGAGGAGAAAAATAATGTTATTACTGATCCAGTATACCTTGATATTTGCATCTGTATTGATTCTCGTAGCTCTTGGCGGTTGTTTTTCCGAACACAGTGGTGTGATCAATATTGGTCTGGAAGGAATTATGGTAATGGGGGCACTTGGGGGTGCCCTGATGATGAAATATCTTCCGGAATCTGCTCCTGCAGTGCTTGTGATCCTTCTGGCAGTGTTGGCAAGCGTACTGGTGGGAATGGTATTTTCCCTTCTTCTTGGCGTGGCAGCCATCAATTTTAATGCAGACCAGACACTGGCAGGTACTGCGCTGAACCTTCTTGGACCGGCAGCAGCTGTTGTAATTGTAAGAGCCATCAACATGGCAGAAAATCCGGACAATGTATCTTCCACAGTGGCTTATAAAGCGGCAAAAAAAGCATTCCTTGTAAAAATGGGGAAATTTGAATTCAGCTGGTTCATGCTTTTTGCCCTGATTATTTTGATCGCTTCTTATATTGTTTTATACAAAACAAAATTTGGCCTTCGTCTTATGGCATGCGGTGAGCATCCACAGGCAGCAGATTCTGTGGGAATCAATGTTTACAAAATGCGTTATGCTGGTGTTCTGATCTCCGGCGCACTGGGCGGGCTTGGCGGACTTGTATATATCACTGCAGGGGTCAGCGAGTGGAAATTTGAGAATGGAGTAGCGGGATTTGGTTTCCTGGCACTTGCAGTTATGATCTTTGGACAGTGGAAACCGGTAAACATTGGACTGGCAGCGCTTCTGTTCGGTCTGTTCCGTGCCCTGTCAAATGTATATACAGGATTTGATGCACTGGTAGCCCTAAAGCTTCCAAGCACCCTGTACAATATGTTCCCATATATTATTTCCCTGATCGTTCTTGTCTTTGTATCCAAGAACTCCAGAGCTCCGAAAGCAGAAGGCATTCCTTACGATAAGGGGCAAAGATAAGGAACAAAGATAATGGAAATGGAGAATTGTGGAATCCGCGCAGAGGTGGAACAATTCGCAGGTATTGGAATACAAGTAAGGAGAATGTGACACTATGAAAAATTATTCAGAAGATGCAAGCAGACAGTATCATATCCAGGTGGCAAAGGGAGAAGTGGGGCGCTATGTGATCCTGCCCGGTGATCCCAAAAGATGCGTGAAGATCGCACAGTATTTTGAAAATCCGGTACTGATTGCAGACAACCGGGAATATATCACGTATACAGGTACTTTAAATGGGGTGAAAGTAAGCGTTACTTCCACAGGAATCGGTGGCCCGTCTGCTTCCATAGCTATAGAAGAGCTGACCAGATGCGGTGCAGACACTTTTGTGCGTATCGGCACCTGCGGTGGTATGCAGCCGGAGGTAAAAAGTGGTGACGTGGTGATTGCCACCGGCGCTGTCCGCATGGAAGGGACCAGCAGGGAATATGCACCAATCGAATATCCGGCAGTGGCAAACCTGGATGTGACCAATGCCCTTGTGGCAGCGGCGAAGGAAAAAGGCCTTTCCTACCATGTGGGAGTGGTACAATGTAAGGATGCTTTTTACGGGCAGCATGAGCCTGAGGCAATGCCAGTAGGCTATGAGCTGATGAATAAATGGGAAGCCTGGAAACAAATGGGCTGCCTGGCTTCTGAGATGGAGTCTGCTGCACTTTTTATTGCTGCAGGTAAGCTTCGGGTAAGAGCAGGTTCCTGTTTCCTGGTGATCGCAAACCAGGAAAGAGAGAAACTGGGGCTAGACAATCCGGTAGTCCATGATACCGATATGGCCATCCGTGTGGCTGTAGAGGCAGTGCGTAGACTGATTCAGGAAGATATGTAAATAGAAAATGAGGAAAAAATAATGGACGTAAAAGAGATTTTAAAACATGTAGACCACACCCTGCTTCTGCAGCCTTCCACCTGGGAGGAAATCAGACAGATCTGTGATGATGCTATGGAATATGGAACTGCATCTGTGTGTATCCCTCCAAGCTATGTAAAACAGGCGACAGAATATATGGCTGGAAAAATGACAGTGTGTACGGTAATCGGGTTCCCAAACGGCTATATGACAACTGCAGCAAAAGAGTTTGAAACTAAGGATGCACTTGCAAATGGAGCATCTGAGATTGATATGGTCATCAATATCGGCTGGCTGAAGGATAAAAAATATGATCTCATTGAAAAGGAAATCCGTACCCTGAAAGAGGCATGCGCAGACAAGATTCTAAAGGTGATCATTGAGACCTGTTTCCTTACTGAAGAAGAAAAAATCAAAATGTGTGAGATCGTAACAGAGGCAGGCGCAGATTATATCAAGACTTCCACCGGATTTGGCGGTGCAGGAGCAACCTTTGAAGATATTGAACTGTTTTCCAGACATATCGGCCCAAATGTGAAGATGAAAGCTGCAGGTGGTATCTCCTCACTGGAAGATGCTGAGAAATTTCTGGCTCTTGGAGCAGACAGACTGGGAACCAGCCGCATCATTAAAATTGTAAAAAATGAAAAAGCCACCGGATATTAAATCACTCTGGAACAAAAAGAAAAGAAACAGTAAAAAAGAGGTGTGAAATGGAAAAAGAGTTGATCGGCAGGCTGATCGACACCGCCATCAGTCAATTGGAATATTCTTATGCACCCTATTCCAATTTTAAGGTGGGCGCAGCTCTGCTTGGAAAAAATGGTCAGATTTATACCGGATGCAATATCGAAAATGCAGGATATACCCCTACAAACTGTGCAGAGAGAACCGCATTTTTCAAAGCAGTCAGTGAGGGGATAAAAGAATTTCAGGCAATCTGTATTGTTGGAGGCAAGGATGGAATACTCACAGAATATGCTGCGCCCTGTGGTGTATGCAGACAGGTTATGATGGAATTTTGTGATCCGGAAACCTTCTGGATCATATTGGCAGTTGACAGGGGGCATTATGACATTTATACTCTGAAAGAGCTTTTGCCTTTGGGATTCGGCCCTGCCAATCTGGGTAGAAACTGAAAAAAATACTGAAAAATGTAAAAGGGCTGCAGCTGGTTCTTTTGCATAAGAAATGAGGAACAGATATGACAGCAGAAGAAATAAAGGCACTTCCCAAGGTGGAACTGCATTGTCATCTGGACGGTTCCCTTAGCCGTGAATTTATAGAGAGAAGACTTGGAAGAACAGTACAGCCACAGGAACTAAGTGTGGCTGCAGACTGCACCAGCCTGGCAGAATATCTGGAGAAATTTTCTCTTCCCGGGCTGTGCCTGATGGATGAAAAAGGACTGGAAGAAGCAGGTTATGATGTGCTGAAGACTATGAGCCTGGAAAACGTCTGTTATGCAGAAATCCGTTTTGCACCTCTTTTATCAGAAAACAATGACATGGACTGTGCTCATGTGATCGAAGCCCTTTTAAAAGGGCTGGAAAGAGGCAGGGAGGCTTTTGGAGTGGAGTTTGGTGTGATTACCTGTGCCATGCGTCATCACAGCCAGGAGGATAACTGCCGGATGATAAAAACTGCAAGGGAATATCTTGGCAGTGGTGTATGCGGGGCAGATTTAGCAGGTGCAGAAGCTTCTTATCCTATGGCACAATTTATGGAATTATTTGAAAATACCAGGAAAATGGGAATGCCATTTACCCTTCATGCAGGGGAGTGCGGAAGTGTGCAGAACATCATTGACTCGGTAAAAGCAGGTGCAGCCAGAATCGGACATGGAATTGCCATGAGAGGACATCAAGGGCTGCAAAAAGAGCTGGCACAAAAAGGCATTGGGATTGAAATGTGTCCCATCAGCAATCTTCAGACAAAAGCAGTGGAAAGCACTGCTCAGTACCCCTTACGGGAATTTCTGGATGCAGGCCTGAAGGTTTCTGTAAATACGGACAACCGTACAGTGAGCGATACCACATTGACCGGGGAACTGCTTTTTATCCAGAAATATTATGGGATTTTGGATGAGGAAATTCCATTGCTTATGAAAAATGCTGTAGATACGGCATTTGCAAAAGAAGAAGTCAAAGGAGATCTGTATAACAAAATTCGCAATAAAACAAGAAAATGCAGCAGAAATGAGGAATTTTATTTTGAAAAAATATGAAAGGATTTTCGTGATCGTCCTGGATTCCCTTGGCATTGGTGCAATGCCGGATTCAGAAAAATACGGTGACGTGGGAGTTGACACATTCGGTCATATCCTGGATAAAATGGGTTCCCTTGAAATCCCCAATCTTCGGAAGCTTGGAATGCTGAATCTTCATCCGGCAGGAAATATGCATCCGGAAGAGCATCCTATTGGGCGTTACATGCGGATGGGGGAGACCAGCAATGGTAAGGATACCATGACCGGGCACTGGGAAATGATGGGAATCCGCACAGAGAAACCGTTTATTACTTTTACAGACACCGGTTTTCCGCCGGAACTGATCCGGGAACTGGAAAAACGGTGCGGCAAACGGGTGATTGGAAATAAAAGTGCCAGCGGAACCCAGATCATAGAGGAACTGGGAGAGGAAGAAATTAATACCGGCGCTATGATCGTCTATACCTCTGCAGATTCTGTCCTTCAGATCTGTGGAAATGAGGAGACCTTTGATCTGGCCAATCTTTACCGGTGCTGTGAAATCGCAAGAGAGATCACCATGAAAGATGAGTGGCGTGTAGGCCGGGTGATCGCAAGACCTTATGTAGGCAAAAAGAAAGGTGAATTCAAGCGTACCAGCAACCGCCATGATTATGCTCTAAAGCCCACTGGACTCACTGTATTAAATGCTCTGAAGGACAATGGTCTGGATGTGATCGGTGTGGGAAAGATCAATGATATTTTCTGCGGGGAGGGAATTACAAAGACTTACCATTCCGAAAGTTCCGTGCAGGGAATGGAGCAGACTATTGAGATCAGTAAGGAAGAGTTTAAGGGACTTTGCTTTGTAAACCTGGTGGATTTTGATGCATTGTGGGGACACAGACGAAATGTGGAAGGCTATGGTAGAGAAATCGAAAAATTTGACCGGAACCTGGGAGTCCTGTTACAAAAGCTGCGAGAGGATGATCTTCTGATCCTTACCGCAGATCACGGAAATGACCCTACCTACAGCGGAACAGATCATACACGGGAGTATGTTCCTTTTCTTGCCTATTCTTTGTCCATGGAAAATGGCGGAGCGATGAAAAATCAGGATACTTTTGCTGTGATCGGAGCCTCTGTGGCAGATAATTTTGATGTGGAAATGCCGGAAGGGACTATTGGCCACTCCATTTTGGATAAACTGGTCTGAGAACAAAAGAAAACAACCATGTGATCTGTAAAAATGAGGAACTTGTATGAAACACACGTATTTACACGATGTACTGCCATTTTTAAGAGAATTGGAAAGAGAAAAACAGAAGCAGTTTGAGGCTTATTTCAGGACAGCACCTTTGTGGCTTATGGATCTGTTTCAAAGTGAAGTGATGAAGGCAGGAACTACCTTTATCCGGGAAAATGAACCGGCAGATACGATCTTTTTTGTAGCAAAAGGAAGAGTAAAAGCCACAGATTACAGAATATCCGGTATTGCCTATGACTTTATGAAACCGACCAATCTCATTGCCCTTGGAGGAATGGAGGTGATCCTCGGACAGCCTCTCTACCAGACTACCTTACAGACAGTAACAGATTGTATTGTGGCCAGACTTCCTAGAATCCAATATGAAAAATGGATCTATTCCGATATGGAGGCATTTCGGCTGGAGGCAAAACTTACCTGTGCTTCCCTTCTGGAAGAAGAACGCAGAAATCGTCTGTATCTGTTTCTGGAGGGAGCTGACAGGCTGGCAGTGTTGTTTGCAGACTGGTTTGAAAAATATAACAAAAATGACATTTTATGTATCAATGAAAGCCGCCAGAACCTGGCTGATGAGACAGGACTTTGTCTGAAAAGCATCAGCAGGGCCATTAAAAAATTTCAGTCGGATCAGTTGATCACTAAAAAAGGCAATCAGATCTGGATTGATAAAAAACAGTATGAAGGGCTTAAAAAAACAGTAGATGAGAAGCTTGGGTGCTTCTAAGAAGGAGAAGGTGCATATGAACAGCTTATATCAGAAACTGGAAACTTGTCTTGCAAGTGTCCGGAAAAAAACAGATTTTAAACCGGAGGTGGCGCTGATCCTGGGATCTGGTCTGGGAGATTATGCAGATGAGATACAGATAGAGGCGACCGTTTCCTACACAGAGATTGAGGGTTTTCCTACGTCTACAGTAGCCGGACATAAGGGACGTTTTGTATTTGGTTATGTAAAAGAGGTACCGGTAGTGATCATGCAGGGAAGGGTACATTACTATGAAGGGTATCCCATGTCAGACGTAGTTCTTCCCACAAGACTGATGGGGATGATGGGGGCTAAGAAGCTGTTGCTGACCAATGCAGCTGGTGGAGTAAATCCGGCTTACAGGCCTGGAGACTTCATGATGATCACAGATCATATTGCCACAGGAATCCCAAGCCCACTGATCGGACCAAATATAGATGAGCTTGGAAGCAGATTTCCGGATATGAGTGAGGTATATAGCAGACGGCTGCAGGAGGTGATCCGACAGGCTTCTGATACCTGTGGGATTCCGATACAGGAGGGGGTGTATGTCCAGTTTACAGGACCGAATTATGAGACACCTGCAGAAGTGCGGATGGCATCCATCTGGGGCGGAGATGCAGTGGGAATGAGTACTGCATGTGAAGCAATGGCTGCACGTCATATGGGTCTTGAAATATGTGGTATCTCCTGTATTACCAACATGGCAGCAGGCATTTCAAAGGAAGAGCTGAACCATAAGGAGGTTCAGGAAACTGCTGACCGGGTTGCGAAAGCTTTTAAAGAACTGGTGACAGAGATTGTGATCCATATGTAAATAAGAGAGAGGATGTGCTCCTTACCAGAAAAAACGAGACTTTTTACAGGTCTCGTTCTTTTTCTGGTAATCAGATTATTTATTTTTTTTAGCACGGATGTGAACCTCCGGAATGGCTACATTGTCATATTGGATTGGCTGCTGACTGGGGGCTTCTTCCTGGTGCTTGTCTGATTTGTGGGTGTGAATTTCCGGTATGGCTACGTTGTCAAAAGTCAGATCATAATTATGTTTATGCTGTTCTTTCTTTGCATTGAAAAGTTTTTTCAGTTTTTTAAACATAATGGATACTCCTTTAAACTATAGTATGTTGATAAAGAATGTAATGACAAGACTGTTAAGGAAATCTGCAAATAAGCTTCCAACAAGAGGGATGAGTAGATAAGCTTTGACAGAAGGTACATATTTTTCGCATACAGCCTGCATGTTTGCCATGGCGTTTGGGGTGGCCCCCATTCCGAAACCGCAGGTTCCGGCTACCAGTATGGCAGCATCATAATCCCGTCCCATGATGTTGAATTCAATGAAATAGGTGAAGACACAGATGAGCACGGTCTGCGCTGCCAGCAGGATAATAAGTGGAAGGGCAAGGGAAGCCAGCTCCCAGAGCTTTAAGGTGATCATGGCCATACCAAGGAAAAGGGACAGGCTGATACCACCCAGGTCATTGATCTCACCCATATGGATGGTGGTGATCCTGGTGTACTCACAGATATTTCGCATCAGTGCAGCTGCAAGCATTGCGCCAATGTAAATTGGAAAGGTAAGTCCTGTCTGTGTGAGAAACATGGAAAAAATCGTTCCAAGACCAATAGCCAGGATCAGCTGAAAAACAGCGGAAGGATACATGGTGGTATGTCGCTCATGTTTTTTCTCTTCTTCCACAAGAAGGCTGTCGTCCTCTGTAGAAGCAGTGGAGAGAAGGTTATGTTTTTCAATCAGACGCTTACCAAGGGGACCTCCGATGAGGCTGCCGCCGATAAGTCCGAATGTGGCAGCTGCGGTACATATGGTAGTGGCGCCGCTGATCTTGAAATCTTCCAGAATCGGTCCAAAAGCTCCGGCAGTACCATGTCCACCGACCATAGGGATGGAACCGGTACACATTCCGATCAGAGGGTCAAGTCCCAGAACTTTAGCCAGTCCTACGGCAGTAACGTTCTGGAGCAGGATCAATGCGATCACAAGTCCAAGAAAGATGATAAGGGATTTTCCACCGCTTTTTAAAACTTTGAGGTTTGCCTGAAAGCCTACGGATGTAAAGAAGAAAACCATGCATACTTCACGGAGGGTATCGTCAAAGGAAAATTCGGCAATTCCGGCGCTGTAGCACACGCAGGTCATAATGGCGAAGAGAAGACCGCCGATGACAGGCGCAGGAATGCAGAATTTTTCCAGAAAGCTGATCCTTTTTCTCAGAAAATTTCCAAGTAAAAGCACCAGCACAGCAACTGCAAGTGTCTGATACATATCTAATTGAATTCTCATGTTTTGCCTTTCTGTTGATTATTGTAAGTTCACGTCCAGTCCATTCTCTTCATAGTACTTTGCTGCACCGGAATGAAATGGAATAGGAATATTGCTTGTGGCAAATTTTTCATCAAGATGAAGATCCAGGGAAGTGGAATACTGAAGCTCTTTTGATTTCTCAAAGAGCATGGAGGTCAGCTGCTGGATCAGGTCTTCAGACATGGAGTCTGAAGTGACAAGTACAGATGTCACACCAATAGTATTGATCGCTTCTTCCTGCCCATCATAGGTTCCGGCAGGAATAGTATAACGGCTGTAGGCATTGGAATAGGAGAGCATTTTTTCAATGGTGCGGTCATCAATGGAGATAAGGCGGATGTCACATTCTCTTGCAAGCTCTTCAATGATGGTAGTGGTTAGTCCGGCTGTACAGAAAAATGCGTCAATATCACCGTTTTCAAGTTCATGTGCAGCCTCAATGTAATCCATATTTTTGGTAGTGACAATGGAAGATGGAATGCCGGAAAATTCCAGGATCTGGTTGGCATTTAACTCTGTTCCGGATTCCTCTGCACCAATGCTTACGGTGTGACCGGAAAGATCATCAAGAGATTCAATGCCGGAATCTGCCCTTACTACCAGCTGGCATGCCTCTGTGTAAAGTCCTGCAATGGCACGGAGATTGCCGTTTTTCTGATAGGCATCATAAATCAGGTCAGCCTGTGCGATTCCAAGCTCGATAAAGTTGTCTGATAAGAGCCTTAGGTTGGCTGCAGAACCAGCTGTAGTACGTGATTCAAATGAGTAAGAGGGAAAACTCTCATTTGCCAGCTCTGTGAAGGTGTTTGCAAATGAGTAGTACATTCCACCGATATCTGCTGCGCCAAAACGGATGGTATTGCCAGAAATACGGCAGCCGCTAAGAGCAAGCAGCATCACACACAGCAGTATGCTAAATTTTTTCTTCATAAGTTGCTCCTTTCTTGCTTCTTATTTTATATTCTACATGGAAATCTCTCTTAAGAAAAGACAAAATTTTTTCATTTCATAAAAAAGTAAAAGTTACTGTTTGCTTTGTGATCAGTAATAAGTAAAAATCGGTTTCAAAAGTGTCAGAGAATCTATGGCTTGAATTTTACAAGGTTAAATGTTAGGATACAAAGAGTATTTTGGAAATAAAAGGAGAAAGTAATGTCACAGGAAAAAGAAAAAAAGCAGTTTCAAGGCGCAGAGGCAGAGGGCCAGCAGTCCCACAAAAGGCGTGTGCGTTATAAAGGTAAGTATCCGAAAAAATTTGAAGAAAAATATAAGGAACTGCAACCGGAAAAATATCAGGATACCATCCAGCATGTAATAGAAAAAGGAAATACTCCGGCTGGCATGCATATTTCCATTATGGTAAAGGAAATCCTGGATTTTCTGGAAATCAAGCCAGGCCAGACTGGATTTGATGCTACCCTTGGATACGGCGGACATACAAAGGCCATGCTGGAATGCCTGGAAGGAAAAGGTCATATGTATGCCACAGATGTGGATCATGAAGAAGCTGCAAAGACGAAGAAGCGTCTGGAGGACCTTGGCTTTGGGGAAGATATTCTGACTATCAAACTGCAGAATTTCTGCACTCTGGATGAAATTGCAAAGGAAGCAGGGGGATTTGATTTTCTTCTGGCAGACCTGGGAGTATCCTCCATGCAGATTGACAATCCCAAAAGGGGATTTTCTTTTAAAACAGATGGACCTCTGGATCTGCGTCTGAACCAGGAGACCGGTATCAGTGCGGCCCAGCGTCTGGAATCTATTACGCGGGATGAGCTTGCCGGAATGCTTTATGAAAATTCAGATGAACCTTACTGTGAAGAGCTTGCAAAAGCCATTACTGATGAGATACGCAGGGGAAATCATATAGATACCACTACAAAGCTCCGGGAGATTATTGAAAAAACCCTGGATTTTCTTCCGGAAAAAGAGAAAAAAGATACCATCAAAAAGACCTGTCAGAGAACCTTTCAGGCACTTCGTATTGATGTAAACCATGAATTTGAAGTATTGTATGAATTCATGGAGAAGCTGCCGGGAGCCTTAAAGCCAGGTGGAAGAGCTGCAATTCTGACCTTCCATTCCGGTGAGGACAAGCTGGTAAAAAAAGCCCTGAAACAGGGCTATAAAGAAGGAATTTATGCAGATTATGCAAAGGATGTGATCCGTCCCTCAGCACAGGAATGCGCCAGAAACGGGCGGGCACGTTCAACGAAGATGCGCTGGGCCATCCGGGCTTAAAAGAAAGAAGCTGCATTACTGCAGCTCCATTCCCCATATTTTACAGTCCCTGGTTCCTACCACCATATAGCTTTGATAAATAGCAGGAGATGCTTCTATGACTCCCTCACTGATCTGGTGACAGTCAAGAACGTCTCCTGTTTTTCCGTCCAGCAGATAAATGTGTCCGGTGCTGTTACAGTAGAGAACCTTTCCGCTGCCATCTGCATTGTAGACGCAGACAGGAGAGGACCAGGCATAAGCAGCGGTGTGCTCCCACTTGGCTTCGCCTGTCTTTTTATCCAGACACGCAAGGACTCCGTCTGATTGGCCGCCGGTACGGGCTACTGTTACATAAATGTAATCGGAAAGCTCATTTTTTCCATTGGCAATGGTAGACTGGACTCCGCCGGAGACACCATCCTCAGAATAACATTCATAGGAGGTTTTCCAGATGATCTTTCCATTTTCTGCATCAATCTTCCATACGGGAACTTCCGCAGAGCTGCTGCTTCGCCATCCGAGACGGAAAGAGGTGCTGACGTACAGATAAAGGTGACCGTCCTCCACGGAGAGAACAGGGGTGGAATTGGAGTCATCCAGAGTATCCTGTACCCATACCAGCTGCAGGGTATTCAGATCCAGGCACATGAGATTGCCGCCATTGTCTGCGATAAAGAGGTAACCGTCATAGATGGCAGCGCTGTCTTCCATTCCCAGCCAGTAGGAACCTACGCTGGTGCGGGTTCCATAGTAATGCCATTTCACGATATTGTCCGGAGAAATGGACAGGGTACCTGCCTGGGGGTCATACTGGGTATTTAACTTGATCAGATAAAGGATTCCATTTTCTCCCGGATAGATCAAGGTATCTGTCTTTGCGTCTACCAGGGCAGAAGAATCAAAATAGCTGAGATTTCCACGAAGAGAAAAAGAGTCATTATTTCCAAAGGTGTACATGGTGCTGCAGTCAAGGAGGTTGACCACAAATACTCTGGCTGTGCCAAGGTTACTGTCATAGCCTGCTCCTACATACAGGATGGGATAGCCTCTTGGATCCAGTGCACCGGCTCCCTTGAAGGTAAAGCCAAGGTTCAGGGTATCACGGGTGGGCTTCCCTGTTTTCAGATCCAGGAAATAAACATATCCATCCATACATGCGTAGATCACCTCCACGAGGTCATCGTCTTCTTTGGCCCAGTCATACATGTTCATATGCTGCTTTACTTCTTTGGGCCATTTTTCCATAAGGGGCTGGCCTGTCCATCCGCTTCCGGACCAGGTGGCATTGCCGTAGGTAAGGGAGCCTGTCTGTGCGGTCCACAGATCTGCTATTTTATAATCTTTCATTTGTGTATTGCCGTAGGAAGCAGTGTCACGGAAATTGTTGCCGCGGAAAGTGACGATTCCGTCAACATCCGTATAATTGATTCCTGCATCAAAGGTATGGACTGCTTCTGTATGATAATCGGAAACACTGGTTAGAGTCTGACCGTTTACCTCAATTTCCGTTGACTGTATGTAAAGGGACGGATCAGTGGATTCCAGGCAGGATGGGGAAAATTCTGTGGGCTTTGCCATGGCGGCTTTTACCTGTTCCAGGGAATCTGTGGCCTCCATGTCAATATCGGTACTCTCTGGCAGATCTGCAGGTGCCTGGACCATGGAAACAGTCCGTGCAGAATCACGCAGATGTTTTACAAGTGTGACACCTGTGAGAACGATAAGCGCCGCAGCCAGCAGACAACCTTCCGTGATAAGAAGCTTTTTCATAAAATATTTTCGTCGCAGTTGTTTCTTTCTTTTTCCTTTTTTCTTTTTCATTATCCTTCTCCGTAAAAATGTAGTGATTACTGCCACACTCTGAAAAATACGTGGCAGTTTTCTTATTTTTATAATGATGTTAGGTTTTCCCTAACTTGATATCCACGAATTGCTCTGAAACAAAGTTTCTCCTGCAATTCCTGCCTTATAATTATACAGGTTGAGATTGGAAAATTCAATATCCAAGGCTGGTTTCTCAGGAGCATGTTTGAAAAGAAGTTTGTTTGCCATAGTTTGTAACAAACAGTATATAACACTTGACAACAGTACAATACTGTTATATACTGTTTGCCAAAGGAGGAGCCTATGAAGATTATCATCAATCATTCGTCAATGGAACCTATATACGAGCAGATCACAGATCAGATCAAGGGGCTGATCATTGACGGTACATTACAGGAGGAAGAAATGCTCCCTTCCGTGCGAACCCTGGCAAAGGAACTGAAGATCAGTGCCCTTACTGTAAAGAAGGCCTATGATTTTCTGGAGGAAGAGGGCTTTATTGTCACAGTCCATGGAAAGGGCAGCTTCATTGCCAAAAACAATCAGGGTCTTCTTATGGAAGAACGGAAGCGTGAAATTGAGATGGAGCTGGATGAAGTGGTCAAAAAGGCACGGATCAGCGGGCTTTCGGATGAAGAAATCCGGGAACTGTTTGAATTGATTATGGAGGATTAGATATGCTGCTGAGTTTAAAGCATTTACAGAAGAATTATCCGGGTTTTTCCCTGGATGTGACGATGGAGATTGAAGAAGGGCAGATCACCGGCCTGATCGGGGCAAATGGGGCAGGGAAATCTACTGCGTTTAAGGCAATCCTGGGACTGATCTATCCGGACTCTGGAGAAATCCGTATTTTTAATAAGAGACAGGAGGAGATCACAGCAAAGGAAAAGGCACAGATTGGTGCGGCTCTTTCGGACAGTGGATTTTCCGAATGTCTGAAGGTAAAGCAGATTGTCCATGTTCTGGAAAATACCTATGAGAAATTTGACAGAGCTGCTTTTGAAAAGCGCTGCCAGGAATTTTCCATTCCCATGGACAAAAAGCTGAAGGAGTTTTCTACAGGAATGCGTGCAAAATTAAAGGTTCTGGTGGCCACCAGCTTTGATGCGAAGCTTTTGATCCTTGACGAGCCTACAGCAGGGCTTGACGTGGTAGCAAGGGACAGCATTCTGGAGCTTCTGCGGGAATATATGGAGA
Organism: uncultured Blautia sp.; assembly: GCA_934394595.1. Taxonomy (GTDB): domain Bacteria; phylum Bacillota; class Clostridia; order Lachnospirales; family Lachnospiraceae; genus Blautia_A. The sequence continues at coordinate 14,753 of CAKRRX010000010.1, read as the reverse complement.
CAGAAGGACGGAGCATTCTGATCAGTTCCCATATTTCCTCGGATCTGGAGAATCTTTGTGATGATATTTATATGATTAACAAGGGACAGATCGTGCTTCATGAGAATACCGATGTGCTGCTGGACGAATATGGACTGATCAAGGCAGATGAGAAACAGTATGCATCTCTTGACAGGGCGCATATCCTCCGGGTAAAAAAGGAGCATTATGGTTACAGCTGTCTCACAGATGAGAAAGCATATTATACGGAAAATTATCCGCAGATCGCTGTGGAGCGCGGTTCAGTGGATGAGGTGATCACTATGATGATTAAGGGGGAAGTGTTATGAGAGGTCTTATGACAAAGGATCTGGAATTTATGAAAGAAAATGCAAAGGCATATGTGGCAGCTTTTGCAATTGCTTTTTTATGCTTTGCCAGCACATCAGCAGGACCATCTTTTCTGATCAGCTATGTGTCTATTTTGATTGCAGTTATAGCATGGAATAATATTTCCAATGATGAGATGTACAGCAGCATGGCATATCTGTTTACCCTTCCTTTTAGCAGGAGGGAATATGTGAAGGAGAAATACCTGTTTGGGACAGGGATGATCCTTCTTGGATGGGCGTTGGCAGTTATAATTGGCTGTGTGGTGAATATCGCCGGCTATCGCAGCATTTTGTGGGAGGAAATGATCGCTGCAGCAGCTTCGGGGCTTTTTATGGCCATTGTTGCAGTGTCAGTTATGTTTCCGGTACAGCTGAAATTTGGCAGCCAGGCAGGTCGGATAGCACTGTTTATCATGGTGTTTGGCGCAATGGCTGTATATTGGATCGGTTCTGAAATATGTGACCGGATGCAGATTGATCTTTCTTTTGTAAAAGAGGTTATGGAGAAAATCCTGAGTCTTGGAATTCCGGTGTGTCTGGTGCTTCTGGGAGCTTTGATGTTGCTAATGCTTCTGCTTTCCTGTACAATATCCATAAAGATTATGGAGAAAAAGGAGTACTGATCCTGGAATGAAGAAGAATCAGATTTATATAAAATGCGGAACAGATTACACCGCAATGACCATGGAATTGCTGGAAACCTGTGATCTGGCAGGAGAGATAGAGCAAAAGAGCGATTTGCAGAACATGCGGATCGGCATCAAGCCAAACCTGGTAGCACCCATGGAAGCTTACTGGGGCGGTACCACCCACCCGGAGGTGGTGGCTGGAATTGTGGAATATCTTCAGGAGAAGGGATTTTCCAATCTGGTGATTATGGAGGGCTCCTGGGTGGGAGATAAGACCTCTGAGTCCTATGAGGTCTGTGGATACAAATCCCTCTGTGAAAAATATCACGTTCCTTTTCTTGACATGCAAAAAGAAAAAAGCATTTCAGTAGAATGTGGTGACATGACCTTAAATATCTGTAAAAGTGTTTTTGACCTTGACTTTCTTATCAATGTACCGGTTTTAAAAGGACACTGTCAGACGAAGATCACCTGTGCACTGAAGAATATGAAGGGACTTTTGCCGAATTCGGAAAAGCGCAGATTCCACGCACTAGGTCTTCATGATCCCATTGCCCATCTGGGGCTTGGTATCCATCAGGATTTTATTGTAGTGGATAATATCTGTGGGGATCTGGATTTTGAAGATGGAGGAAATCCGGTTGAAATGAACCGCATTCTGGCAGGAAAAGACCCTGTACTTATGGATGCCTATGTCTGTGATCTGATGCACTATCAGGTAGAGGATGTGCCATATATTGTAAAAGCAGCTGCACTTGGAGTGGGCTGTGCGGATATCCATCAGGCAGAGATCTGCGCCATCGGAGGGGACTTTGGCAAGCCAATCCCAAAATCCCGGAAAGTGGTGGAGCTTGCAGATGCGGTAGAAGAGGTGGAATCCTGCAGTGCCTGTTATGGCAATCTGATTCCTGCTCTTGACCGACTGAAACAAGAGGGGTTGCTTTCTGGCCTGTATACCCGGATCTGTATCGGTCAGGGATACAGAAATCAGAACGGCAATCTGGGAATCGGCCACTGCACCCGTCATTTTGCACATCACCTGGAGGGGTGCCCGCCTACTGAGGAAGAAATCTATGAATTTTTGAAAGGATATTTGGGAAAATGATGCAGACCGGACGCCTTGGGGCAGTTGGGGTTCATGCAGCAGACCGGCGCAATGCTTAGATGAACTAACAGCCCCGCCAATTCAGCGGGGCCATCATCTTTATGTACTCAGATAAGCTTTTTCACCATCTCCACAATCTCTTCCTTAGAAACCGTACTGCTGTTGATACACAAATCATACTGCAACATATCCAGCCAGTTGGTATCTGTGAAATATTCATAATAAGCCCGGCGCTCTTTGTCGGTTCTCTTTACCAGTTTACGCACACTCTTTTCTTCCCGTCCGGTACGTGCCATAACCGTCTTTACACGTTCTTCAAAAGGTGCATAAATAAACAGGCTCAGATGCTTATCTTTGACATCCTGAAGAATGTAATTGCCGCAGCGTCCGACGATCACACAGTTTTCCTTATCTGCTGCCTCCAGAATGATCTTCTTCTGCAGATCATAAAGCACATCATTCATAGGTACAAAATGGTACTCCGGATTCATCTGAAGCTCGTAATCCACCGGATAAAGCCACTGGCTGGCTTTTCTCTCGTCTACCCTGGCAAATTCATCGAAGGGGATTTTTTTCTCCTTGCTCGCCATTTCAATCAGTTCCTTATCATAGAACTTAAATCCCAGTTCCTCAGCAAGAGCCTTTCCAATAATACGTCCGTTGCTTCCAAACATACGATTGATGGTTATGATACGTTTACTCATAAACGCCGCCTCCTTTTGTGGTGGATTTGTGATTATTTTTGTTATAAAATAGCTTACAAAAACTATTTTCTGTTCTTTTTCGTATTATAACACAATTATTTGAAAATATCTATATAGTTTGCATAAAATCAAAACAAAAAAATATTCTGAATATGTCATTTCGCTGGAAATTTGAAAACTTTCTTGTTATACTAAAGATACTTAAAAGAAGACTTCTCCAATTTCCATAGAATATGATCCGGGAATTTTACAGGAAGCCTTTTTCATTGTGTCAAAAAACAAAATAAGCGATAATAAAAGAAAGGAAATTATCATGCTTAAGATAAAAAATTATGTAAAAGTGCAGTCTCTGGAAGAAGCCTATGAGCTGAACCAGAAGCGCACTGCCTGTGTGCTGGGCGGTATGGTGTGGCTGAAAATGGGCAGCAGAAATGTGACCACAGCCATTGATCTTTCCGGTCTGGGACTGGATACCATCACAGAGACGGATGAGGAATTTGTCATCGGATGTATGACATCCCTGCGTGATCTGGAGCTTCATGAGGGCCTTCATGCATACACAAATGGTGCTATAAAAGAGAGCCTGCGCCACATTGTTGGAGTTCAGTTCCGCAACTGTGCCACTGTAGGAGGAAGCATCTGGGGACGATTTGGATTCTCCGATGTGCTGACTATGTTTCTGGCACTGGACACAGAGGTAGAGCTTTTTAAAGGCGGCAGGGTCTGTCTTTCTGACTTTGTGAAAATGCCAAAGGACAGAGATATTCTGGTACGCATTATTGTGAAGAAAACGCCGATCAAGGTGGCATATTTAAGTCAGCGAAACACTAAGACAGATTTTCCGGTGCTTGCCTGCTGTATAAGCTGGTCCGAAGGTGGTGTGAAAGCTGTTTATGGTGCTCGCCCTGCAAAAGCCTTTCTTTTGAAAGATGAAGAAAATATCCTGAAGGATATGGAAAAGCAGTCCTTGGAGGAACAGAAGGATGCATTTTCCAGATTTGCAGACTATGCTGCTGCAAAGGTTCCCACAGCCGGGAATATGCGAGGCAGTGCAGATTACAGATCTCTTCTTGTGAAGGTTCTCACAAAAAGAGCATTGGAAGCAGTGGGAGGTAAGACTGATGAAAATTAATTTCTGGCTTAATGGAGCCAAAAAAGAAGAAGAGATCCGTCCGGACACCATGCTTTTGGAATTTCTTCGAAGCCTGGGATGTTATAGTGTAAAGAGAGGCTGTGAGACTGCCAATTGTGGCCTTTGTACAGTTCTGGTAGAGGGAAGGCCAGTGCTGTCCTGCAGCGTTCTGGCAGCACGTATCGACGGTAAAAAGGTCATGACTATGGAAGGGCTTCAGGAAGAGGCAAAAGAGTTTGGTACTTTTCTTGCAAATGAAGGTGCGGAGCAGTGTGGATTTTGTAATCCGGGATTTATTATGAACGTACTTGCCATGACAAAGGAATTAGAAGATCCTACAGAAGAAGAAATCAAGGAATACCTGGCAGGAAATCTCTGTCGCTGTTCCGGTTTTATCGGACAGACCAGAAGTATTCTGAAATACCTGGAATATAAGAAAAATGAGAATGGTCAGGAGAAGGAGGTGCAGCCATGAGCTATGTAAATCAGTCTTTGCAAAAAAAAGATGCCATGGCTCTGGTTACAGGACAGCCGGTTTATACAGATGATCTGGCCCCAAAGGAATGCCTGATCATCAAGATTTTAAGAAGTCCCTATGCCAATGCCTGGGTAGAAGAGATTAAGACAGAAAATGCCATGAAGGTGGAAGGAATGGTACTGATCCTTACATGGAAAGACGTGCCAAAGAGAAGATTTGCTTCAGCAGGTCAGACTTATCCGGAATTCAGCCCCTATGACAGAATGATCCTGGATCAGCATCTTCGCTTTGTAGGAGATGCGGTAGCAATTGTGGCAGGAGAGACGGAAGCTGCGGTAGATCTTGCCATGAAACGCATTAAGGTAAAATACCGTGTGGAGACACCGGTTCTGGATATGCACACAGCCAAGGATAACCCGGTGCTGGTGCATCCGGAGGATGACTGGGAATCCAAATTCCCGGTAGGCGCTGACAATAAGAGAAATCTTGCTGCCAAGGGCCATGAGGAAATGGGAGATATTGACAAAGTTCTGGAAGAGTGCAAATACACGGTAGATGAAGTTTACCACACAAAAGCAGATCAGCAGTGTATGATGGAAACTTTTCGCACTTACTGCACCAAGGACTATTTCGGAAGACTGAATGTAGTGTCATCCACACAGGTTCCGTTCCATCTTCGCCGAATCCTTGGGAATGCTCTTGGAATTCCTTCTTCTAAAATCCGTGTGATCAAGCCTCGTATCGGCGGTGGTTTTGGTGCCAAGCAGACAGAGGTCTGCGAGATCTATCCGGCAATTGTCACCTGGCTTACAGGACGCCCCTCCAAGATCGTATACAGCCGTTATGAATCTCTGATATGCGCTTCTCCACGTCATGAGATGGAAGTTCATGTAAAAGTCGGGGCAGATGAAAATGGAATTGTAAAGGGAATCAAGGTGGAAGCTCTTTCCAATGCAGGTGCCTACGGAGACCACAGTCCCACAACTGTCGGCCTTACCGGGCACAAGGCAATTGCCCTGTACCGGAATCTGGAAGCCTATACTTTTGATTATGAAGTGGTATATACAAATGTCCAGGCAGCAGGAGCATACCGTGGATATGGCGCTACCCAGGGTATTTATGCAGTGGAATCCGCTGTCAATGAGCTGGCGCACAAAATGAATATGGATCCTGCAAAGCTCCGTGAGCTGAACATGCCTGTTGAGGGTGAACCTATGTACGACTATGACGGCAATCTTACCCACACCGCAAGCTGTACCATGGACCGCTGTCTTGCCCGTGCAAAGGAGATGATCGGCTGGGATGAAAAATATCCATGCAGGGATATGGGAAATGGAAAAGTCCGTGGCGTAGGACTTGCCATGGCTATGCAGGGGTCGTCCATTGCAAATGTGGATGTAGGCGGTGCAATGGTGAAGCTGAATGAGGATGCTTCCTATACGTTATCCCTTGGATGTGCAGATATGGGTACAGGCTGTGATACCATTCTCTCCCAGATGGCAGCAGACTGCCTGGAGACAGAGTTTGAAAATGTGGTAGCATTTGGCGTGGATACGGATGTTTCCCCTTATGATTCCGGTTCTTATGCTTCTGCCACCACCTATGCCACAGGAAATGCAGTGATCAATGCCTGCAGCGAACTGAGAAAGCGTATCATCAGGGTTGGCGCAGGAATGCTTGGAATAGAGCCGGAAAAGGCTGATTTTGATGGGAAAAGAGTATATACAGAAGGAAAAGAAGTAAGTATCCAGGAGGTTGCGTACAAGGGAACCTGCGGCAATACCCAGGAACTTCAGGTGACAGCTTCTTTCTCATCACAGATTTCCCCACCGCCTTATATGATTGGTGCAGCGGAAGTGGAAGTGGACAAGGAGACCGGAAACATTGAACTGATCGATTATGTGGCTGTGGTAGATTGTGGAACTCCTATCAATCCTAATCTTGCCCGGGTACAGACTGAGGGTGGTGTTGCCCAGGGAATTGGCATGGCACTTATGGAGAATGTTCAGTACTCAAAAGAAGGAAAGATCCGGGAGAATTCATTTATGCAGTACAAGGTTCCAAGCCGTGAGGATATTGGAAATATCCGTGTGGAGTTTGAGAGCAGCTATGAGAAGACAGGGCCTTTTGGTGCCAAGTCCATTGGAGAACTTGTTATCGACACTCCAAGTCCTGCAATTGCAGATGCCGTTTACAATGCATCCGGCGTCCGTGTAAGAGAACTTCCCATCACACCGGAAAAGGTAGCGATGGGAATCCTGAAAAAAGAATTGGAGAAATAAAAAATATGGGATTGTTTTTTGGGGGCTTGCTGGCTGTTGTGTGGCTGCTCTTTATTCCATGGTGTGTGGGCGTCTTTTATTTTCGACGGGAAAACAGAAACTGGTGTGAGCAGCTTCTTGGAGGATATATCCTGTTGTTTGCCATTACAGAGCTGCTCTCTCTTGCCGCAATTTTTATGAAATTGCCGTTGCATATGCTGACAGCTGTCTATGGGCTGATATCTGTTTTTCTGGCTGTCAGAGGTCTGTACATTCTTTACCGGAAAAGAAAAGCTGGAGAGCCCCTTATACAAAAAATACAGATCTCTCCGGAATTAATAGTGGCAGCGTTTTTGATTCTTGTACAGCTGGTGATCGTGATGCTTTATGCACATATGGATGAGGATGATGCTTTTTATGTGGGAACTGCAGCTACAGCGGTAGAGACCGACTCTGTATATGCGGTAAATCCTTACACAGGAATCCCCTACCAAAAACTGCCAAGCCGTTATATTCTTTCCCCGTTTCCTGCTTTTCTTGCTGTGATCAGCCGGTTATGTGCAGGACTTTCTCCGGCAACTGTGGCACACACCATTTTTCCGGCGGTATTTATTTTTCTGGCTTATCTGGTGCTTTATCAGTACAGCTGCCGCTTTTTTAAGGAAAAAGTACAGGAACAGGGGATCTTTATGATCCTCTGTGCAGGAATCCTGTGGGCATCAGGTTATTCGGTGTATAATTTCGGGGCATTTACCATGGGCAGGATCTGGCAGGGAAAAGCGGTGCTGGCCGGAGTATTTCTTCCTCTTTTATTTTTTCTTTGTATGGAAATATTGATGCAGGAGAATGCGAAATATCCCTGGAGCCTTTTATTTCTGACCAATGGAGCCTGTTGTCTGCTTTCCTCTATGGGAATTATGCTGGCTCCCCTTATGATGGGGATATTTCTTCTTCTGAATCTGATAAAATTCAGAGATATCCGGAAACTTAAAAAAGCTATTGTGTGCTGTCTGCCTTCCCTGATATTGGGTGTGGTATATGTACTGGTATTTTAGGGGAGGGACAAAATGAAAGATGCATTATTGGTATCCCTGGATGCCTGGCAGAAATACTGGGGAAATGGATTTTATGAGTATCTGCTGCTGATAGCAGTTGTGTATTTTCTGATATTTGGCAGAAAAAAAGAAAGGGTAAGGCTTTTTCTGATTTATGTGATCATTTTCCTTGGAATCTTTTTCTGCCCGGTTACAGCCTGGATCATACAAAAATGTGTAGGCGGACTGGTATACTGGAGAGTATTGTGGCTGGTCCCTGTGGCACCTCTGATCGGATATGCAGGAACCTGCCTGATCCAAAAAGCAGGGAAAAAGCCTCTTGTACGGTGGACTTTGCTGGCAGTTGTGACAGCATTACTGGTGCTTTGTGGAAAAGGGCTGGACAGAGACGGATTTTATCAGAAGGTCCAGAATGTCCAGAAAATTCCAGATGAAATCGTAGAGATCTGTGATCTGATAAACAGTCAGAAGGATGAGGATGAAGAAATCTATCTGGCAACAGATGATAAGGTCGCCTCTTATGTGAGGATATATGACCCTGCCGTAAAAATGCCTTATGGAAGAGGCAGACAGGGAGCAAAAAACAAAGTGGCCAGGTTGCTTCATGATCAGCTGGTAGCCGAAACCCCTGTGATCAAAAAAGTGGTAAAGTATGCAAAAAAACTGGAATGTAACTACCTGGTCTTTCCCCTTCCCAGTGAAAAAAAACAGATTTACATGGATGGAAAGGGTTTTCATCTCATCGGCCAGGTAAATGGTTACGGCATTTTTAAATATTCCGAATAAAAGGCTTGCATTTGCAGAAAAAAGCTGATACAGTGTTTTTATAAAACTGAATACGGGAAGTTATGATAGAGGCGCGGGCTTCATCAGTAATTTTGGTCTGGAACAGTGACTGGAAAGTGATTTTTTTAACAGCTTCCAGAGAGCTTTTTCAGGTGTATGGCACACTGACCGAAATGAAAGGGGAGACTGCCGAAGGATTTTTCTCTGCCATAGGAGAGAGATTCTGGGCTGACGGAGAATATGCGGCAGACTGTCACAGTTGTGGAGCGCTATCAAAGGTATGGATCCTGTGAAGAATAAATGCCATGAACGTATCCCATAGCTGGGAGGGTTCATGGCTTTCCTTTTTCATGAGGGAGGAAATCGATAATGAAGTTTCATCGCAACAAAATTACAGCCCTTCTTGCAATGGCAGTGCTGTTTTTGATGGCTTGTCCGGCCACAGTACTGGCAGCAAAAGAGGAAGCAGCGGCGCCTGCAGTATATGCTACTTTCTGGTCTCTGATACCGCCTGTAGTAGCAATTGTCCTGGCGCTGATCACAAAGGAAGTCTACAGTTCTTTATTTCTTGGAATCCTGGTCGGTGCACTTTTATATTCCGGCGGCAATTTTGAAGGTACTGTGAATCAGATCTTTTCCGGTGGTATGATCAGCGTGCTGTCTTCATCTAGTAACGTAGGTATTCTGGTGTTCCTGGTAATTCTGGGAGCTATGGTGTGCCTGATGAACCGTGCCGGCGGATCTGCTGCATTTGGCCGCTGGGCGGGCAAGCACATTAAGACAAGGGTGGGAGCTGAACTTACCACTATTTTACTGGGAGTCCTGATCTTTATTGACGATTATTTTAACTGTCTGACTGTAGGCAGCGTGATGCGGCCTATCACAGATCAGCATAATGTATCCAGGGCAAAACTGGCTTATCTTATTGATGCCACAGCAGCTCCGGTATGTATCATAGCGCCCATCTCTTCCTGGGCAGCAGCTGTCAGCGGTTTTGTTCCGGGTGAGGATGGAATGTCCGTATTTGTAAGGGCTATTCCTTATAACTATTATGCACTTCTTACCATTGTGATGATGGTTTCCATGGTGCTGATGAAAGTGGAATTTGGAACTATGGGCGTGCATGAGTCCAATGCCTTAAAGGGAGATCTTTTTACTACAGCAACCCGTCCCTATGCAGGTTCTGAAGGGGAGGAGAAGTCCAATCCAAGAGGTAAGGTGATGGATCTTCTGATTCCGATCATTTCCCTGGTTATCTGCTGTGTCATCGGTATGATCTACACTGGTGGATTTTTCAGCGGAACAGATTTTGTAACTGCTTTTTCTCAGAGCGATGCGTCTGTAGGACTTGTGTTGGGAAGCTTTTTCGGCCTTGTTGTGACAGTCCTTTTGTATATGGTTCGCCGGGTATTATCTTTCCGTGACTGCATGGCATGTATACCGGAAGGCTTTAAGTCCATGGTTCCGGCAATCCTGATCCTGACCTTTGCATGGACCTTAAAGAGCATGACAGACAGCCTTGGAGCCGCTGAATTTGTGGCAGAAATGGTGAAATCCTCGGCCGAAGGCCTGGTAAATATGCTTCCTGCCATTATTTTCCTGGTTGCCTGTTTCCTGGCATTTGCAACAGGAACTTCCTGGGGAACTTTTGGAATCCTGATCCCAATTGTGGTACATGTATTTGAAAATACTCCTGGAGACCTGATGATCATCTCCATCTCCGCATGTATGGCAGGCGCTGTATGTGGTGACCATTGTTCTCCGATTTCCGATACTACTATTATGGCATCCGCAGGAGCCCAGTGTGATCATGTAAACCATGTATCCACACAGCTGCCATATGCTATTGTGGCTGCTGTGGTATCCTTTGTTACCTATATTTTTGCAGGGTTTATCCAGAGTCCGCTGTGCCTGATCATAGGTGTAGTGCTGATGATGGCTGCGATGTTTGTGGTTAAGAAAAAGTTCTGCGATCTGAAAGCTGCGTAGAGCCTGCCCCAAAATCGTTTTTGCAGTCTGCTTGTCCCATTTTGCCTAGAGCGTGTTTGAACAGGTCTTCGGTCAGTGGAAAAGAAAATAGGAAATGAAAAAGGTGCGGTCAGTGTTAAAACATTGGCCGCATTTTTTGGTTTGTACGTTATGATGAGACAGTTGAATGTGGGTGAAATACAGCACAGTTGGAGTCTTTTTTTAACCTGCTTTTATGCTGGATATCCTGCATGATTTGCCTTGCATCTGCGTGGGAAAAACTATATAATGGAAAAATGGACGAAAAAATCAGAATCAATAAATATTTAAGTGAAGCCGGTTTCTGTTCCAGAAGAGAAGCGGATTCTCTGATCCAGGCAGGAAGAGTTGTGGCAGAAGGGCACAAGGTACAGCCAGGAGAGAAAATCACTGTAGGAACAGTGGTTTTTGTTGACGGGAAGCCAGTGGAACAGGTACAGAAAAAAGTGCTTCTTTTATTTCATAAACCAAGAGGCGTTGTGTGCAGTACCAAACAGCAGCGCCAGGAGACCACGGTAACCGAATATCTGAACTATCCCATAAGGGTCTATCCTGTGGGACGCCTTGACAAGGACTCGGAGGGGCTGCTCCTTCTGACCAATCAGGGAGATCTGGTGAACCGGATCATGCGTGCGGGTAATTATCATGAAAAAGAATATCTGGTGACAGTGAACCGGCCTGTGGATGGGGAATTTGTAAGGAGAATGTCCTCGGGAATTCCCATTTTGGACACTGTGACCAGACCCTGTTTTGTGGAAAAGACCGGAAAAAATTCCTTTCGGATCATTCTCACCCAGGGTCTGAACCGCCAGATCCGGCGGATGTGTGAATATCTGGGTTATAAAGTGCTGACACTGAAGCGTGTGCGGATCATGGATCTGACACTGGACGGCCTTAGAGAGGGGCAGTACAGGGAAGCTACGTCACGTGAATGGCAGCAGCTGGAAGATAAATTAAAAAATTCCTCTCAGCTTCCGGAAGCAGAGAAGAAAACAGGAGGACAACATGGAAAATTCCTTACAGCGAATGAAAGAGCTGGTAGAAACCCTGAACCAGGCGTCAAAAGCGTATTATCAGGAAGACAGAGAAATCATGAGCAATCAGGAGTACGACGGCCTGTACGACCAGCTGGAGCAGCTGGAAAAGGAAACCGGCACCGTTCTCACAAATAGTCCCACTGTGCGGGTGGGATATGAAGCAGTTAATGAGCTTCCCAAGGAAGAACATCCAAGCCCCATGCTGTCCCTTGATAAGACAAAGGACAGGGAAGTGCTTCGTGCATTCATTGGAAGCCACAAAAGTCTGCTATCCTGGAAGCTGGACGGTCTGACCATTGTTCTTACTTATGAAAATGGAGAACTGATAAAGGCAGTTACAAGAGGAAACGGCATTGTAGGTGAGGTGATCACAAACAATGCAAGGGTTTTTAAAAATATTCCGCTTCGGATTCCCTATAAAGGACAGCTGGTACTTCGTGGTGAGGCAATTATCACCTATTCGGAGTTTGAGCGGATCAACGAGACCATCGGAGATGCAGATGCAAAGTACAAAAATCCACGAAACCTGTGCAGCGGTTCTGTGCGTCAGCTGAATAATGAGACCACAGCTAAAAGGAACGTGCGGTTCTATGCCTTTGCATTGGTGAGCGCTACAGATGTGGACTTTGAAAATTCCAGGGAGAAGCAGTTTATCTGGCTGAAGGAGCAGGGCTTTGAGGTGGTGGAATACAGAGTTGTCACAGCACAGAATCTGGATGAAGCTATGGAGTATTTTTCCACTGCAATCGTAAACAACGATTTTCCTTCGGACGGACTGGTGGTCACGTATGATGATATCGCCTATGGGGAGTCCCTTGGAAGTACTGCCAAATTCCCCAGGAATTCCTTTGCTTTTAAATGGGCAGATGAAATGCGGGAAACCACACTTGTGGATATGGAATGGAGCCCTTCCAGGACAGGCCTGATCAATCCGGTGGCGATTTTTGAGCCAGTGGAGCTGGAGGGGACCACAGTAAGCCGCGCCAGTGTGCATAATATCAGTATTGTGAAAGAGCTGCAGCTTGGAATCGGAGATACCATCAAGGTTTATAAAGCCAATATGATCATTCCCCAGATCGCAGAAAATCTTACCAGAAGCGGAAATCTGGTGATCCCGGATAAATGCCCGGTATGTGGTCATGAGGCAAGGATCCGTCAGGACAATGATGTGGAGACTCTTTACTGTATGAATCCAGACTGCGCAGCCAAGAAGATCAAGGCATTTACCCTGTTTGCCAGCAGGGACGCCATGAACATTGACGGCCTTTCGGAGGCCACTTTGGAAAAGTTTATTGCCATGGGCTTTATTCACAATTTTGGAGATATTTTTGAAATTGGAAAGTATAAAGAGCAGATCGTAGAGATGGAAGGCTTTGGCCAGAAGTCCTTTGACAATCTTATGGCAAGTCTGGAAAGGGCAAAGGAAACCACTCTTGCGAAGGTGGTCTACAGTCTTGGAATCGCCAATATCGGCCTTGCCAATGCAAAAGTGATCTGCAGATATTTTGACGATGACTTGGACAGGCTGCGCCATGCGGATGTGGAAGAGATCAGTTCCATTGAGGGAATTGGCCCGGTAATTGCAGGAAGTCTTGTGGAATATTTTGAAAAAGAAGAAAACAATCAGAAACTGGATCATCTATTGTCTCATCTGCATCTGATCCATGAGGAAACTTCTCAGGAGCAGGTATTTGCCGGAAAGACCTTTGTTATCACCGGAAGTGTGGAGCATTTTTCCAACCGCTCAGAGGCAAAAGCCTTTATCGAGGCTCGTGGCGGCAAGGTTACCGGCTCTGTGACAAAGAAAACCGATTATCTTATAAACAATGATAAAACCTCTTCTTCTTCCAAAAATAAAAAAGCCCAGGAGCTGGGAATCCCGATTTTATCCGAAGAAGATTTCCTGGAACTGGCGGGAGAAAATTAAAGACATTACAATGCAAAAAACAATTACTTTCAGGACAGATTGGGTAATTGTGTAAATAAAATATGACTTATCAAGTAAAGCGCCAATGCCGGAACACGCAGAGGCGCCGGACATACAGGAGGAAATGAAATGCCAATTAAAATACAAAGTGATTTGCCGGTAAAAGAGATACTGGAAAAAGAAAATCTTTTCGTGATGGATGAGAATCGGGCGATGCACCAGGACATCCGTCCCATCTATATTCTGATCCTGAATCTGATGCCATTAAAGGAGGAAACAGAGCTTCAGCTCCTTCGTTCCCTTTCCAATACACCACTGCAGGTGGATGTAAGCTTCATGGCAGTGGAGTCCCATCAGGCAAAGAACACTTCCAAGAGCCATTTAAACAAGTTTTACCAGACTTTTTCTGAATTGAAGGACAAAAAGTTTGATGGTATGATCATCACCGGAGCGCCGGTGGAACAGATGGAATTCGAGGAAGTGGATTACTGGGAGGAGATCACCCAGATCATGGACTGGTCAGAGACACATGTGACCTCCACCATTTTTTTGTGCTGGGCAGCTCAGGCAGCGCTTTATCACTTCTATGGCCTGAAGAAGCGTATGCTGGATAAAAAGATGTTCGGTCTGTTCTGGCATAAGGTGATGAACCGCAAGATTCCGCTGGTAAGAGGGTTTGATGATGTTTTTCTGGCACCACATTCCAGACATACAGAGGTTCCCATCAAGGACGTCCATGCCTGCAAGGAGCTTACCGTTCTGGCAGAGTCCGATGAGGCAGGACTTTTCCTTGCCATGGCGGAGGACGGACGCAAGATTTTTGTTATGGGACATCCAGAATACGACCGTGTCACCCTTGACGGCGAGTACAAACGTGACCTGGGAAAAGGTCTTCCAATCGAAATGCCGGAAAATTACTACCGCGACAACAACCCGGAAAATGGCCCATTGCTTTTGTGGAGAGCCCATGCAAACAACCTGTATACGAATTGGCTGAATTATTACGTCTACCAGTCAACCCCATACGACCTGTACGGAACCCCTGATTTTTCAAGCATTTCCAAGGATTGAGAGAGATGCGTATTTCACGTAAGTTATTATAATTTCACGCTATTTATTATGAAAATGGTGTCAAAATGGAGTCAAAAGCAAGCAAAAATGGTGTCAAGATTTGCTTATTAATTATTCCATTGAGTGTGTGTAAAAAAGGTTTAATCCATTATATCTAAATATGAATACCTGAATAAGTCCATGAGTTTTT
>CAKRRX010000009.1 GCA_934394595.1 uncultured Blautia sp. | reverse complement strand
GCCGGATTCCCTCCGACTGAATCAGATCCTGTATCACTCCGGGCAAAAAACCGTCAAATTTTACTTCCATGATCATCTCCCCTGGATAATCCCCGGCTTCAATGTCATACACTTTCTCTTCCAGAAATCTCTGATGATACATGGTTGTCCGCACATTCCAGTCAAAGGTGATCCGCACATTTCCCGGTGCATAAATATAAGGTTCTCTTGTATAGGAAACCAGTACCCTTGGCTTTAACTGCTGATATTTCATTTTCCCGTAAAGCTCCTGAACCAGGGAATCCGGATGCTGCCGCATCCATTCCATATCTCCCAAAAGAAGCCTTCTGCACTGTGTTTCCTCCAAAGGACAGCTAACTTTCATGCAAAGATTGTTATCTTTTATTTTCTTTTCCAGTGTAATCTGTTCAAAATGATCATTATAGTAACGAATTCGGAATTTTTCCCTTTTTGCCACGCCATCCACTTTTTCTCGAAGTGCCTTGTCCTGCAGATTATCAAAATAAATACTGCGGATCCGATAGGTTCCATCTTTCCCGGTATGAGGATCCATCTGCATCACCTGACGCAGCCTGCTTCGGATCTGTAAGTACTGCCAGTAGCTTATGTTATATTTCAGTTCATGGCGATAATGCCCTTTTTGCTCCATCTTTTACCTCCCTTCCCGAAAATGTTCTTTCGCATTTTCGATCATAATTTGGGATTATAAAAGGCCAACCTGAAATGTACCTGAAAAAAACTGTGAGGATTCTGCGAAAAAAATACGCAAAAAACTCCATATTTCCTTTTACGGAAATATGGAGCAAAAAATTTTGTCACCTTATGCTTCTGTCTTATTTCACTGCCTCGAATGCTGCATCCAGAGCTGCGATCAGATCATCTACTTTCTCAATACCAATGGAAAGACGGATGGTGTTTGGCTTAATGCCCTGGTCAAGAAGCTCTTCTTCTGTACACTGGCTGTGTGTGGTAGTTGCAGGATGGATTACAAGGGATTTTACATCCGCAACGTTTGCAAGCAGGGAGAAGATTGCCAGATTATCAATGAATTTCTGTGCTGTCTTGGCATCGCCCTTGATCTCGAATGTGAAGATGGAACCACCGCCATTTGGAAGGTATTTCTTATACAGATAGTGACTTGGCTCACTTTCCAGAGATGGATGATGAACAGCCTCTACCTGGGGATGTTTTGACAGGTAATCTACAATCTTCAGGGCATTGCTTACGTGACGCTCCACTCTTAAGGAAAGAGTTTCCAGTCCCTGTAAGAACATAAATGCATGGAATGGAGAAAGGGTTGCGCCTGTATCACGAAGAATGATAGCACGGATGTAGGTTACAAATGCTGCCGGAGCAGTTGCCTCTGCAAAGGAAATTCCATGGTAGCTTGGGTTTGGCTCAGAGATCCACGGGAATTTACCGGAAGCTTTCCAGTCGAAGTTTCCGCTGTCTACGATCACACCACCGATAGCAGTTCCATGGCCGCCAATGAATTTGGTAGCAGAATGAACGACGATATCTGCACCATACTCAATTGGGCGAACCAGATAAGGAGTTGCAAATGTAGAATCTACTACAAGAGGAATGTTATGTTTGTGCGCAATTTTTGCAACTTCCTCGATATCGATCAGATTGGAGTTCGGGTTTCCAAGAGTCTCAATAAAAATTGCTTTTGTGTTTTCCTGGATTGCAGCTTCAAAAGAGCCTTCTACTTCCGGATCTACAAATGTTGCAGTTACGCCATTGGTCTGTGGAAGGGTATGTGCCAGAAGATTGTATGTTCCACCGTAGATGGTCTTGGAAGCTACAATGTGTTCCCCTGTTTTTGCAAGGGCCTGGAATGTATAATCGATAGCTGCTGCACCGGAAGCAACTGCAAGTGCTGCAACTCCGCCTTCAAGAGCAGCGATTCTCTGCTCGAAAACGTCCTCTGTGGGGTTGGTAAGTCTTCCGTAAATATTTCCTGCATCACGAAGACCAAAACGATCTGCTGCATGCTGTGAGTTGTGGAATACGTAAGATGTGGAAGCGTAGATCGGAACGGCTCTTGCATCTGTCACCGGATCTGCATTCTCCTGTCCAATATGTAACTGTTTAGTTTCAAATCCCCAGTTTTTAGAATCTCTGATATCTGCCATTTTATTTTCCTCCGTATGTTTTACATTTTCTTGCAGCGACCCCCGCATTTATTCATGCCAATTTCGCTGCTTTTTATAAATGTTACTTTTGTTATTGATTTTCATCTTTTTCTTTGTTGTTGCTTTGTTTTTGTTGATGAATGCATAGTAACATACTGGGAATTATCTGTCCAATATGTAAAAATAATACCTGGCTATAGATTGATTCTATAACCAGGTATTTCTACTGATACGGATTTTAGCTGCGCACTGCAATTTACGGTATATTTATCCGAATTCGGTTGTCATATCCCACAATTCTACTTGCCAACATATCTTTTTACACTGTCTAGAAACGCCTCATGGATCCGGTCGTCCTCATCCAGCTCCGGATGAAAGGACAGCCCGTACTGCTCCTTGTATTTCACAGCTACAATCTTTCCATCCACTTCTGCCAGAATTTCTGCACCTTCTTTGCATTTTTCAATATATGGCGCACGTATAAAGGTCATGGGAACTTTTCCGATTCCTTTCATTTCTTCCTCTGTGTGAAAACTGCCAAGCTGCCTGCCATAGGCATTTCGCTTCACGGTCACAGGCATGGTTCCAAAATACACATGCCCGTCATTGGAAAGGTGGTCTGCCAGAAGGATCAGACCTGCACAGGTAGCAAGCACCGGCAGCCCGGCCTGGATTTTCTCTTTTAAGACAGCAAACATTTCAAGCTCCCGAAGGAGTTTTCCCTGAACCGTACTTTCCCCGCCAGGCAAAACCAGGCCGTAAAAGCCGCTGTCCAGATCTTCTTTTTTTCTCAGCTCCACACAGTCTGCGCCAAGCTTTTCCAGCTTACTTTTGTGTTCTGCAAAAGCTCCCTGTACAGCAAGGATCCCGATTTTCATCTTATTTGCCCCTCTCTGCCATCAGAAGCTTTATTTCCTGCTCATTGATTCCAACCATTGCTTCGCCAAGATCCTCGGAAAGCTCTGCCAGCATTTTGGAATCCTGATAATTCGTAACTGCCTTTACAATAGCAGCTGCACGTTTCTTTGGATCACCGGATTTGAAAATGCCGGAGCCAACAAATACCCCTTCTGCCCCAAGCTGCATCATAAGTGCTGCATCTGCCGGAGTTGCCACACCGCCTGCTGCAAAATTAACTACTGGCAGTCTGCCGTTTTTGTGAACATATTCTACAAGCTCATATGGCACACGAAGATTCTTTGCCTCTTCAAAAAGCTCATCCTCACGCATGGAAACCACCTTTGCGATCTCGCTGTTCATCATACGCATGTGTCGTACAGCCTGTACCACATCACCGGTTCCAGGCTCCCCTTTTGTTCGGATCATGGAAGCTCCCTCAGCGATCCTTCTTAAAGCTTCCCCCAGATCTTTTGCCCCACACACAAAAGGTACCTTGAACTGGCGCTTGTCAATGTGATACACATCATCTGCAGGAGAAAGGACTTCGCTCTCATCGATATAGTCAATCTCAATAGCCTCCAGGATCTGTGCTTCCACAAAATGTCCGATCCTGCATTTGGCCATAACCGGAATGGAAACCGCCTCCTGGATACCTTTGATCATCTTCGGATCACTCATTCTGGAAACACCGCCTGCGGCCCGGATATCCGCCGGAATTCTTTCCAGTGCCATAACAGCACAGGCACCTGCCTCCTCTGCGATCTTTGCCTGTTCCGGTGTAGTCACATCCATGATCACACCACCTTTTAACATCTGTGCTAACTGTTTGTTTAATGCATATCTTTCCTGGCTCATTTTCAGTTCCTCCTGTACGATTCCGGCAGAAAACTTCCGAAGCTTTCTCATTTTCCTGCCTGTTTTTCTTGTCTGAAAGGATACAGGAATACTGTACCGTAATAAATATCCAATTTTCATATATTTTAAAGGGACAGTTTGGAAATTTGCTTCCAAACTGTCCTTTTTATCCAAATTTCAGAGCAGTACGCTCTCTAAATTATTACCTGGAACAAAATGGATCTTCCATCCTTGCTCCTTACTTTTATTTTTCCACCATAAGCCTCAGCCACTGCCTGCGCAATAGAGAGTCCGATCCCGCTGCCTCCAGTCCTTCCTGAACGGGAATCATCCGGACGGTAAAAACGTTCAAACAATCTGGACAGATCTTTGGTATCCTCCAGCACACAGGTATTATAAACTTCAATTTTTGTCTTACCATGGTCTTTGTAAACATCCAGCCGTATGATGCCATTTTCATCTGAGTATTTTAACGCATTGTCCAGAAGAACGGAGATCATTTGCCTGGCAGCATCTGGATTTCCACACAATGTCAGGTTCTCCTCGATTCGCTGGGAATAATTTTTTCCCTGGGCCTTTGCAAGAGATGTAAAAGGTTCAGCCACTTCCCAGGCAGCATCACTTAAAGAAAACTCCACTTTATCCAAAAAAGGATTTTCCTCGTCGAGCCGGGACAAGGTAACAAGATCTGCTACCATTCTGGACATTTTTTCCGTCTGCCTGTGAATGTTCCTGGTCCATTCGTCCTGCCCATGCTCCATCTCGATCACATCCACGCTGGTTCCAATGGAAGTCAGAGGCGTCTTGATCTCATGGCTGGCATCTGTGATAAAACGCCTCTGGCGTTCTATATTCCGGATATACGGCTTCATAGCCTGTCTGGAAAGAACAAGTACCAAAAGAAATACGATTAAAAAGCATCCCACACCTACCAAACAGGAGATCAGAAGTACATTTCGTGCGGAATGCAGTTCCATTGCACTATTCAGGAATATAACAATATTTTCACTATCATCTGTAAAAGCCTGGAAACGATAGTCTTTATAATACCCCTGTTGTCTTTTTTTATTTAACACACTGTAAGCAAATTCTTCTGCTTCTTCCTTGTCTACAGATGCAATAAAATCAGTGGAAACATCTGTCACCTTTTCTGATTCATCCAACCGGACAATAAAGAAGCGGGTGGTATAGGGTGCCTCCGGATCACGGTCATCCGGGCGATCAAAAATTTCCGGTGGGGCAGGTTCCGGCGAATCAGTTTCCGACATGTTTCCTTTCCCTACCTCAAAATCAAAGATCTCCTGTATCCGCTGATCTGCCCTTTTTGCTGTGGTGTGATAATTCCACACATTGATTCCAGTCACTACTGCCGCCAGCATGATAAACACAGCTGCCATAGCTGCCAGAATAAAGTGCCATCTCATTTTCTTCAGCATCTGGTCTCCTCCAGAGATGTAGCAATGTGTTTTTCTCTTGTCCTTCTTAAAACTTCCAGCCCATCCATTTCCGGCATCATAATATCCAAAACGATCACATCAAAATCTCCCTGGCTGATAAAATCCCAGGCATCTTTCCCATTATGTACAATGTCCACGGCACACTTGTTTTTCTCAAGTAAAACTTTCAGTGCCCGGGCAATCTCCACTTCATCTTCTGCAATCAGGATTCGCATTTTTCCCTCCTTTTCTCAAAAGGAGACGCTTACGCGTCCCCTAATTTTACTTTACATTCTTTTTTGTAGCAGGCGATTCCATATTTTATGATATTTCGCATACCGTCCTCTTTTAATCTGGCTTCGTAGCTTTTTTCCTCAATCTGCCGAAGTGCATCCTGGCATGCTGCTTCTAAATTTCCATCCTGTGCATATTTCATTTCGATCACAATTCCAATGCGGTTTTTGCGTATTTCTATGAGAATATCACTGTATCCGATTCCAGATTCTGCATTTGATTTTACCAGCCATTCATCCTGACATCCCAGGATTCCCAGAAGGATTCCATGATAAAAACTTTCTCTTTGCTCTTTCCTGCCGGCTGTATCACGGATACTGATGGTGTTCCACAGATAGTCATTAAAAAGCTCTTCGATCTGCTCTGCATCCTGCTCTGGAAATGCCTTGCAAAATTTATCCAAAGTCTTTTTATCTTTTATGGTCTGATTCCGGAACCACTCCCGAATCTGCTGGATAAACAGCTTCCGTATCTCATAATTGGGGATTGCAAGAGCGTATTTATCCCCATCTATTCTTCCTCGTGAAGTGAGATATCCGGTTGTAAAAAGCACACTCCACAGATTTTCTATGGAACTATCCAGTTCTCCATAAGTCAGTTCCTGCCGGATTTCCTTCACAATTGTCTCTCCTGCGATCAACCGCTCGATCTCATCTCTTGTCTTTTCATTTGCAAGATCGATAAAACGACGTACAATGGCATTTCCACTTGTATTTGACCAGTAATCCTCCGGCCTGGCATCTGGATCTGCCCGCAGATTGTCACAATAGCTGATCACATCCCAGGGGCAGTAAACATCTACCTTTCCGAATCGATACCCGTCATACCAGGCTTTTACAAAATCAAAATGATCTGCCAGGCCGTAACTGTTCAGCATTTCTTTCACTTCAGAATCTGTGAAGCCAAAATATTCATCAAACTGAACATTTGTAATGGACATCACTTTCAGATTGTTAAGACCTGTAAAAATACTTTCTCTGGAAATACGAAGGCAGCCTGTAAGTACGGCAAAATACAGACTGGTATTGGTTTTCAGTGCATTTCCAAGAAGATTCCGGATCAGGGAAACCATTTCCTCGTAGTAGCCATATTGAAAGGCTTTGTCCAGAGGGACATCATATTCATCGATCAGAAGAATGACTTTTTTGCCATAGTGCTTATGCAGTAAAGCAGATAGTGTCAGAAGGCCTGACACCAACACATTTTCCGACATTGCATAAATTCCGCCATTTCCAATTTCTGTGCTGATTTCAACAAGCCGCTCATAGGCCGCCTTGTCCTTTTCTGACAGGTTTTCACTGTTTGAAAGAAATGAAAAGCGTCTGGCTTCATCTCCG
This sequence comes from uncultured Blautia sp., assembly GCA_934394595.1. Lineage (GTDB taxonomy): Bacteria > Bacillota > Clostridia > Lachnospirales > Lachnospiraceae > Blautia_A. Next base: position 32,299 of record CAKRRX010000009.1, on the reverse strand, counting down.
ATTACCCCTTTCAAAGCTTCCCTGGCGAACTCAAAGGAACGCCCTTCTCCTCCTTTCAGGCTGACAGAAATCACAGGAAATTGTCCCATGTATTTTTCACATAACTCTTTTTCTTCTGAAATTTTCAGTCCCTGAAACAGGGTTTTATCGCAGCCAATTTCAAAAAAAGTCTTAAGCATGCTCATGTTAAGACTTTTTCCAAAACGACGGGGACGGGTAAAAAGGTTTACTTTTCCCCAGTTTTTCAGCAGATCTGCAATCAGCTCTGTTTTATCTACATAGTAAAAGTCTTCCTGGATCAGCTCTTCAAAATTTTCCACGCCGATGGGAAGTTTTTTTTCGTATGTCATGTTCTCGCCCCTTTCAGAAGATATCTGTAATTATCTTACCATTAGCTTACTTTAATAGCAAGCCACAGGGGGGGGAATATTTTCTTTACTGTTTTCTTTGTCTCTTTCGTGCCATCATCCCGCCGATTCTCCCGGTTTCTTTGGCAGAAAGACTTTTCCAGCCGCCTTCCAGGACTTTATCCAGGATTCCCAGCTCCTGGGCGATTTCGTATTTGGTCTGTTCTTCGGATGTGAGAGTTCCGGCCTTGTAGGCTTCTACTTCTTTGTCTTTATTCATAAGTCCATACTCCTTTTGATGTGGGTGGTTATATAAAAGTATGGACGGAGGGGGGAAGTTTTATTCAAAACAGACGCAATTTTGCCTGGTTGTTGACTAAAAACTAATTGTGTTTTTGAGCCAAAATGACGTTCGTGGGCGCAAGAGGGCTTGCTGCGCTCACTGGGAGCCACATTTTTTAATTTGGAGCCTTGGGAATGATGATCGCGGCGATGATGTAGGCCCAGATTCCGGCGCCGCCGAAGCAGGTTAGGATTACCCATGCAAGACGCACCAGTGTGGGATCAACGTTGAAGTATTCGGCAATTCCTCCACATACACCGCAGAGCATGCAGTTGACCGTTGACTTGTATAAACGCTTGTTATCCATAATATCATTCCTCCTATTTTGCAAAGTCTACCTGAATGTCACCCATTCCGCATTCCAGCACCATTTTTCTTGTAGCGCCGTCGTTGGAGATGGTTTTTTCGATTCCAAATCCGCTGTACTGGGAATCACCAAGATCGATGTTTCCCATTCCGCAGGTAAGTTCATAATTGTAGTCCTGTTCTTTTCCTGCAGCAAGGAGATTGATTTCTCCTGTTCCGCAGTCTGCACTTAGTTTCTGGGTGTCAACCTGGGAAATTTCAATGGTTCCGGCGCCTACCTGAAGATCACACAGCTTAGCTGTAATATCACCGGAATTGGTAAATTCTCCTACCCCTACCTCTACAGAAAACTGATCGGTATTCAGGCTTGCAGACATCTCAATAGTTCCGGCATCCACGCTCAGCTTCACACTGTCAAACACTTTCCCTGAGGGGATCTGCACCCGGACGGCTTTATGCTGTCCGATCGTTCCTTTTCTTGTATCTGTGATGGTGATTTTCCCGGAATTTTCCTTTGTGACAATGTCCCCTTTGGTATCGTTCAAAGTATCTACTTTTATCACATCACCTGTGTATTCCTGGAAAATCAGCGTATTATATTTCAGACTGATTTCCAGATCCGGGGCAAAAGCCACCTCTGTGGATTTCCCCTCTTTCTCTTCCCAGTCCTCATCTGAAAAGTCCTCATCCTTTCCCAGATGGATCAGCCCTGAAAATGGATAAGAATGATCACTGAAAATCTGCACAGCCTGAGCCACTATATTTCCACTTCCCTGAGCTGCTGCCATGGAAATTCCCCCAATACACAGACCAATTCCCACTGAAGCAAAAATACCTGCTGCAACCAGCATTCCTTTTGTTCCCTTTTTCATGCCAGATCCTCCTTTTTCTTCCGATATAGGATTTTATGCAAAAAATCTGTTACTCCCCTCAGAATCCATGGTAAAACTCCGGAACTCAGCCAGCCTGTAAAAATACAGAACAAAAATCCCACTGCCATCAGAATTCCTCCAATTCCCATTGTCAGAAAAGCCACTGCCGTATTGGAAAAAAGAAGTCCGGCTCCCACTCCAATGCATGCACATGCACTTACGATCAGGGCAAATGCCACCACTCCGGATACAAAAATTGCCAGAAACGGAAGCAGAACCAGCACCAGCAAAACGCCAAACACACCACTTGCTGCCCCTACCAGAAACGGAGAAAGAAAGACCAGTGCGATCAGGAGCAAAATAAATCTGCTGTTTGCACCTTTTTCCTTTGGGTGATAACCGTCCCTTGCATGGGAGGATTTTTGTTTTCCAAAAGTCTCCTCTGGAACAAAGGATTCTGCATTTTCCCGCAGATCCTCATATCCATTTTCCGTATACTGCGCATAGGCGTCGTTGCTCTCCTCAAGGTCTGCCTTGATGATCGCTGCCACTTTTCCCGGGCTTCCCAGTTCTCTGATCACGGAAGCTTCCATCTCAGATCCGGCTTCGTCAAAGTAGCTGTTGTAATAAGCCAGAGCTTCCTGCCGTTCCCCTTCCGAAATATCACAGAGCAGCTTCTCCAACTCTTTCATAAACTGCGTTCTGTCCATACGATCCTATTCTCCTCCCTCAAACATACTGCTGATCTTCGTAGAATAATTCTTCCACTCAATCCTGTACAAATTCAGCTGTGCCTGCCCTTTCTCCGTCAACTTGTAATATCTGCGGTTCCGTCCGGCATATGCCTGGTCGTACACTTCCAGGCAGTCATCCTTCTGAAGGCGGCGCAGTACCGGATAAAGGGTGGATTCTGAAATATCCAGAACCCCGCGTACATCCTGTGTGATCTTGTATCCGTAAGTGCCTTGTGGCTCTTTGGACACAACCGCCAGGACGATCGCATCCAGAAGTGCAGCTCCTGTATTAAAAATCATCCGATCACTCCAATCTCACTATGGGATTTGCTCGGTATAAAATGCCAATACTAAGCTTGCCAAAAATCCAGTTCTCAACCCCATATTATTTGACTGATAATACTATACGTCATATAATATCGTTTTGTCAATACTATTATATCAAAAATAAAAGACGGCAGATTCAGAAGTCATTATTCACTGGTAACATTCAGAACCTGTCGTCTTATATTATCTTGCACCATATTTCAGATAACCCAGAAATTTTTCCGTCACTGGGGACAATCTTTTTTTATCTTTTACAGCCAGGCCAATTTTCCTGAAATAAGGCGGATCCAGAATTTCCGTTGCTTCTGTTCTGCCTCCGTGTTCCAGCCGCTGTACAGGGCGCAGTATTCTGCTTTGCCAATATCTTTGTCCAGGCCTCGGTCAACAGCTTTGGCGCAGGTGCCACTTCACAGTCTTTTCCCGTATCCACACTCTAAAGATCCTTTACATGGCCTTTCCAGTTTCCTGGATGGTGACGATCGTACTGATCTGGGGCAGTTTTCTCATCCAAAAGCCCTTGCAAAAGGTAAATCGCAGCTTATGAACGATTTTACTTTCTACTTTGCATAAGATACGCATATTTTCGCATCTGCATTCTCAATATCTGCTCCACACGGCTGCAGATTTCCTCAGGGTACAGTTCAGCGGCATTTTTCAATTCTTCCTTCACATCCTGGATTGCAAAAGAAAAATGCTGCTGAATTCCATATAACTCCTCTGCTGCTTCCAGCTGAATATCAAAATCTGAATGAAAGGGCTTTGCCTCTATTTTTTTCAGGCATTGCTCCAACGTCATTTCCAAGGGATAATCCTGTCTGGTATCTGCCAGAAGGCAAAGTCCCTGGTCAAAAAACGGACTCAAGGAATAAATTCCAGTCTGCTCATCGTAGACTAACGCAATATTATTGGTGTGCCGGTCTTCATTCAGAAAAAAAGCGTCCACCTCAAGCATCGCTGTCAGATAGGCTCCAAAATCTTTTATCTTTGTAATCTTCTCCAGCTCATCTACAAGGTATACGATGCGGTCTTTTGTTTCCTCAAAACCTGCAAGCCTCACTGCCAGACTTTCTCCTGTGTACTGGCGAAACAGCTTTTCCAGAGGAATCAATACCTGTCCTTTTTCTCTGAAATCTTCGCTGAAGCATGCATTCATGCTGCTGCCATTATAATCGATCTTAACAGCTTCATAGTTTACAAAAGGATACTTTAAACTGCTTTTTTTCAATAAATGAGAAACAAGAACTTCTGCCAGCCCTTCATATCCCATATAATCTGCTTTATACCAGATATTCTCTACTTTCCATTTTCGCTGATCTCCCTTGGATGTGTGTCCAGTCTTGTGAAAAGGAGAATATGGATCCAGACAGGCTTTTTTCATAGCACTCACCCCTCCTTTTTTAAGATCAGGATCCACTGATAATCCCCTTCCATATAGCCCTTGGTCTTCTCTATGATCAAGAGGGGATCATAAAAAGGCACTCCAATTTCCCTGAGCAGGTCCTTTGCATGGTCTCTGGTTCTTGGGAAACAGCGGTCTTCCAGAAAATACTCAAAATCTGCCCAACTTGGATTTTCCACTACTCCAAAGGCTCTCAGGGGAATTTTATCTGTGAAATTCTGTATTTTTATCTTCTCATGCATGAAATCAATGTCAATAATGGTGCAAAGATCATTGTGATTCATAAAGTTCATTCGCATCTTCACATCAGGATCATCACTGAAATGGTGGGCGCGCCGGATCTGGCTGTAGATAGTCTGGCGCGAAACCTGATATTTTCTGGCAATACTGGCAATCTTCTCCCCTTGATCCTGCAATGCCAGAATTTCTGCCACCTGCGGCGGGGTAAAAGAATTTTTTCGCCCGGAGGGAGATTTGGCCGCTGCCGATTTCGCTGCCATGCAATCATATTTTTTCGCAGCTTCTGAAATCTCACGCAGTTTTTCTGTATCGATAGTGCCAAAAATATCCTGTATCTGCTGCTTAAAATCCTTTTTCACGAAAATCACCACCTCTCACTTACTCAGGAGCTAATATACACCAATTGTTCCGTAGCAAAACTGCTCCCACAATTCTCATAGGGTGAGTATAGCATGGCAGAAAAAAAGTGTCAACAAATCATTTGTTGACACTTTTCCCGTTTTTACGATTCCCATTACAGATTCCTTTGTTTGCCGCAGCCTTTTTTAAACACCCTCTAGCACGCCCCGGGGCTAATATCCGTCCTTTATTCTTCCTCCAATCTGTAAATCTCTGTGAGAAGCTTCTTTCCCGCAGCCGTCTCAAACACCCGCTCTCTGGCTGTTTCAATTGCTTCCTGGGACATCTGTCCTTCATCCGCATTTACAAGAAAATCTGCTTCCAGAAGGATCCGGTAATCCAGGCCATCTACGCCTGTATAGGTGTGGTGATGGCTTACGAGAAAATTGATCCTTTCTTTCATTTTTGGCTCTACATCTGTATCTTTTAAAAAGTTTTCCACAAGAACCGGGCTTTCTTTTTCCTGATTTGCACCATTTGTGTTTCCATATTTTTCCCTGCATACCGGGCAGGCAATGTCATGGATCACAGCTGCGATCTCCAGTGTTTTCTGCTGGTTCTCCTCCAGGTTTTCCATTTCCCCGATAATTCTGGCATAGGTGTAAACTTTCAGGAAATGAGCAATGTCGTGCTTATTCCCATTTGAATAGGTGATCATCTTGCATATGATATCATTTACTGTCATTGTCCTTTTTCTCCTTTTCTATTTTCCCTGAAGGCAGGATACTGTTTATATCCGGTTGGTGCATACACCTCTGGAATTAAATCGAAAGGCTTCTCCTGAAGTGGTTTTCAGGGTACAGCTTTTATACATAACCCCTGTTTTTTCGTGGAAATAATACCACTTTCCGTTTTCATTCAGCCAGCCGGTATGGGCATATCCGGAAGCATCTATGTAAAATTTCTTTCCGTGATAAGTACACCATCCGCTGCACCGCTTTCCATCTTTTCCCAGGATACAGATTTTTCCACTGGATGAAGTAAATAATGCATTTTTATACATCACACCTTTTTTGCTGAAACAATAGACATCCTCTCCCGATGTCAGCCAGCCGGTATGAGCTTTTCCGTTATTTTCTTTATCGAAATAATAACGCTCTCCATCTATAGTTCTCCACCCGGAAACCCTTCTGCCTTTCCTGTCAACGTAATAAATTCCATCATCCAAGTTCAGAAGTTTGTTCTTCTGTCTTTTTCCTTTTATGTAATAACAGGTGCTTTTCCCTACCTGCTTCCATCCGTTCTTTTTATCTGGGATGACCGTATCTTTTTTCTCTTTTATATGGGAAACCTTGTTAAAATACTGGACAATTGCCCTTGCATCTGCCTGCCCCAGCTTTTTCAGCTGCTTATTTGTGCGCAGATAATTTCCTGCATCGGATGCATTGGTGATAAAAGCATGCTCAATAATTACTCCTGGAATATTCTGTTCCACACTTTGAGCCACAATTCCATAATAATCTCTTTTGGCGCCATTGGGATACCTGCTGCCATCCTCAGTCATCCGATATTCCATTCCGCCGGTGGATGGATAGCGCCTGGCGATTCCCAGCTTTCTAAGCTCACGTATCACACATTTTCCAAATAACTTTTCTCTTTCTGCCAGATAGGGACGGTAGGTTCCTCTGGATATCAGCACGGAAGCTCCCTTTGGATAAGGACTTCCACCATCATTGACATGCTGGCTTACCAGAAGATCTGCATCGTAGGATTTTGCTTTTCTTACACGGGAAACCAGACTCATGGTCTGCTTCTTGGATTTGGTAAGATAAACCTCGATATCCGGATATTTCTTCAGTTCCTGCATGGTGTACTGTGCGATTTTCCAGTTAATCTCCTCTTCCCTGTACACATGTCCATTATGTACTGCATAGGAGCCTGCTTCTCTTCCCCCGTGTCCGGGATCCAGTACCACCACCTTCTTTTTGGTAAAGGTTTCTGTTTCTTCTGCCTGCACCATCAGCGGTGAAAAGAAGCAGCACACCGCCATAACCAGACTCAGTACCATACTGAGCCATCTCTTTCTTTCCTTCATTTACATTTCCCTCCCTGGTAATAAATTTCAGAATTTCTGATTCTGAAAGGTTATAAAATCATCTGGAAGCGGCGCCTCCAGAATCATTTTCCTGCCGGTAAAAGGCTGCAAAAAGCAAAGCTTCCATGCGTGAAGAGCAGCCCTTTTAAAGTCTCCGGAACCTTCTTGGGGATTATACAGCGTATCTCCTAAAAGAGGATGCCTCACACTTGCCATATGCACCCGGATCTGGTGGGTCCGTCCGGTTTCCAGCCACACCTTCAAAAGAGAATTATCCCCCATTTCTTTCAAAACACGAAAATGTGTGACAGCCTTTTTGCATCCAGACAGTGATCCGTCTGCTGACACAGCCATCCTCAAAGGATTTTCGGGGTCTTTTCCAATGGGGATACAGATCGTACCACATCTTTTCTCCTCTGGAAAAGTTCCAGATGCCGCTGCCAGATAGGTTTTCTGCAAAATTCCCTCTTCTCTTTGCTGCTGAAGCCTTGCTGCGGCAATCTGGTTTCTGGCAAAAAGCAAAAGCCCGGAAGTTTCCTTATCCAGCCGTCCAATGGAACGAATAAGCGTACTTTCATTCTGATTTCGAAAATAGCCATCCACCAGGCCTGACAGGGTGTCGCTTTTATGTACACCCACAGGATGAGTCACAAGACCTGCCGGCTTATCCACAACCAAAATATCCTCATCCTCGTACACAATACAAAGCTTCCCCGGATCCACTTCAGCAGCTGAACCACTCCATTTCTGCATTGCTTTTTCTGGTAAAAGCAGGGCTTCCCTCTTCTGTGGATTTTTCTCACACAGATGGTCTTCCGTTTTTCTGTCTGCTCTTTCCAGATACACTCGAAGCACGTCTCCTGGAAAAAGAGATTCTGTCACCCGGCACTGAGTTCCATTTTTCTGAATTCCATCTTTTCTGAATTTTGCCTGGCTGATCTGTTTTTTGGTAAATCCGGCCTGTATGCGAAGAAAATCCCCTACTTTTGCAGGTTCTGCAATATTCCATTCAAGATAACGTTCCATTTTTTCTGCTCCTGAAGCACTTCCAGATAAATGTTTTAACACCTGATGTTAGGGGCAAAAGGTATTTTGGCCTTTTTGCCCCTGATATCATCTACACTTTAGTGTAGCACAAAATCTCCTCTGGTAAAACCGCAAAATATACTAAAATATTCCAGAACCTGAACACAAATTTGACTTTCCTCCCCGCATTCGCTATACTTACCCCATAAAACCTAAAGCAAGGAGCTTCCTTATGGATTCAGAAAAGATCACAGCTTTGCCCCAGGCCTTCCTGGAGCGTATGAAAGATATGCTAAAAGACGATTATGACGCATTTCTTGCAGCCTATGACCAGCCCCGCACCTATGGGCTGCGTGTCAATACTGCAAAGATCTCCTGCGAAGAATTTGAAAAGATCGTCCCCTTTGAGGTAAAAAAAATCCCATGGATTTCAAATGGGTATTTTTACAATGAAGAGATTCGCCCCTCCCGCTGTCCCCTTTACCAGGCAGGGCTTTATTACCTTCAGGAGCCCAGTGCCATGACACCGGCCTCCCGGATCCCGGTACAGCCCGGTGAATATGTCCTGGATCTGTGTGCAGCCCCGGGGGGAAAAGCCACTGCTCTTGGAGCAGCCCTGGAAGGTCAGGGACTTCTGGTTGCCAATGACATCAGTACTTCAAGAGCCCGGGCACTTCTTCGCAATCTGGAGCTGTTTGGTGTTCCCAACCTTTTTGTTGCAAACGAAAAGCCAGAAAAACTGGTTAAGTATTTCCCGGAATTTTTCCACAAGATCATTCTGGATGCCCCATGCTCCGGAGAGGGAATGTTCCGAAAGGAGGAAGCCCTTGCAAAGGACTGGACTCCTGAAAAGTCTCAGGAGCTCTCCCAGATTCAGAAGCAGCTGGCACTAAATGCAGCTGATATGCTCCAGCCTGGCGGTCTGCTTCTTTACTCCACCTGCACCTTTGCGCCAGCTGAAGATGAGGAAGTAATTTCCTGGCTTCTTAAGGAACGTCCCTCACTCTTTCTTGTGTCCATGGAGGATTATCCCGGATTTTCCGCCGGAGTTCCAAGCTGGGGAGACCAAAATCCGGAGCTTGAAAAATGTGTCCGCATTTTCCCCCACAAAATGCAGGGAGAGGGACATTTTCTTGCTCTTCTGCAAAAAGAGGGCCAGGCAGGTCCATCTGCACTTACAGCGAAAGGCTCACCTCTGGCTCCTGCCATCCGCAAATATCTGGAAGAATTCTTCCGGGAAATCGGCCTGAAATCCATTGGCGGTCAGCCCATTGACTGGAACAGGATGGAGGTTCGTGCAGACAAGGTCTATTACCTTCCCCCTGTGTCCTGCAATTTTTGCGGGATTACCTTCCTGCGAAATGGCCTGTACCTGGGCGACCTGAAGAAAAATCGTTTCGAACCATCTCAGCCTCTGGCCCTTGCCCTGAGAAAAGGAGAAGCACAGGCAGTGATTTCTCTGTCCGTAGAAGATCCCAGACTGGAACGATATCTAAAAGGTGAAACCCTGATCATTGAGCCAGGAGAAGCAGCCCACGAAAAAGGATGGCATCTTCTCTGTGTACAGGGCTATCCCCTTGGTTTTGGAAAACTGGTTGGCCAGACCCTGAAAAATAAATATCCGGCAGGATGGAGAGTCTGAACTCTCCGCCCTGCCGTTTTTTATAACAATATTGATTTTTTCAATGCAAAGGAATAAATATGTTTTTCTTTTACTTTTCTTCCTGTCATACTCTCCAGCGCCTGAGCATAATCTTCCAGCTGGATATGATACAGATCTATAAGCTTTTGCTCCTCACCTTTTCGTACATAGTCTGTCTTATAGTCTACCAGAACAATTTCCTGCCCTTCCAGAAAATAGGCATCAATGATTCCCTGAACCAGTACACGCTCTTCCTCCGGCCATCCTTTTTGTATTTCAGAAGCCGGTTTTGCGATCATAAAAGGCTGCTCCCGAAAAAGCATTCCACAGCCTGCAGCTTCTTTCATCCGTTTTCCAAGATCACTTTCCACAAAGATTTCAAGATCAGAAATCCTCACGCAGACTGCCTCTTCCTCCGTCATTTTTCCTGATTCTACCAGTGCCTTTACCTGCTCTTTCAGTTCCTGGACTGACTGTACTTTGCTGTATTCCAGACATTCCATTACCCGGTGGTAGGCAGTTCCCCTGGCAGCTCCGGTAATCTCCTCTGTTTTCTTCTCAATAAAACGAGGAATGATCGGGGTAATTTCCAGATCTTTCCCTGCCATCAGTTCTTTGGATTCCTGTTCTTCGCTCTCTGCAAAAATCTTCGGAATCAGAAACTCTTCCTCATAGCTTCTTTTTTTCAGCTCCGACACGCTGACCTTTACCGGGATCTCTCTGCGGTATTCATAAGGATATACAAAGCCAAACCTCTCATTTAACTGTTCCCGTATAGTCTGGTCGTAAACCTTCTTTGGATTCCAATCTCTTAAAAGATCCCCTTCCATCTGTCCGGCAGCCTGCTCTACCACCTCAGCTTCCACAAGCATGGCAGCTGTGATACGCTTCACCTGAAATTCTGCCGAATCCTCATAAAGGAGATTTTCCTCAGCAAGAGGAAGCCCTGCTTCTTCATAAAGCTCATCCATACATCTGTGCCTTGCCAGTGCAGGAAGTACATAATCCCAGTAATTCCTTGCATCTAATCTGGTTCCTGCCGGAAGCAGCTCCTGTTCATTATCCCTTAATCCAGACAATGATAATAATCTCTTATCCAGGTTGGAAATGGTTCCTGTCATGATCAGTTTTTCCTTTGCCCTTGTAAGCGCCACATACAGAATACGGATTTCCTCTCCAAGGCATTCCTCCAAAAGCCTTCTTCGGATCACCTGCTTATTTAAGGTGGAAACAACGATCCGCCTGTCCGGCAAAATTGCATCTGTTCCAAGTCCGTAATCTGCATGGATCAAAAGCCTGGCATTAAGATCCTGGAAATTGAATTTTTTCCCCATTCCAGCCAGGATCACAACGGGGAACTCAAGTCCCTTACTTTTGTGGATGGTCATGATCTGTACAGAGCCGTCTCCTGCCCCGGACAGATTTACTTCTCCGTAATCCACCTCATATTTTTGCAGCTGTTCAATATACCGGACAAAGTTAAACAGCCCCCGGTAACTGGTTTTCTCATATTCCATGGCTTTTTCCACCAGCATGGCAAGGTTTGCAGCCCTTTGCCCACCGTCCGGCAGGGCTTTTGCATAATCTCCATAGCCTGTGTCCTGCAGGATCTTCAGGATCAGTTCATGGACAGGAGTGTACACTGCCAGGTTCCGCATCTTATTAAGAAGCCCCTGAAACCTGAGCAGTTTTTCTTTTAGAAGAAGTCTCTTTTCTTTCGTAAGCAGGCTTTCCCTGTTTTTTTCAGCATCAAGGAAGCTTTGCACACATTCATACAAAAGCCCTTTTGGATGTTCCTGCCGAAGAACCGCCAGCTCTTCTGCAGTGCAGCCCACCATAGGGCCTTTTAATACACCTGCCAGTGGAATATCCTGAAGGGGATTGTCACATACCCGCAGATAATCCAGGACAGTCACCACCTCCACAGCAGAAAAATATCCGGTTTTGGAAGCGGCATATACCGGAATCCCATGAGCGGACAGCACCTCTGTAAAGCTCTCTGTCCAGCCTGCGGCACTGCGAAGGAGGATCACAATATCCCCATATCGAACTGGTCTGTATTCCCCTGTCTCCTTATCCAGGATCTTTTCTTTTCCCACAATTTCCCGGATCCTGTGAGAAATGGCCAGTGCTTCCATTTCCTTTGTATCCTGCCCTGTCACAGTGTCCTCCAGTTCTTCCCCGTCAGACTCCACCAACAGTACTTCTGTGGAAAGGAACTCCTCTCTGGCTCCCTCTTTGAAGGCTGCCCCCGGATAAAGAGCCGCAGCATCGTCATATTCTATTTTGCCCAGATCCTTTCCCATGATCTGCCGGAAAATGAAATTGGCACATTCCAGCACCTGGGTACGGCTTCTGAAATTCTTATGAAGGTCAATCCGCTGTTCCTTGCTGTCCGTTAAACTGTATTTTTCATACTTTTCCATAAACAGCTCCGGTCTTGCCAGACGGAAGCTGTAGATGCTCTGCTTCACATCTCCTACCATGAAAATGTTTTTTCGCTGCTGCGCCCAGCCTGATACACAATTTGTGATCATTTCCTGAACCAGGTTGCTGTCCTGGTATTCGTCCACCATTACTTCCTCATATTTCATGGAAAGCTCTCTGGCAGCCTGACTCATCTGAAAGGTTCCGTCTTCCTGCTTTTCCATCAGGATCTCCAGGGCAAAATGCTCCATATCTGTGAAGTCCAGAATGTTTTTCTCCCGTTTTTTCTCTGCAAAGCGGCTGATAAACTCACGAGTCAGTTCCACCAGCATTTCCACAGGCTCCCGGCAGCTCTCCAAAAGCTCTGGCAATTCTGCTTCCCGAAATGCAAAATACCGGCTTCCCAGTTCCTTTAAAATATCCTTTTCCTCTTCCCGGAGCATTTTCACCTGCTCCTTCAAAGTCTCCTCCACCACTTCTTTAGGTTTCTTACCGGACAATCTGGAAAAAGAAGGCTTTCCTGCATTCAGGATTTCGGCAATTCCGTCATAATCCTTTTTCTTTGTTTTTTCTTCCAGATTCCAGATCATCAGAAGATCATCTGTCAGAGCTTCCTCATACAGATAAGGACCTCCTGCCACACAGCACAGTTCCCTGGCCCTGTCTGCCAGGGTTTTGGCCTGTTTTAAATCTGTTTTGGTATTTTCCCATAACAGATTCATCCATTCTTCATTTTTTATAGCTTCAATATCGGTGTTTTTATAACATTCTATACATTCTTCCAGCCAGTCATCGGGATAGGGATGACTCATGGCTTTTTCGTACAGTCCATGGATCATTTCCCCTATCCCGTCGTCATCCTTTCCTGAGGCATAGCATTCCACAAAGTGCTGAAACTTCTCCTCTTTCTTTGCATAATACTCTTCCAGAAGCTTTGCCATTACATCTTCCCTCAGGAGCTTCATCTCCCCTTCTTCTCCTGTACGGTACCCGGGATCCAGGCCGATCAGATGAAAATAATTGCGGATCACATAGGCACAAAATCCATCAATCGTAGTGATCTGTGCCGTATGGATCAAGGTGGTCTGGCGCTGCAGATGCTCATTGTCCGGATTCTGATAAAGAGCCTCCTCCAGCGCTGCTGCAATACGCTCCCGCATTTCCCCGGCTGCTGCCCTTGTAAAGGTCATGATCAGAAGCCTGTCAATATCTACGGGATTGTGGGGATCTGTCACTTTACTTAAGATCCGCTGTACCAGAACCGCTGTTTTACCGGAACCTGCCGCTGCACTGACCAGAATATTCCGGTTTCGCAGAAAAATCACCTGTTCCTGCTCTTTTGTCCATGAAAACGCCATCTCACTCCACCTCCCTGCTAAAGGCTTCCCAAAGCTCTTCATCTGTAAATTTTTTCAGCCTTCTGTATTCATATCCCTGGATCTTGGGATCAAAGCCACACACGGAATAATAAGCACAATAGGTGCAGGCTTTTTTGTTCCCCAGCACATAGGGAGAAATCTGCACATCTCCCTCCATGATTTTTTCCCGGATGTGGGAAATCTTTGTTTTTACATATTTTCCCAGAACATCAAACTGTTCTCTGGTGGCAATCGAAGAAGTTTTACTGAAGGTACCATCCTTTTTATAGGACACCGGTATAGACTGCAAAGTAGGATCCATTTTTTCCACGATCTCCTTGTCTGCCTGTACCAGTCCATTCATCTGCAATTCTTTCATCACCTTTTCCTGGACAATTTCCACATCTGCGTCGATTTTTTCCTGGATCATAGGATCCTTGATATTATAATAAAAGACTCCTGCAGGAATCACTTCCATGTCCTGGTGGGTGTTCTGCTCCACCTGCATCGCTCCGTCCAGATAGATCATCAGCTGCAGCTGAAGGCCATGGTACAGGGAAACCAGATCAAAAGAAGTGTTTCCTGTCTTATAATCAATAACCCGGACATACAGCTTTCCATCCTCTGTTTCCATAGAATCCACACGGTCAATACGGCCTCCCTGAAATACCACCTCAAAGCCCTCCGGATCAAACTCTCCGGATTTCAGCTGTTCCTGCACAGCCCAAACCGTTCTTCTTAGGATTCTCTTTGTTCTCTGGATCATATATTCATTTCTGGCACTGCTTTTTAATACAGTATTTCCGTAATCCGCTGTCACTTCCTCCACACAGCGGTCAATGATTGTATTCCTCTGCTCTTCTGTAAGGCTTGCCCATTTCAGCCCCTCTTTTTTTACCTCGCGGGCAAATTTCTCCAGTGCTCCATGCATCACATTTCCACGATCCATAGCTTTAAATTCATACTCAGCACGCTGGGTAAGCAAAAGTCCATACTGCAGAAAATGTGCAAAGGCACAGGCCGAAAACCGCTCCAGTCTGGTGGCTCCATAAGGGGAGACCTCCCCATAAAGAGCCTTCGCCACACTTTCACTGATCTTATCTGCAGGCTTTCTGGCAAGCGACGCCTCCACCAGGCTGCGAACCTTATTTTCATATTCCGGGTGAAGAAGGTACCAGCTGTACAATTCTGCAAAAAGCGGGTCCTTTTTTCCCTCTTCCAGTCCTTTCAGGAAACAGGACATACTGGTAGCCGGAAGTTCCATGCCATCCAGGGTATATTCTTTTTCCTCAGCCTCTTCCACCTGGCATTTGGGAAACATTGCCAGGATGTTGTGGATCAGATAAGCAGGACTTACCGGCTCCCCTTTTCCATTGGAGTTACAGTAGGATAGTATCAGCTTCTGCCCTGGCTTGGTCAGATTCAGATAAAGATAAAACCGCTGGGTATTCATCAGTTCTTTTGGCCCCGGTGCCAGTTCCATCCCCTGATCTGCAAAAAATTCCCGGTCCATCTGTGTAAGCATTCCGCCGGAATCCGTATTTTTCGGTATGTTTCCCTCGTTGACCCCTACAAAGAACAATACCTTGATCTCTTTTAGCCTGGTACGCTCCATATCGCCCACCAGAACCTGATCCATACTTGGCGGAATCAGTGCCACTTTTGATTTGGCAAAGCCCACTTCCAGAAGCTGGGTAAATTCTGCCCTTGTGATTTCCTCTTCTCCCAGGATTTCCACCATGCGATCCAGAAGCTCCATCACGATCCCGTAAATCTGGGCATACTCTTTTTCCAGGGCTTTCTCACCCTTTTCCTGAAAGTACAGCTCCTGCTCCTTTAGCTTCTTTTGGATCTCACATTCTGTGATAAACTGGTACAAACTATAACAATATTCACATACTTTCTTTTTTCCGCCTTGAAAGCCCTGCGCAAGGGATTGCACTTCTGCCACAAATTTCTCTCTGTACTCATTCAGAGACTGGATATCCTCTTCTGGCATTCCACGGTAAATGCGCACCCACTTTTCAGACCATTTTCCAAATCCCCGTATGCCAAGTGCCAGAACATAATTCTCCAGCATATCTGCCTCGCCTCTGGTCACGGCGGACAGACTGCACCTTAGGTAGCGAAAAACACTTTCATAGCCGAAGCCATTTGTGACCATTTCCAGAGCAGCCCGGATATATTCCACAAAAGGATTCAGCAAAATGGAATGCTTCTCATCCAGGAAATACGGAATCTGTGCTTCCTCAAACACCTGCGAGGCAATACTTTTATATGCTTCCAGATTTCCGGTGATCACGGCGATCTCCCCATATTTCAGATCCTCTTCCCGAACCATCCGGCGAATCTGCCTTGCGGTCTCTTCCATCTCTTTTATGGGGGATCTGGCTGCAAACAGGGAAATTTCCTGCTGTTTTTTTTCATAAACAGCCTTTTTGTAACGAAACAGGTGCTGTTCCAGAAAACCCAGCGCAGGGCTGCCTGCGAACCGCCCTTTTTCCCGGTTTTTTAAAAGCACAGGCTCTTCCAGATCATGGGTAAGCCCTGTCAGGCTGTGGATCATTTTTTTACTCATATAAAAAAGCTGGTGGGGCTTTCCCATACCCGTTGGATTTTCCCTGGCATCCATGGTCACAGTCACCAGGATACGGTCGCATACGATAAGCAGCTCCCGGATCACATGTAGCTGGATCGGAGTAAAACCGGTATACCCGTCCAGAAGGACCACACTGTTTTTCATTTTGGCAGAAAAGGGAATGGCAGCCCGTAGTGCGTCCATCACCCCTTCTCCTGTGATATAATGTCCTTCCAGGTATTCTTTAAAGCTTGTATACAAAAGCTCTACATCTTTCATTTTCCGGTACAGAAGAGATTCTTCCCCTGCTTTTTCCAGCATTTCCTCCATCTCTTCGTCCTTCACATCATACTGCATAAATTCCGAAATAAGAGATTTCACCTCATCCAGATATCCAGCCTTATTCATCTGGCTCCCAAGATAGGGAAGTTCCTTTTTGTGCTTTTGCACCAGCTTGGCAAGGACCATGCTCTTTCCGGTGTCATCCAGCAATACTTCCCTGGCACCGCCCACCTCTTCAAAAATACGATAAGCCAGACGTTCAAAACTCAGCACATCGATATTCAGGATTCCTTTCCCCGGATGCATCTCCACCACATTTCTTTGTGTCTGCATGGTAAACTGCTCCGGAACAATTATATAATACCTTTTTTCCGGATGTTCCAGGGATTCCCGGATGATCTGCTCGCAGGCATAATGTGTCTTGCCGATTCCGGAGCTTCCCATAATAAATTGTAATGACATCTGCATCTTCCTCCCATCTGCCCATTATTTTATCATAAATCCCCCTGTTTGATAATAGGATAGAATAAACGAAACTCGCTTCGGACCATATTGAAAAAGGCTTTCATCCGCTGCAGACCAGGAGGCGCATACCCATGAGTTCAAAAACCAGGATCATTGTTTTACATATGAAAGAGGTGGTGTACACCATCGCTTTTCTTATCCTTGCCATCCTTCTTGGGGTACTGATCTTTTTTATGTTCGGGCCTGGCAGGAGCCAGACTACATCAGGGAACGCCCACTCTCTTTATACTCCTGGTGTCTACCGCTCTTCCATTACCCTGAACCAGAATACCTTTGATGTGGAGGTTACGGTAAGCCAGAACAGCATTGATTCCATCTCCTTAGTAAACTTAAGCGAAACTACCACAGCTTTGTTTCCTCTGGTGAAACCTTCCCTGGAATCTCTTGCAAGCCAGATCACAGACAGCCAGTCCCTGGAAGGCCTGAAATATTCCACAGACCAAAAATACACTTCTGAGCTGCTTCTAAATGCCATTGAAGAAGCACTGAAAAAGGCGGAGAACCATGTAAGTTCTCCGCCTGATAACCAATGAGCACATTATTCCTCGATATTTTCCAGAGCCTCCATCCACACTGCTGCACTGGCATCACTTGGCATACGCAGATCTCCTCTTGGAGAAAGAGCCACGCTTCCCACCTTCGGGCCGTCTGGCAGACAGGAGCGCTTGAACTGCTGCGCAAAAAATCTCCGGTAGAAGGTCTTCAACCATTTCAGGATGGTAGCTTTGTCATAGGTATTTTCAAAGGTTCTGCATGCGATCCGGTATATCTTGTCCGGCTCAAAGCCTGCACGCAGCATATAGTAGAGATAAAAATCATGAAGCTCGTAAGGGCCCACAAGATCTTCTGTTTTCTGAGCGATCTTGCCATCCTTTGGCGGAAGAAGCTCCGGGCTTACCGGGGTATCCAGGATATCCAGAAGCACCTCTTCCAGCTCTTTTTCCCCACAGGTGTCTGCATAATAGCGGACAAGGTGTCTTACCAGCGTTTTGGGAACAGAGGCATTTACCCCATACATGGACATGTGGTCTCCATTATAGGTAGCCCATCCAAGAGCAAGCTCGGAAAGATCTCCGGTTCCAACCAGAAGTGCGCCCTCCTGGTTTGCCATATCCATCAGAATCTGGGTACGCTCTCTTGCCTGACAGTTCTCATAGGTTACATCATGAACAGAATCATCATGGCCGATATCGCGAAAATGAATATTTACCGCTTCCTTAATATTAACCTCTGTAAGGGTAGCACCAAGGCACTGGCTTAACTTGCAGGCATTCTGATAGGTTCTGTCTGTAGTGCCAAAGCATGGCATGGTAATGCAGCGGATATTTTCTGAGGGCAGTCCCATCAGCCGGAAGGTACGTGCGATCACAAGCAGGGCAAGAGTAGAGTCGAGGCCTCCGGAAAGTCCCACCATTGCCTTCTGGCAGCGAATGTGGCTCATTCGCTTCTTAAGTCCCATTGCCTGAATATTCAGGATCTCCTCACAGCGCATGTCCCGCTCTTCTTTTACAGAAGGTACGAAAGGATATGGGGCAAAATTTCTGGTAAGGGAAGTCTTTTCCACTTCCACCTCAAAAGGTACTATCTGGCAGTCAGAATCGTCTGATGCCGGATAAGTGGAAAGTCTTCTTCTCTCATCAGCCAGTCTGTGAACATCGATTTCCCCGTAAATCACCGTATTCTGGAAACGTTTTGCTTCTGCCAGCATGGTACCGTTTTCTGCGATCAAATTCTGTCCGCCAAAGACCAGATCCTGGGAGGACTCACCTTCTCCGGCTGTGGCATAAATGTATCCGCATACCAGTCTTGCAGACTGCCCCTTCACCAGCTCCCGTCGGTAGGAATCCTTTCCAACCATCTCATCACTGGCAGAGAGATTGACGATAATATGTGCCCCTGCCTGTGCCAGATTTACACTTGGCGGAAGGGGAACCCACAAATCCTCACAGATTTCTGCCCCTACTGTCAGCTCCGGAAGTTCTTCACATGCAAAGATCAGGCTGCTGCCAAATGGTACGCTCTCTTCCCCGATCATCACATCTGTCCAGACCTCTTCCCCTGATGCAAAATGACGCTGCTCATAAAATTCGTTGTAGTTTGGAATATGTGTCTTAGGTACAAATCCAAGAATATTTCCATGATTCAGTGCAGCTGCCACATTATAAAGCTTTCCATTCACTCGCATGGGAAGTCCTACAAAAATCAGCGCATCCACCTCTTCTGTCTCTTCTGCAATAGTCAAAAGGCTCTCCCAGGCGCTGTCCAGAAGCCTTCTCTGAAGAAAAAGGTCCTGGCAGGTATAGCCTGTGATGCACAACTCCGGAAGTACCATGATCTTGGCCTGCTGCTCTTCCATTTCATGGATGATCTCAAGAATCGCTTTTGTATTCGCCTTACAATCTGCAACCGTAACCGTCGGCGTTCCTGCCGCTACTTTTATAAATCCCTGATTCATGAACTAATCCTCTTTTCTTTCTTCATTCCGTCCTGTCTGCGGATATGGTCTCTGCCGGCAAAGCCGTGGACACAAAATCTAATTCGGTCATCGTAGATTATTTACATCTTCTCAGAATTTCTTTCAGTTCTTCCACAGTAAAGTTATAATTGGTATTGCAGAAATGGCAATTCATCTCAATGGGCTTGCCTTCCTGGATCATCTCATTTAATTCTTTTCTTCCAATGCTGATCAGCGCTTTCTCCACTCTCTCTTTGGAGCAGTTACAGTGGAAACGGGTATCCGTTTTCTCATTGATCTGCACATCAAAGCCCTCCAGAACCTTCTCAAGCAGACTCTCAGGAGTATGTCCTTCCTCTAAAAGACTGGTAACAGAATTGATCTTCTGTACGTTCTGCTCCAGTCTGGAAATCACCTCTTCTTCTGCAAAAGGCATCAGCTGCACAATGAATCCACCGGCCTGGCGCACAGTGTTATTCTTATTCATCAGAACTCCAAGGCCCACTGCAGATGGTACCTGCTCGCTTGTTGCAAAATAATAGGTCAGGTCTTCTGCGATCTCGCAGGTCTGCAGCATAACCTGGCCGCTGTATGGCTCTTTCAGTCCCATATCCTTGATCACAGTAAGAAATCCAGGTCCAACAGCTCCCGCAACATCCAGCTTACCCCTGGAATTAGCCGGAATGCGCACATCCGGATTTCCCACATATCCCTTTACATTTCCCTGGGAATCTGCTGTCACCGTAATTCCCTGAAGAGGGCCTCCTGCCTTGATCTGAAGGGTAAGCACATCTTTCTCTCCCTTCATCATAGCCCCCATCATGGCGCCCGCTGTGAGAAGCCTTCCCAGCGCTGCAGTGGCCACCGGACTTGTATTATGATGTTCCCTTGCAGTCTCCACCATATTGGTAGTCACAGCTGCAAAAGCACGTATCTGATCGTTCGCCGCAGTGGCACGTATAATGTAATCGTTCATCTGTTTTCTCCAATCTATATTATTATTTTCCCTGTTCCCTTACCACAAAGGTCAGTCTTCCACTCTCTTCCCTCGGAGGCTCCATGGTATAGGCATCATACACTGCCAGCAGCTCCATCCCGGCCTTTTTTATCAGTTCTTTGATCTTCTCCAGGGAATACGCTTTCTGATAGTGTACTTCCTCTGTTTTCTCATAAAGCCCGTCTTCTCTTGGCAGAAAAAGTGCCAGTTCATAGGTATTGATCCCGGTCTCCTCATCATAGCTGTTCTCCCAGATAAAGCTTCCCTCATCCCGGTTCTCCGCTATAGTAGTATCCCCGATCATATCTCTGTATTTGTAAATGGTATTCATATCAAACAGAAAAATCCCCTGAGGATCCAGATAATTATTTACCAGGGCAAATACATGCTCCAGCTCCTCTTCTTCGGTTATGTAATTCAGGCTGTCACATACGCTTACCACAGCCCTTACAGTACCGTACAGTTCAAATTCCTGCATATCCTGTAAAAGATACAAAATATCCTGCCCGGATTCCACACGCTTCTCCATTGCTTCTGCCAGCATTTCCTCGGAATTGTCCACACCGATCATATCGTATCCTTCCTTTGCCAGAAGCTCTGTCATAGTTCCGGTGCCACAGCCAAGATCCAGTACCAGACCGTCCTGAATTCCATAGGAAAAAAGCTGCTGCTTCAGCCACCCGGCCCATGCCTGATAGTCCACGTTATCCTGAAATATATCATATACTCTGGCAAATTCGCCATAAGCCTGAAAATCTTCCATATTCCCTCCAACCGTCAAAGACACAGCCATCCTTCCCGGGTAGCTGTGTCCGTGTAAGTCAAACTCTCTGCTGTTTTTACTCTACAGGCATGTAATATACATCTGCTCCTTCTCCATGCCAGTAATAGTCCACATCATTCTGATCGTAAACATCCTCATTGTTCGCAAAGCGATAGGTATTTCCATCAAAGTCTACCCAGTTTCCATTTCCATCAGGTGTGATAACCAGCGGATGTCCGTCAGAATTGCGGTAAATAGTTCTGGTCTGATTGGTATCTGTAAGCTGCTCCTGGGTAAAGCCGCCGGAATTTCCGGTAGTTCCGCTGCTGCTACCATCTGATGAAGTATCTGTGCTTCCATCTGTGGTGCCGGCTGCACTGCCATCAGTCTGTCCATCAGCTGCAGCGTCATCAGACTTCACAGGTGCTGCTGCCTTCAGTCCGGAATCTCCGGCAATACCAAAGGAATCCACAGCTGCTTTGATTCCGTCATAGGATGCGTCATTCACAACAGAACCGCAGATACTGTAATATTCATCGGAACTCTTATAAATCTTGTGGATATTATATACATAACCGCCACTCTTGGAAGCGTCTGTATATTTCACGGTATAAGAATATACCCCAACTCCTTCTACATCATTGGTAGTATAATCCTGGATCTCAAAATCTGTACCCTGGGTAAGATCTGAAGCCTGTTCCAGTGCTGCTGCCAGATCCTGTGTGTCCGGAAGCATAGCTGAAGCCATATCTTCCTCTCCCTGTCCATGAAGGATCAGGATCTTACCCTGCTCAGGTGATTCAAAGCTGAGCATATCTGCCTCATCCGCCTTATTGGACCAGGTGGCATCAGGAAGCTTAATGGATACAGCGCCATTACTGGAAGTGTAAGTGCTGTCCTGTACATCCGGTGCAATGGTAGGCTCCGGTGTAGGAGTGGAAGTAGGTTCCGGTGTAGGAGTAGCATCCACTACCACCTGCTCTTCCGGCTCATCACCACCAAAGCCGCAGCCTGATGCAATAACGGAAACACATGCTGCTATAGTCAAGATTGCTAAAATCTTTTTGTTCTTCATAGTATCCTCCTCATTTCCTTTATCATAGGGATAACGGTTATATTTTACAATTTTATTACAAACCTGTCAATGGATTTTATTTTTCCCGACAGTTTTTCTTATACTAAGCTATATGTGTCATATTTTTGTAAAATTTACTTTCCATACTCATACATATGAAGTCTGTGAAGAGCACGGGTGGCTGCAATATACCGGCCCTGACGTGCAATAGGACTTTGATCCGCTTTTGGAAAAAGAGAAAATACCTGATCAAATTCCAGACCTTTTGCCAGATAAAAAGTAGTGACCGTAATACCTTTGCAAAAGCTGGTACTGTCTCTGTGAAGATAAGAAAAATGGTTTTCCGTATCAAATCCGGTTGCTTCCAGCTTCGCTTTCAGAATTCCGGCTGCTTTTCTCGCCTCTTCTTCCGTTCTCATGATCACTGCAGCAGTCTCAAACTGATTTTCTCCCAGCCAGAGCTTCTTCAGGATCTCTTCCAGGCCATTTTCCAAAGCCTCCCCCGGATTTCCGGAAAATACTTTTTCTTCTACCGGTTCCCCGTGTCGTTCAAACAGCTCCATATCTGTGATCCCTGCCAGATGATTGGCGTAGGAAGCAATTTCCACAGTGTTGCGGTAGCTTTTGTTCATCACGATTTTGCGGATTTCTTTTCCAAGGATCTTCGGAAGGAACCCAAGTACATCCTGCTCTTTTTCTTCCATAGTCTGGGCCTTGTCCCCGAGAATGGTCATGCGGCAGGGAAACATCATTTTCAGGATCTGATATTGCAGTCTGGAATAATCCTGCATTTCGTCCACCACAAGATGCTTGATCTCATTGTGGCTGTTCTGCCTGGACAACCGGTATTTCATATAAAGCACCGGATAGACATCTTCATAACGAAGCTTTCTTTCTGCCAGCTGTACATGGGGAAGTCCCGGATAGCCGCAGCTTTCCAGGAAACGGCTGTATATCACATAAAGATCCTGCGTGTCATACATTTTCAGAAATTTCTCCATGACAATTGCTCTCTCTTCTTCGTCCATGTCATTGTCACGAAGAGTTTCCACCTCATCAATAAAATTATCTGCCACTGCCTCCATACGGGAAAGAAGTGGGATATCCTGAAATTTGAAATAGAAAAGATCAATGATCTCCTCTTCTTTTCTTGTGAAATTCTTATATTCCACATCTTTAAAATTCATCAGTTCATCTTCCAGACCGGTAAGATAACCTTCCATTTTATTCAGGAACTCCTGGGATTGTTTTTCCTTATAAAAAGAAGGAGCTTCCGGAAAATTAAGGCTTCTCTCGATCTGGTCATAGCGGTCCTCACAGTCCGATACGGTATCCTTAAGCTGCCTGTAAGCAAACAGGTCAAAGCTCATTTCCCGGATGTTCTCCTCCCCAAGTTCCGGCAGAATATGGGAAATGTAATCCGAAAAAATACTGTTTGGGGACAGGATCAGGATGTTTGAGGATTTCAGATTTTTACGGTCATGGTAAAGAAGATAGGCGATCCGGTGCAGGGCAATGGAAGTCTTTCCGCTGCCTGCTGCCCCTTGTATTACCATGATCTTATCCCTGGTATTTCGGATGATAGCGTTCTGCTCTTTCTGAATGGTACGGACGATATTTTTCAAAGCCACACTGCCGCCGCTTCCCAACTCCGCCATGAGGATCTCATCATCAATCTTCACATCGCTTTCAAACTGATAGACCATGCGGCCACTGCGTATCTTATACTGCCATTTGGCTGCGATCTCCCCATTTATAGTGCCAAGTGGTGCCTCATAGGAAGCAGGTCCTTTATCGTAATCATAAAACAGGCCGCTGACCGGGGCTCTCCAATCGTAAACAAGAGGAGTATGTCCTGCCTCTTCTGCAAAATTTCCGATTCCGATATAAAAAATCTCCGGCTCATCCTCTCCCTCAAAAACGAAGTCTACTCTTCCGAAAAAGGGAGAATCCAGCATTTTCCGGAATCTCTTTCTCAGATGGATCTGCTGCTCATTTGCATTGATCTGGTGGAGCAAAGCCTGCTGGTTGTCAAAATTTTCATATCCGTACTGGTCCATCTCCGTATAGTTTTCCCAGTAATATTCGTGCATTCCCTCGATATCCTTCTGGCCCTCCAGAATAGACTCGCTGATGCGCGCGATCCGCGCCTTTAATTTATCTGTAACAAAGTTCAGAAATACTTCTCCGTCTCTGTAGTCAATTGCCATATTTCCTAACACTCCTTCATTTTCCGGTACAGACAGCAGATTCTTCCACAGTGATCATTCACTGCCCTGTATTTTGGCGGAAACTTTGCTCCATTATACATTATCTTTATGTAAAAGTATAGAGTAAGGTGCTTCAAAAACTGGCCTTTATTTTTATGCAGACTGTGTCTTGTCAAACTGGCTGTTGTAAAGATCTGCGTAGAAGCCTTTCTTTGCAAGCAGTTCTTCATGGTTGCCCTGCTCAATGATATCGCCGTCTTTCATGACAAGAATCAGATCTGCGTCCCTGATAGTGGAAAGCCTGTGTGCGATCACAAAGCTTGTTCTGCCCTTCATCAGGTTATCCATGGCTTTCTGGATCTGAACTTCCGTTCTGGTATCAACAGAGGAGGTTGCCTCATCCAGGATCAGGATCTTATTGTCTGCAAGAATAGCCCTTGCAATGGTAAGAAGCTGCTTCTGCCCCTGAGAAACATTGCTGGTCTCCTCATCCAGGACCATATTGTAGCCTCCCGGCTGCTGCATGATAAAGTTGTGGATGTGGGCTGCCTTTGCAGCTGCGATCACCTCTTCATCTGTGGCATCCAGTCTTCCGTAGCGGATATTTTCCATAATGGTTCCGGAAAACAGCCAGGTATCCTGAAGAACCATTCCGAACATCTCATGAAGTTCACTTCTGTTGAAATCTTTTACATCATAGCCGTCTACTTTGATGGAACCGCTGTTCACGTCATAAAAGCGCATCAGTAATTTGACCATAGTAGTTTTTCCGGCACCTGTTGGGCCTACGATGGCAATCTTCTGACCATCTTTTACCTTTGCAGAAAAATCGTGGATAATGATCTTATCCGGATTGTAGCCGAAGCTTACATGATCAAATTCCACATTTCCGTTAAGACCGTCGATGGAAGCTGCATTCTCTTTTGTAGTCTCTTCTTCCGGCTCGTCCAGGAATTCAAATACTCTCTCGGAAGCCGCAGCTGAAGACTGAAGCAGGTTCGTCACCTGTGCGATCTGCTGGATTGGCTGGGTAAAGTTACGGATATACTGGAAAAAGGACTGGATATCGCCCACTTCAATGGCTCCTTTAATGGTAAACCAGCCACCAAGAAGAGCTACCATAACATATCCAAGGTTTCCTACAAACTGCATAATCGGCATCATAATTCCGGAAAAGAACTGTGATTTCCATGCTGATTCGTAAAGCTTCCGGTTATCCTTTTCAAATTCATCAACAACTGCTTCCTCTTTATTAAAGACCTTAACCACATTATGTCCGCTGAAGTTTTCTTCAATCTGACCATTTACCTCTCCAAGATATTTTTGCTGTGCCTGGAAATATTTCTGGGAATGTTTCATAACAAAATTGATAATTGTCATGGACAGCGGAAGGATCAAAAGCGCAGCCAGTGTCATCCACACATTAATGGAAAGCATCATCACAAATACACCGATCAGAGTAGTGACAGACGTGATCAGCTGGGTAATACTCTGGTTCAGACTCATTTGAAGGGTGTCCACATCATTGGTTACACGGGAAAGGATTTCTCCATTTGTCCGGCTCTCATAATAGTTCATTGGAAGACGGCTGAATTTTTTGGAAATATCTTTTCTTAAATTGTAGGTAACATCATTGGAAATTCCGGTCATTACATATCCCTGGATAAAGGAGAAGCAGGCACTTGCCAGATACAGTCCCAGTGTCCATAAAAGTATGTAACCAATTTTTCCAAAATCAATGCTTCCGGTACCGTTTACCTTGGCTACCAGACCGTTAAACAGCTCTGTAGTGGCTTTTCCAAGGATTTTCGGCCCCACAATGTTGAAAATGGTTCCTGCAATGGCAAACAGAAACATCAATCCAAAACGGAATTTGTATCGCTCCATATACTGGAACAGTCGTTTCATCGCTCCTTTAAAATTCTTTGCCTTCTCTCCGGAATGCATTCCACGGCCACGGTGACCTCCCATCACAGGGCCTCTTGCTCTGTTTTCACTCATGCTAATTCCTCCTCTGAAAGCTGTGACATTGCAATCTGGCGGTAAACCTCGCAGTTCTTCATCAGCTCTTTATGGGTACCGATTCCTGCCATATTTCCATCGTCCAGTACAATGATCTGATCTGCATTCAGGATCGTACTGATTCGCTGGGCTACGATAATCGTTGTGATATCTTTTGTCTTTTCTTTTAGCGCCTGACGAAGCTTGCTGTCGGTTTTGAAATCAAGTGCAGAAAAACTGTCATCAAAGATCAGGATCTCCGGTTTCTTTGCAATGGCTCTTGCAATGGAAAGACGCTGCTTCTGACCACCGGATACATTGGTTCCTCCCTGAGAGATCGGAGCATTGTAGCCCTCCGGCTTGGCTTCAATAAAGTCATCGGACTGGGCGATCTGGGCCGCCAGCTTCACATCTGCCTCTGTCATATCCGGATTACCATAGCGGATGTTGGAATCGATAGTTCCTGAGAAAAGGACACCTTTTTGCGGTACATAGCCAAGGCGGTCACGAAGATCATGCTGTGTCATTTTTCTCACATCCACACCATCTACTTTCACACAGCCCTTTGTCACATCGTAGAATCTTGGAATCAGATTGATCAGAGTACTCTTGCCGCTTCCGGTACTTCCGATGATAGCAACTGTCTGGCCTTTTTTTGCTTTGAACGTGATATCGTTAATGACATTTTCCCCGGCTTTAGGGTATGCAAAGCTTACATGGTCAAATTCTACTGTTCCTTTTTCCTGACTCTCAGGTCTTACCGGATCTTCCGGATCATTTACAGAAGGCACCATCTCCAGCACTTCGCAGATACGTCCAGCTGCAACATTTGCCCTTGGAAGCATAATGGAAATAGCTGTGATCATCAGGAATGACATGATGATCTGCATTGCGTACTGGATAAAGGCCATCATATTTCCCACCTGCATAGTTCCATTGTCAACGCCATGGGCGCCAAAATAGATGATTGCAACGGATACTCCATTCATGATCAGCATCATGATAGGCATCATAAAAGTCATACAACGGTTTACAAACAAGTTGGTCTTTGTCAGATCCATATTTGCCTTTTCAAAGCGCTCTTCCTCATGCTTCTCACGGCTGAATGCGCGGATAACCGGGATTCCGGTAAGGATTTCCCTGGTTACCAGGT
The DNA here is from genome assembly GCA_934394595.1 of uncultured Blautia sp. Taxonomy (GTDB): domain Bacteria; phylum Bacillota; class Clostridia; order Lachnospirales; family Lachnospiraceae; genus Blautia_A. Next base: position 4,805 of record CAKRRX010000009.1, on the reverse strand, counting down.
TCAGACGGTCAATGAGTTTCTGAAGCTTGGTAAATTTTGGCATTGCGATCTGAAACAGAACAAGGATCACAACCAGGATGATTGCCACAGCTGCTCCCAGTATCCAGGTCATGGAAGAATCAGTCTGAAGGACTTTGATCACTCCGCCGATACCAAGGATGGGCGCATACAGAACGATTCTGAACATCATGGTCATAACCTGCTGTACCTGCTGCACGTCGTTGGTGCTTCGGGTGATAAGAGACGCTGTGGAAAATTTATGGTATTCGTTGCTGGAAAAATGAATAACCTTACGGTATACATTATCTCGTAGATCATGTCCAAGAGCCGCTGCCACTCTTGAAGACAGGAAGGTCACACAGACCGCTGCAAGCATGATCACAAATGCCATGAGAACCATACGGATTCCGGAAGTTTTGATATAATTCATCTGAATAGCATCCAGATCCTCGCCCATAGCCTCGTATTCTGCCTTCACACCGCTGACAGCGGCCTGGGTAAGAATGGATTCCGGCATGTCGGAAAGCTTCTCATCTGAAGCCTCCAGCATCTGTTTTTTCGCATCCTCCGGCATTGTTGACAGAACCTGCATTGAATCCGTTCCTTCCGGTACCTGCATCTGGGAAAACATCTGCTGGCTTTCCTCGCTGCCGGAAGTAAATGCAGTGTACATCATCAGAGGTTTGCACAGAAGATCGTTTAATTCTTCACGTTTATCCCCTGTAATGCCATCTTTCAGTTCATATGTGTCTCCATCCAGGACATAGGCATCCTGAACTTCTTTCTGCGTGTCTTCGTCCATAAAGATCTGCAGGTTCTCCATGGTGCTCTCTCTCATTTTTTCCGGAACACCATCAGGGATTCCCCCCTGCTGGATACCTATATTAATAATTTTCGAGGTATAATCCGGTAAAGACAGGTCACAGTATGCCTGCAAAAACAGCAGTCCAATGATCAGGACGATGTAGCCTGCCGATTTTTTCAGATACTTCATTAATTTAATCATACCTGGTTGTCCTTTCTTTTTAATCAGTTATTCTTTATGGCAAAATGGTCCCATAGGTATCTCCTCCGTGGAAATATCCGGTCCCGGCATTGCTGCAATATTTTCTTTGATCTGCATGCAAAATCTTCTTATCAGGCAAAGTTCACTTTCCGAAAAACCGGCAAAAACCTGTTCTTCGCTTTCCTTTGCCATACGCATTCCTTCCTCAATAATGGATCTTCCCTCTTCAGAAAGGTAAATACGGCTCACACGCTGATCTTTTTCATCCTGCCGGCGAAAAATAATACCGGCCTTTTCCAGTCTCTGGATACTTACCGTTACTGTAGGCGGCTTCACATCCAGATTTTCTGCCAGCTCTTTCTGACTGCATCCGTCTTTTCTCCACAAAACAGCCAGTATGGGCATCTGCCTTGGGTGAATTCCAAGCTTCTGCAGTCTTCCAAAACATTTCATCATATACAGGCGGCTGATTTCCATTATCATACGCTGAATACTTTTATCATTATCACTTTCCAAATTCTCACCTCACTTGCTGCATCCTTTCAATTAGTTAGCCGACTAATTTTATAGTTTATACTTTTTTACAAAAAGTTCAAGTGTTTTTTGTGCAGTTTATACTTTTTTAAGATTTAATCCATTATACTCTATTTTTTTAGAGGTATTATTATTTTGTCCGGCTAAATATTTTGCCAATATCATATGAAAGCAGACAGACAAAAAAGGTATCGTCTGCAAATCTGTTTTCACAGATTAGACAGGCGATACCTGATTTTTAAGAGATTGTCCGCTCAGATAAACTGGTTGGTATTTTCATCATAGTGGTAGTCGATGGAATCCATCTTTTCCAACAGTTCCTTTTTTCGAAGGCCGCGGCAGGTACATAAAGCTTCCAGAGAATCATAGTAATCTCTCAGCTGGGTATTTACGTAACTAAGCAGTATCATAGGATCTTTCGGTATCATGTGCTTGGTTCTCCTTTGCTTTCACTGCTATCCACTTTTATCATGGATGCAGCACTTTCTTGATGGATTCCGGAACTGCGAATACCCTTACTTTACTTTTACCACATATTCTCCGTTCTCCACATCCAGTACCAGTGTATCACCGGTATGGACTTCGCCGGAGAGGATCTTACGGGCAGTAAGTGTCTCCACATATTTCTGAAGATAACGTTTCAGCGGTCTTGCACCATAAACAGGATCGTAACCATTGTCAATCACGTCCTTCTTGGCCGCATCTGTAAGTTCCAGGGAAAGCTCCTGGTCTGCAAGACGATCGTTCAGCTCTTTGACCATCAGGTCAACGATACTACCGATGTTGTCTTTTGTCAATGGCTTGAACATAATGATCTCGTCCAGACGGTTCAGGAATTCCGGACGGAAGTGTCCACGCAGGTCATCCATAACTTCTTTCTGAGCTTCTTCTTTGATCTCGCCATTTTCATCAATTCCATCCAGCAGATAGGGCGAACCGATATTGGATGTCATGATCAGAATGGTATTCTTAAAGTCCACAGTGCGTCCCTGGGAATCGGTGATACGGCCATCATCCAGTACCTGCAGAAGTACATTGAACACATCCGGATGTGCTTTCTCTATCTCATCAAAAAGTACAACGCTGTATGGTTTACGACGAACGGCCTCTGTCAGCTGTCCACCTTCCTCATATCCTACATATCCCGGAGGCGCTCCGATCAGTCTGGATACAGAATATTTCTCCATGTATTCACTCATATCAATACGGACCATGTTCTGCTCGTCATCAAAAAGAGTCTGGGCAAGGGTTTTGGCAAGCTCTGTTTTACCAACACCGGTTGGTCCAAGGAACAGGAATGAGCCGATTGGTTTGGTGGGATCCTTGATACCTGCTTTGGAACGAAGGATGGCATCTGTTACACGACGTACTCCCTCATCCTGACCGATTACACGTTTATGAAGCTCATCCTCCAGATGGAGCAGTTTCGCACGCTCTCCTTCTGTCAGTCTGGCTACCGGAATGCCGGTCCAACGGGAAATGATCCTTGCAATCTCATCATCTGTAACCACTTCATGAACAAGGCTTCTGTCGCTCTCCTTGGTATTTCGCTCCTCAATTTCCAGCTGCTGCTGTAATTTCGGAAGTTCTCCATACTGCAGCTCAGAAGCTTTCTCAAGATCATAATTCTGTCTTGCGATCTGGATCTGTTTGTTCATATCCTCAATCTGTTCACGAAGCTTCTGCAGCTTCTCCACAGAATGCTTCTCATTTTCCCACTGAGCCTTCTGGGTATTGAAAGAATCCTGCATTTCCGCAAGCTCCTTCTGAAGTTCTTCCAGACGTTCCTTACTTAAATTATCCGTCTCTTTCTTCAGGGACAGCTCCTCCATCTTCATCTGATCGATCTTACGGCGCTGCTCATCCAGCTCTGTAGGCATGGAATCCAACTCTGTCTTGATCAGGGCACAGGCCTCATCCACCAGGTCGATTGCCTTATCCGGAAGGAAACGGTCTGTAATATAACGATGGGAAAGTGTGGCTGCTGCCACAAGGGCACTGTCTGTAATTTTTACACCATGGAATACTTCGTAACGCTCTCTAAGTCCACGGAGAATGGAGATAGTATCCTCTACAGATGGCTCATCTACCATAACCGGCTGGAAACGACGTTCCAGAGCCGCATCTTTCTCAATATACTGGCGGTACTCATCCAGTGTGGTCGCACCGATACAGTGAAGCTCGCCACGGGCAAGCATTGGCTTTAACATGTTGCTGGCATCCATTGCGCCATCTGTCTTACCTGCACCTACGATCAAGTGAAGCTCATCAATAAACAGAATAATCTGTCCTTCACTTTTCTTTACTTCTTCCAGAACAGCTTTCAGACGTTCCTCAAACTCACCACGGTATTTGGCACCTGCTACCAGTGCACCCATATCCAGTGCAAAGATCTTCTTGTCCTTCAGCGCTTCCGGAACATCTCCGGCTACAATTCGCTGGGCAAGTCCTTCCACAGCTGCTGTTTTACCAACACCAGGTTCACCGATGAGAACCGGGTTGTTCTTGGTCTTACGGGAAAGGATTCGGATTACATTTCGGATCTCACTGTCACGTCCGATAACCGGATCCAGTTTCTGGCTCCTGGCTTTCTCCACAAGATCCTCGCCATATTTATTCAAAGTATCATAAGTAGCTTCCGGATTGTCACTTACCACACGCTGATTTCCACGTACTGTAGAAAGTGCCTGCAGGAAGCGCTCTCTTGTAATGCCAAATTCACTCCAGATTTTCTTCATGCCGGGACTTGGATATTTCAAAAGTGCCAGGAAAAGATGCTCTACAGATACGTATTCATCTCCCATTGCCTTAGCTTCATCTTCTGCGTTTACAAGTGCTTTATTCAGATACTGTCCGAATCTGAGTTCTCCGCCGGATACCTTTACCTTGGCATCCAGAGCATTCTTCACAGTATCCATAAAATAATCTTTATTTATTTCCATTTTCTCAATAAGCTTGAGAATCAGGCTGTCTTCCTGGGTCAGGAGGGTATATAACAGATGTTCCTGTTCAATCTCCTGATTGCCGTATTCGTAAGCAACCTTCTCCAGATCCTGAACCGCCTGTACGGATTTCTGTGTAAATTTGCTGATGTTCATAGGCTCTCCTCCTTCAGCTGAAAATCGTAAACTATATTAACCATTATCTTTAATAAAAACGCAGCTTCCGCGGCTCTTTAAAAAAGTAACTCGCAGGGGCTGCGTCTGTATAAGTATTTCCTTATTACGGTTATTAATATATCACTGATTGTTAGCACTGTCAAGAG
>CAKRRX010000008.1 GCA_934394595.1 uncultured Blautia sp. | reverse complement strand
GATGACGATTCCTATGTAGTATATTCCTGTTTTTACTACATCTGTCAGGGGATTGATACAAAGGTACCTGCGCTTGCAGAGTTTTACGTGATGAAAGATGCTGATGGAAACTGGAAGATTGACGGTGCCGCTCATGATGACAATGATGAGATTACGAAATATGAAGTCAGTCTGCGCCAGGATGATGATGTGAAAGAACTGAAGGCCACAGTCAAGAAGCAGTATGAAGATGTACAGGCACAGAATCCCGAGCTTGCAGCATTTCTTGATGGTCTCGGTGATGATGTCACAGGTTCTGCAGATACAGCAGATGGAACGATTCTTGTAGTTACGGAGGATTGTAATGTACGTGCTGCAGCAGATGATGAGAGTGAAATAATCGGCGGTCTGCCAGCTGGCACAGAGGTGGAGAAAAAAGGTGAAAGCGGTGACTGGATCCAGATTGATTATGAGGGATCTGAGGCATACGTTTTCAGCAGTCTTCTGGAAGAGAAAACAGAATAAAGAAAAATAAAAGAACTGTCAAATCTGGCAGTTCTTTTTTAATCTTTAGTCAGTCATCGCCCCATATGAAACTCCGGCCTGAAGCTGAACACCCTTGGCCTTTGCAAGTTCCTCTATGGTCACAAGCTCATATCCCTGCTCAATAAGCTGCGGAATAAAGATCTCAGCGGCATCTACAGATTCCTTGAAAATATCATGCATCAGGATCACAGCTCCATCCTGAGCATTATCCATCACATTTTGGACTGTGGTATCTACATTCTGGGTTTCCCAGTCAAGGGTATCTACAGACCAGAGGATCATAGGGCGGCCTACAACAGAAGATACAGTATCGTTGATTGCACCATAAGGCGGTCTTACCACTGTGGCGGCGTGTCCTGCCAGATCCTGTATTTCCTGATCTGTTGCAGAAAGCTGACTGGAAACATCCTCTGCGGACAGAGTAGTCAGATCTGTATGGTCATAGGAGTGGTTTCCGATTTCACATCCCAGGGCTTCCATTCTGGATACTGGTTCCGGAAAACTCTGGATCTCTTTTCCCACAAGGAAAAAGGTTGCCTTTGCATTATTGGCCTCCAGACAGTCCAGAAGCCGGTCTGTAAAATCACTGGGTCCATCGTCAAAGGTAAGTGCGATCATTTTGCTGGAGGCTGGCTCTACAGTAGGTACTGCAGAAGGTGTAGAAACTGCTTCCGGCGAAGGAGTGGCTGCAGCCGGATCAGCTGCAGCCACAGTGGAAGACGGGGTTACCGAAGTATTGGCATCTGGATTCATATAAAAGATATAAGATGCAGAATCATCATCCTGGATGTCCACAGGATCTCCCTGCAGGGAACCATCCTCTGCGAAATGATAGATCTTTCCGTCAAGAGTTACATCTCCTGTCTGGACAACTCCGTCAGCATCAAGATAATATTGCTTTTCATCAAGCTTTAGCCATCCGGTTTGCATAACACCGTTTTCATCAAAATAATACCGCTTTCCATCGGTGTCTGTGAGCCATCCGGTCTTTGCAGCACCGTCAACCATGAAATACCAGTGGCTGTCTACCGGAGTCCATACACCATTTTGAGCATCCGGTGAAACATCTGCTGTCTGCTGGGCCTGGGGCTCATCAGGTACGGATGTGTTTTGGGGAACAGCAGTTGCTTCTGGTGTAGGAGTCTCCTGTGGTGTGTTATCTTCATCTGAAGAATCTGTATTTTCAGCTGTCGAACCATCCAAAAGAGCTGCAGGGTCCTCAGCATTGCCAGCTAAAAACATATCTGGTGACTGGGTATCTTCAAGAGGTGAGGGAGTGGCTGAAGACTGGGTAAAAGACAGTCCGCATCCCAGACACATGAGGATACTGACCAGAGCCAGAACTTTATTTGAACGCTGTTTATGGCCTGGCATATAATTCCTCCTTTGTTATATAAAAATTCATCACTATCTATAATCATACAATATACCACATAAAATTACAAGTGGTTGTTGGAAAGGACAGCCTTCGTTGACTTTAGTTATAAAATCAGTTATACTGAAAAACAGAAAAATGTATGGAAAATTATAATGTGGGGGAAAATAATTGAAAGAATATATTGTAGTTACCAATGCCCCGGCTATGGACTACACCAGGGATTATGTGGCATTGCCGTCGAATTACGGTACCAGGGAATATTATGAAAGACCTGACATCAAGATGATCTACAAGCTGGTTTATGAAAATCTGGATAATTTGAATAAGAAGAATGGATTTGTGAAAAAGCTTTCTGCCTATGAAAAAATCGTAATAAAGCCCAACCTGGTATCTGTATACCATGACAGCGGAATGGAAAAGCCCGACTATCCGGAATCTACAGATCCCAGAGTATTTGAAGCTATTGTCTCCTACCTGAAGCAGTATCATGACAGGATTGTGATCGTAGAATCCTCAGGAAAGCCTATGCCCACCAGGACAAGCTTTAAAGTGGCAGGATATGACCGTATTGCAAAGAAGTATCATACCGGTCTGATTGCCCTTGAGACCTGTTCTGTAGTTCGCTATCTGCTTCCGAAGGCTGAAGTTATGAAGGAAGTCTATATTCCGGAGATTTTTCAGGAAGTGGTGGAAAAGAAGGCTTTCTATATATCGGTTCCCAAGCTGAAAACCAATCTTTACACCCAGGTGACACTGGGCTTTAAGAATGCCATGGGTGCGATTCCATATTCCCTTCGTGAGAGAAATCACAATTATATGATCAATAAGAAGCTGGCAGACCTTCTCTATCTGTTTCAGCCAGATCTGATCTTTATAGATGGTCTGATCGGAGGCGAGGGAAATACCCCTGCACCTGTAGATCCGGTAGATTCCAGGGTGTTTATTTCCGGAACCAATTCAGTGGCAGTGGATTCTGTGGGAACAAAGGTGATGGGACTGGATCCGGATCAGATCCCCCTGATCACAGAAGCAAAGAAAAGAGGCTTTGAGGCAGATGAGACAGAAATCCTGGGAGAAGTACCACAGTATCATTTCCGACGTGCCATTCCGTCCCTTATGGATGAGGGATTCCGGAAGCAGTTTCCAAATGTGCTTGTTCTTGCAGGCCATAATCTTCCACATGCTCCTAAGATCACAGATCCTGGTGCCGTGACACCAAAGATCGCCAGAGAGCTGGAAGGAGCCTGCGATGGAGGCTGTCTGGCTGCGATCCGTTCCGGTTTTGATTATGTGGTATATGCCCCAAAGAAGGATTACCAGATTCCTCTTGTGGTGATCGTAGGAGGCGGTGTTAAGTGCCAGGAACAGAGGTACTGGTTTGACCATACAGGCAGGCCTTATACAGAGCAGGAGATCCGGGCTATGGATATACCGATACTTACAATCGGAAACTGTGCCCATGTGCTTGAGGATGCAGCCAGGTACAAAACCCCGGGATGCTGCAGCCCCTCTACCTGCATGCTGGCAGTTACAGCTGCCATGCACATTCCATTTCCGCTTTTGTCCCTGAAAAATAAGTCCTTTGCGCATTTGGGCACACATGTGGTTTCTATGGTAATAAGCCGTGCGTGGAAAAGCCTTCAGGGTAAATGGGTGGACTGCCCGTCCAGGCATGTTGACCAGATCTATCCGGTCCCGGAGATTTCCAAAGACCGAAAAGATCTGGATTACATAGAATGGCCTCTTCCCAAAATGGACTGGAAGACCAGAAAAAAGATGATCAAAGATCAGTTTGCAATTATGAAACTGTAAGGGATTCCCTGCAGTGAGATTTAAATTCTTCCCGGATGACAGTTGCTTCCAGCGGCCTCTCAAAGTAGAAGCCCTGGATCAACGTCACTCCCATATTCAGGAGAATATCCAGAATTTCTTTCTTTTCCACACCTTCCACACACAGTTCAAGATTCATATTCTGAGACAGATCATAGAGTGAACGTATGATGATCTGGTTGTATTCATCACTTTCAAGATTTGAGACAAAAGTCTTGTCTACTTTGATCTGGCTGATCGGGAGAGTGCGCAGGTAATTAAAGCTTGTGTATCCGGTTCCGAAGTCGTCAAGAGAAATTCCAACTCCTATATCCATAAGTTCACGGCACAGTTCAAGTGCTGTTTCAAAATTATTGATCAGAGAAGTTTCCGTAAGCTCGCAGATCAGACAGCGAGGTGGAAGTGCATATTTTTTCAGGGTTTGTTTGATATAGTCCAGGATTCCTGCATCTGACATCTGCTGTGCGGAAAAATTTACATGGACACAGGCCTGGGCTCCGGTATAATTCCAGTGGCTGCATTCTTCAACTGCTTTATCAAGAACCCAGCGTCCTACCGGGATGATCAGGTCGGTAAGCTCCAGAGTTTCAATCAGCTCTCCCTGGGTCACATCGGGAAGTACAGGATTGCTGTAGCGAAGCAGTGCTTCCGCAGAACACCAGAATGCATGTTTTTCCTTATCTTCACCCTGGACAGGAAGCTGTACAAGGGGCTGGTAAACTACCCGGAAATTGCGAAATCCTTTTTCAATATCCATGCGAAGTTCATTTTCCAGACGGTATTGCTTGGAGAGGTCTTCGCTGCTTTCATTTTCAAAGAACATGATTGTTTCTTTGGAATATTTGGACATTTTATAGAGAACAGTATCTGCATTTTTCTGAAGCTCCTCTGCAGTATGCCCGTGTTCCGGGTACATGGCGATCCCCACAGTTACATCAATATAAATCTCATGCCCGCCAATGAGTCTGGCCTTGGAAAGTGCCAGCTGCAAGGGAATAAGGGCGGTAAGGATCGCCTGTCGGTCGTGCTCTTTCAGATGGATGAGAAATTCGTCTCCCTCCAGCCGGTAGATTCCCAGATTAACGGGAAGATACATCTGAAGCATCTCGCTGAATTCTTTCAGAATCTGATTGCCGAAGGCACGGCCGAAAATCTCATTATAAAGCTTAAAATTCCGGACATCAATGCACAGGACGCTTCCGGCTGCTCCGGGATTTTTCAGGCACTTATTCAACTCCAGCTCATAGCAGTATCTGTTTTTCATATTTGTGAGGGGGTCGATGTAAAGCATATGATTGATCTGTTCCTGGGCTTTTTTTGATTCGGTGATGTCCATAAGAGAGCCAGCGATGAGAACCGGTTGTCCCTGGTCGTTAAACATTCCTTTTCCATGGCAGGATATCCACATGATCTCACCGGTCTTGGTATATACCCGATACTCTGCTGTATGGTACAAAGACTGTCCGGATAAAAATGGAGTGAAGGATTCCAGAAAAATATGACGGTCTTCCGGATGAATAAAAGAGAGGATCCTGTCCATGGCATTGTCAAAGGTGGGAGCTTCCAACGGCAGCACATCCAGGGATTTTGGTGAAAAAGTGCATACATTATGTTGAAGGTCAAGCTGATAGATGTAATCTGTGGATCCCTCCAGGATCAGCTGGTTGATATTCTGGGCCTTCTCCAGACGGGCTACCACATCGTTCAGCTGGTGCTGGTATTCATGGAACATATCATAAGAAAGGTGTACGATTCCCAATATGGAAGAGGAGACAGATTCCCTGGAAAGGATAAAAAGCGCCGGGATTTCCTTATCAGATCCGGAAAACGTAACCTGAATATCTGTGTGAGAGAGCTTGCCGCCAGAAAGACGGTGCAGGCTGCCAATGATGATATCTGCACTTTCCGGGGTAAAGCAGGAGAGAAATTCATCCAGAAACAGTTCGCAGGAAGCTTCTGCATTCCAGAATGACTGGGAAAGTGCCGGTGAAAGACAGATCCTGCGTTCCTGGATATCTATAAAAAAGCTGTATTCCAGCAGTGCCTCTGGAAGCTGTGTAAAGCCATATTTTGTCTTTGAGACATTCCAATCGCATAATTCGTATTTTATCATAAATCCCCCTTGAAATCACATGGGATGAGACGATTTGTTCTCATTCCGTGACGACATATTTTCAAAGAACATTTTAGCAGTTTTTTATGGCTCTGTCATTGATTTTAGTAAAAATTGTGCAATTTGTTTAATGTATAGAAAAAAACGTTCAAAATATTATGTAAAGTTTATTTTGAATTTTAAAGCACTTTCTGTTATATTAGTTTTTGATGGCAAAGACATTTGAGCATATACAAATGCTCCACTGATTATGTATTTTATCTGAAACAAATGATAAATACAGGAAAGAAGAGGAATAGATTGCGCAAAAAATCTCATATATTAGTGGCACGGTATCTGGCAGACCAGATGCCTGTTGAAGAAAGCCTGCAGTCCCACAGAAAAGCCTTCTGTCTGGGAAGTATCCTTCCGGATATCAAGCCTTCCTTTCTTACAAGAAAGCATGAATATTTCGGGACATTTGAGGAAATCCAGCAGAAAATGCGTCAGCTGGTGGAGTGCAGGTCAGGGAGAGTAAAGGAGAGAGTTTATTGGCGCAGACTAGGAGAAGTGATGCATTATATGGCGGATTATTTCACCTTTCCTCATAATATAAACTTTACAGGTAATCTGTATGAGCATAATAAATATGAGAAGCATCTCAAGAACCATCTGAAAAGATATATAGAAAGCGGTGCTGTGAAAAGTATGGAAGTACAGCCGGTATGCTTTGGCAGTTTTTCAGAACTGGTGGAGTATATCAAAGGGCGTCATGACCGTTATCTTCTGAAAGAGCGAAATATAGCGGAAGATGTCCAGTATATCCTTTCCATATGTTTTCAGGTAATCTACGGAATCCTCCATCTGGTTTCCTGGAAGTCAGATGAAGGGGAAAAGATTGTATTTGCTGCATAAGCAAAGAAACGGGAATCGCCATGATATTCTTTCCGAAAAGAAAGAAATCCGTTGCGGTTCCTTTATTTTTCTATGAAAGTCCCAGATGAAGCTCATAAGCGAAGAGCTGATGACTTTCATATCAGGGAAAACGATTGTAAGTGGACGGCTTTAAATAAATGAAAATTTTCTAAAAATCTTACAGATACTTTTGGAATGGTTGATTTAGAAAGCCGACTATGCTACAATAATTCCTGTTAATATGGAATTATGGATTGTTGCTAAGGCAAGAACGCATACCTTTATATAGGGGAGTAAAGGGATGTTCATATATAGAAGGGAGCATCTTTTGAAATATGAAAAATAGATATCTGACGAAATGTTTATGTATTACAATGGCCGCTGCTATGACATTTACAGGACCAGCTGCAGCATATGCTGCCTCGGATGAAACATTTGAGTCAGACGCAGGATCAGAAGAATTACAAGCAGAGGAAGGGCAGGAGCCGTCAGCAGAAGAAGAGAATGCAGCGCCAAGCCAGACACCAGAAGAGATGGAGACACCATCTCCGGAGCCTACCCAGCCAGAGACACCGACGCCGGAGCCTACCCAGCCGGAGACGCCGACACCGGAGCCTGCCCAGCCGGAGACACCGACACCTGAGCCTACTCAGCCGGAGACACCGACACCTGAGCCATCTGATACACCAGAGGTTACTGTGACACCTGAGCCTGCTCAGCCGGAGCCTACTGTTACGCCGCAGATCACAGCTACCCCCACTCCAGTGCCGGAGCTGTCTGAAGCAAGTAAGAAGAAGGTTCAGGATCTGATCCGGGACATTAATAAAGTATACAAGATGAAGCTGACTTCCAAGAAGAAGAAAAAAGTGAAAGCTTTGCGGAAGACCTACAATAAAATGACAGACCAGGAGAAGGCTGCTGTGACCAACTACAAGCTCCTTCTGGCCATGGAGAAGATGATCCGTGACATGGGAAATGAGGCAGCCCCTGGAGATGAAGAAGAATTAAAAGATGCCAAGCCACTTGATGGTGTGACATATGATTCCAATCTTCACGCAGGAAAGGAATTTTACCTGAACAGCCTTATGGATAATTATCAGCTGTCTTTTTCTGACGATTTTGGGGATGTCATGAGCCAGATCGAAGCTGAATATAAAGAAAAGAACCGTCTTTCCGACGTATCAGATACCACAGGCGGCATCCGTACTTCTGCAGATGCCCTTCTGGTAAGGAACTGGCAGGATATTCTGGCTATTTATGTTTATGAGCAGAGTTTACAGGGGGTTACCTCCTACAGGCTGGACAGCTCCTGCAAGGATGCTCTTGCTGTTATTTTTGCAGAAATGAATCCCATTGTCTACGATGGGGAAGATCAGTCCAGGGTTACCTATGGAAATCTGCACATTGACTCTTATATGGAGAAAAATCAGATTTCAGAGGAAAATGCAGGTGTTCTGAGAAAATATCTGGAGACAGATTGTAAGCTTTTATGCGCTACGGTCACTGCAGCTCCGGGATTTGTGCGCCAGAGTGTGGGAGACAGCGTTTCCGAGGAGCGCGTCAACGTGATTTCTGCCGCCTATTCCCTGATCGGAAAGGTGGGCTATTTCTGGGGCGGAAAGTCTACCGTGATCGGGGAAGACCCCAGCTGGGGAAATGTGACCCAGGTATCAGCGGAGGGAAGTACCAGTACCGGAACCATGCGTGCTTACGGACTGGACTGTAGTGGTTTTGTGACCTGGGCTGTGATAAATGGATATCGTGATCAGGCGATGATCGCAGCAGTGGGAAGCGGTACTTCAGATCAGTGGGAGCGCGCGAATGTAGTCAGTGAAGCTGATGCCCAGCCAGGAGACCTGGTATTTCAGCGTGGACCGGAAGCTGGTTCTGCCAATCATGTGGGAATCATCTGTGGTAAGACGGATGCCGGGGACTGGATCGTAGTACACTGTTCCTCCAGTAAGAACGGTGTGACAGTAGGGGAGGCTTACAGTGCAAGCTTCCGTTATATCCGTCAGCCATCTTTCTATCCGACACAGGAGCAGATGGAACAGATGAGAAGCAGTGGAAAGGCATTCACTACAGCAGATTATCTGCCTGATATTGATATTACCAATAATCTTCAGGAACTGATCGCAGCAAATCTGGTTACCACTGGAGATATGGATACGATCACAGTGGATCCTTCCGGAAATGGAGAAGTGGAGCCTGGCAGCCTTTATGTTACCAATGACCTTCAGGCAATGGCTGAGGCTGCACAGAATATGAGTGTATTTGACCAGATTACCTACGCAGATGCGGTGGAGGTGCATTCGGAAGAGCAGTCGCAGGCAGCTGCTGCGGACATCAGCGGTTTTGCAGGGCTTATCGTGACCAATCCTCTCCAGGAACTGCTTGCAGTCACTTCAGGAATTGAATAAAGAAAAATGCGGGATTTTCCATTCTGCATAAAAAGTGCTTCCATGCCGTGAAACAGGCAGGAAGCACTTTTAGATAGAAGACAGATGGTTCGCCCTGTTTTGAATTTTACCGGTTAATGCCGGATAAGACATCCTCGATCCATTTATCTGTGTTATAATTATGGTCAAAGAATTTTACGATTACCCCATATGGATCCCGGTCGCTGGAAAAGGCATTGGCCTCATCGGTGTCTACATGCATGGCCAGACGGTAGCTCCAGTTTACACGCACTACCACATCTGCATAGATCAGCGCTCTTCCGTAGCTTTTGGTAAGGACAAAGACTTCATCATTGTCTTTGACCTTCAAGGTGACGGCATCTGCAGGAGTCATATGGATATGACGCTTGGCAACGATCACACCTCTGGAAATTTCAAGCTCGCCTTTAGGACCAATAAGGACACAGCCCGGGGAGCCGGCAGTATCTCCGGACTGACGGATGACGCCTGGCAGTCCGATCTTGCGTGTGTCGGTAAGAGAAAGCTCCACCTGGGTTTCCTTACGGAAAGGGCCAAGTATGGCCATATTGCTGTATTCTCCTTTGGGTCCCCTGACTGTGAGGCGTTCCTGACAGAGGTACTGACCAGGCTGGCTGAGTTCTTTGATATAGTGCAGCTGGGCATCCTCTCCGAAGAGAAAGTGAAAATCCTCCTGGGAAATGTGAATATGCCGGGCTGAGGTTTCGATTGGTATTTTAATGCTCATGGAAAATCCTCCGGTATTCAAAAAATGGACATCGCATTCAGACGATATATCCGTTTAGAGTGTAATATTACTGAGAAAAAATATCAAGCTTTTTTAACAGAAAAATGACAGCGAGGAATCTGGATATGAAAAAAAGGACAGACAGTGGTTTTACATACGAAATAAAAGGGAATCATGTGGTGATCCTGACTCTGGAAGGGGAACCACAGCTTGTGGAAATTCCAGGACAGCTGGAGGGATTGCCTGTGACAGAGCTGGGAGAATATCTTTTTTCCGGGAAAAATTGTAAGGAGATCCGGATTCCTGACAGCGTGAAAAAAATTGGCAGATATGGCTTTTATAATTGTCGAAATCTGGAAAAATTGTGGTTTTCCAGTAATTTTACAGACCTTGGAAGCGGTGCCTTTACCGGCTGTCACAGGATCCATTCTCTGGAAGTACATATGCTGCAGGAAGCTTCCGGTCTTAAGGAAATTCTTTCAGAGGTAGGAGAAGAGATGAAGGTCCACCTGTATGGAGTTATGGAAGCAGTGCTGTGGTTCCCGGAGTATTATGAGGAAGGTGTGGAAAATACGCCAGCCCGGATCCTGATGACGGAAATCCATGGAAGCGGACTGTATTACCGGAATTGTTTTCAGGGAAAAATCTTTCATTTCCTGGAATACGATAAGCGCTTTGAAATGGCACGGGCACAGGAGTCACAGGAATTTCTCAGTGAAATGGTCACCGGGCGTCTGAGATGGCCGATAGGCCTTGTGCCAAAATCCCGTACAGAGTACGAGAATTATCTGAAAGAAAAAGAAGAAGAGATGGCTCTTGGTTTTATCCGGCAAAACAGGCTTGGTGAACTGGAATGGATGCTGGGGGCATATCCCTTGTCCTCTGACCAAAGAGAGATATACGAGCATCTCACAAAGCTGGCAGCATCCTTAAAACAACCGGAGATCCTGGGAATGCTTATGGAATACGGGAAAAATGCTTTCCCTGCGAAAAGGAGATGTTTTGATCTATGAGTGAGGAAAAGCAGATTTCAAGCCCTGTCTATGACGCACAGCAGCGAGCATTAAAGGCAGAGGCAATCTGTGAAGACATTTTAAAAAGTGCCAGAAACCAGCTGTATCTGAATATGCGTTTTCTTGACTGCGCCCTGTCAGCTTTGGTATTTCAGGGAAATATGGGAATCTCACCTGTGGGAACGGATGGCGCTGTTCTGTATTATCATCCGGAAAAATTGATGGAGCTTTTTCGGAGGGGACCTCAAAAGGTGAACCGGATTTACCTGCATAGTCTGTTTCACTGTATTTTCCTCCATGTTTTTCCAAAGAAGGATGAGAAGGGAAAGTTAGAGGTGGATCGGCAGTACTGGAATTTAGCCTGCGATATTGCAGTGGAGAGCATGATCGATGGCCTGTATCTGAAATGTGTCCATCAGCCGGTTTCCATGGCGAAAAGGCAGGCACTGGAGCTTTTGTCTGAAAAAGGAAAGGTCCTCACAGCCCAGAGGATATATCGCAGACTTCAGGAGCTTCACCTTCCGGAAAATAAAATACAGGAACTGAAAAGGGAATTTTACCAGGATGACCACAGCAAATGGTATGAAACTGCGCCCAGGTCTCCCCAGATGGTACAAAAGAAAAAGAATTGGGATGATATCCGGGAACGGATGCAGACCGAGATGGAAACCTTTTCAAAAGAGGCAGGAAAGGACGGGGAAAGCCTTCTGGAGCAGCTTCGGGCGCAGAACCGCCATCGTTATGATTACCGAGATTTTCTGAGAAAATTTTCGGTTTTAAAAGAAGAAATGAAAGTGGATATGGACACTTTTGATTATATATTTTACAATTATGGAATGAATCTTTACGGAAATATGCCGCTGATCGAACCCCTTGAAACAAAAGAAGAACGAAAAGTGGAGGATTTTGTGGTGGTGATCGATACTTCCATGTCCTGTAAAGGTGAGCTGGTGAAGAAATTTCTGGAGGAAACCTACAGCGTTCTCAGTGAATCCGAGAGTTTTTCCAGAAGGATACAGGTGCATATTATTCAGTGTGATGAAAAGGTTCAGTCCGATGTGAAGATCACAAGTGGGCAGCAGCTGAAAGACTATATGGAGCATTTTACTGTGAAAGGCGGTGGCGGAACGGATTTTCGCCCGGCATTTACTTATGTGGATCAGTTGCTAAATCAGAAGAAATTTACCAGGCTTCGGGGGCTGATCTATTTTACAGATGGATATGGGATTTATCCGGCCAAGATGCCGCCCTATGAAACTGCATTTGTATTTATGAAAGAAGATTATCAGGATGTGGATGTACCGCCATGGGCGATCAAACTGATCCTGGACAGTGAAGACTTGTGACAGAGGTGACAAAGAATTATGAATATCAAGCGTGCAAAAGAAGAAATACGAAATACCATAGAGGCGTATCTTCTGAAAAACGAATATGGAGAGTATGAGATCCCGGTGATGGCCCAGCGTCCGATTCTGCTGATCGGAGCCCCTGGAATCGGAAAGACACAGATCATGGAACAGATCTCCAGGGAGTGTAAGGTGGGACTGGTGTCCTATACCATTACCCATCATACAAGGCAAAGTGCCATAGGGCTTCCCTTTATTTCCAAAAAGAAATTCGGAAATACAGAAGTCGCTGTGACAGAGTATACCATGAGTGAGATTGTAGCTTCCATTTATGAAAAAATTGAGGAATCAGGGCTTCATGAGGGAATTCTTTTTATTGATGAGATCAACTGTGTTTCCGAGACCCTTGCACCTGCCATGCTGCAGTTTTTGCAGTGCAAGACATTTGGCAGTCATAAGATACCACAAGGATGGCTGATCGTTGCAGCGGGAAATCCTCCGGAATACAATAAATCTGTCCGTGAATTTGATGTGGTCACAATGGACCGTGTGAAAAAGATACAGGTAGAGCCGGATTTTGACGCATGGCGCGAATATGCTTACACAGCAGGAGTGCATCCGGCTGTGATCTCCTATCTGAATACCAGACCGGCCAATTTTTACCGTATGGAAAGTACTGTTGACGGAAGGAATTTTGCCACACCTAGAGGCTGGGAAGATTTGTCCAGGCTTATTCAGGTTTATGAGAAGCTGGGCAAAAGCGTTGACAGGGAAGTAACAGGACAGTATATCCAGCATCCGCAGATCGCCAGAGATTTTGCCAATTATCTGGAGCTGTTTTATAAATACAGAGCGGATTACCAGATTGATGAAGTACTGAATGGACATATTGATGATATCCTTGTAAAAAAAGCAGCTCATGCCACCTTTGACGAAAAACTCAGTGTAACCGGTATCCTGCTGTCACGTTTAAATGACAGTTTTGGAAAGCTTGTGATCAGGGAGCGAAAGCTGGAAACACTTTTTGCCATCCTGAAAGCAGCAAAAGAGCCTCTTTTGGATGCGTGGAAGCAGGATCCCCTGGTATATCTGACAGATGCAAAGAATCAGTTTGAGGCAGATGCAGCTGCAAAAAAGAAAGCAGGACTTTGTTCCAGGGAGGATCTTCATCATGACCAGGAAGTTTTGGACACTCTGGAAAAGTATTTGATGAATCTGAAAAAAGAGGAGATATCAGAAGGAGAGACGGCCTTTTCCCTGCTTCGGACCTGGTTTAATGAAGAACGGGATCTGTATGATCAGGAATTTGACCAGGCGTCCCGGAAACTGGAATATGCATTTGATTTTATGGAAAGCGCCTTTGCAGGGGGACAGGAGCTGGTAATCTTTATTACAGAATTGAATACCAGTTGGCAGGCAGTACATTTTCTGCAGCAGTATTCCTGTGAAAGGTATTACCGTTACAACAAAGAACTTCTTTTCAGGGAAACCTCCAGGGAGATATTGGAGCGTATCCGTCAGCTTGGATAGGGAGTGTTCATGAAAAAAAGAAAACGAGGGAAGAAAATTCTGTTGCTCTTGCTTTTATTGCTTCTGGTGTGTATTGGAGCAGGTATTTTCTGGGAAGCCGGAAGGCTTTTGAAGCAGGAAAAAGAGCAGACACAGGAAAACGATTCTTCCGGGAAGCTATTTGATAAAGTCCGGGAACTTCTGGGAGATGAGCCACAGGAGGTCAGCGAGCTTCGGGGCAGAGATCCGGCACAGGACGATGAGGAAGGACTGCAGGAGTATTATTTCAGCCTTCTAAGTCAGGATGAGCAGCGGGGTTATCGGGAAATGGTGGAGGGAATCCGCCAAAATAAAGAAGAATTTTATCTGACCATTTCAGACGATGAAACTGTGAACAAGGTGTATCATGCAGTCCTGAAGGATCACCCGGAGCTTTTCTGGATACATAATCGCAAAAAAGTATATAAAACCACGTATTCAGGAGAAGATTACTGCCTTTTTTCACCTGGCTACAGCTATACACAGGAAGAACGCCAGGAGATACAGGCAGCAGCAGATCAGGCCTGTCAGGATGTAGTGACATTACTTCCGGATGGGGCAGATGATTACGAAAAGGCAAAGACTGTTTATACCTATCTGATCGATCATACAGAGTATCAGACCTCAGAGGATGATCAGAGTATGGCAGGAGCTTTCTGGAAAAAGCAGGCAGTATGTGCAGGCTATGCAGGGGCTGCACAGTATCTTCTGGAATATCTGGGAGTTCCCAGCATTTATGTGGAGGGAAGTACGAAGGGCAGTACAGAGGGACATGCCTGGAATATCATCACTTTGGATGGGGAGTATTATTATTTTGATGCTACAAATGGGGATCAGCCGGAATTTCTGGAAGGGGATGCGGTACAGCTTGCAGAGCATAAAACCACCCTTTACGATTATCTGTGTCCGTTCCCGGATGAATATGAGATGACATACACAGTTTCAGATGAATTTCCTGTGCCAAAATGTACCGCAACTGCAAAGAATTTCTATGTGTTGAATCAGGGGTGTTTTGATTCCTATGATTATGAGGCCATTTCTGCCTACTGCAAAATGCGGCTGGATAACGGGGCTGCTGTGGTTCGGTTTAAATTTTCCACAGAGGATGCGTTTTTGCAGGCAAAGTCACAGTGGATCGACGGAGATGCCATACAGGAAGTGGCAAGATATTATATGACTTTATACGGAATAAGCCAGGTAGAATACCATTATGGTGTCCTGGAAAATATGAAAACAATTTATTACATGTTTTAGAAGCGGATAAAAGGAGGTAGCGGGTATGACAGACATTCTTGTAAATGCTGCAAATATTGCAGGAAGGCTGCAGGATATGCAGCTTGCGGACACCCTTTCCATGATCTTGTTCGGTCTGATCCTGGTGTTTGGGCTTATGAACTGTATTCTGGGATATCGTCTGTTGAGATTCTGGATGATGCTTTTTGGATTTCTGATCGGTGCCGGGATCGGTGCATTTGGAGCCAGCCAGATGGGGATCACGGACAAAACGATCTATATTGTGGCAATGGTGGCTGCTGGAGTGATACTGGCGGTGATTGCCTTTGCAATCTTTAAAGCAGGTATCTTTCTTATTGGTGCCGGACTGGGACTCTCTGTGACTATCTATGTGATCCATCCCACCACTTCCTTTACATTCTTTATCTGCCTGCTGGCAGGTGTGGGACTTGGGATACTTGCCATGCGCTTTGAACGTGAAGTGATCATTGTGGGAACCAGTCTCCTGGGGGGGATTTTGTCCGGTTTTGCCACGGCAAAGCTTGCAAATATGGAAGAAATCCCTTTTGGAATTATTTTTTCTGTGGGGTATGCGCTGATTGGATTGTTGATTCAATTTGCAATCAATAAACCAAGAGATGAGGATTATGATGATGACGAGGACAACGAGGAAGACGAATTTTCCCAATCCTCTGTGAAAAGGGAAAAGGCAGCCTTCTCCGGAAAAAGAAAGTCACAGGACTGGGAAGACGACCGGTATGAAGATGAACTGTATGAAGATGATTTGGATCAGGAGGATTCAGAAGATTTGGATCTGCCGGAAGATGAGGATGACCTGGACGAATATGCAGTGGATGAGGATGAGGTAATAGAGGAATACCTGGAAGATTATTATGGCGAGAACAAAAAGAAAAAACAGAAAGGTAAAACTGCGAAAACGAACAAACCGGTGAATCTAAAAAAAACGGCAAAAAATAATCCCCAAAAAAGCGCCAGTCCCTATAGCGCAAAAAGAGGATAAAGGAAAAAAGCAGCTGTGGAAGCGCATTGGCGCAGTACAGCTGCTTTTCCTGTTAGATTTGTCTGTCCGGATAAAGAAATCAGAAATCCAGTTCTTTTAGATATCTGGAAAGGGCATCCTGCCAGGTGGGCAATGGAGTAAAGCCATTTTCTACAAGTTTTTTCTTGTCCAGGCGGCTGTTGAAGGGGCGTGCAGCTTTGGAAATGCCATACTCAGCGGTGGTTACCGGAAGAACGGTCACTTTATCTTCTGCATATTCTGTGTGTCCAAGCTCTACTGCCTGGCGAAAAATCTCTTTGGTGAAATCATACCAGCTGATGTAACCGCCCTCATTGGTTGCATGATAGTAGCCATATTTGTCAGTAAGGATCATATCGATCATAAGGCGTGCCAGATCATAAGTGTAGGTAGGAGTACCGATCTGATCATTGACAACCTTCAAAGTATCATGGGTTTTACCCACATTTAGCATGGTCTTGATGAAGTTCTTTCCGTTTTTGCCAAATACCCATGCAATACGGATAATAAAGTATTTATCCACATTATCAAAAACTGCAAGTTCGCCATCCAGCTTGGTCTGGCCATAGACATTAAGGGGCTTATAATCCTTGCAGTCCGGCTCCCAGGGGGTGGTTCCCTGTCCGTCAAATACATAATCTGTGGAAAGATACATCATTTTGATATTAAGCTTTTGGCAGACCTTTGCTATGTTTTCAGTGCCCAGGACATTGACCTTGCGTACTGTTTCCTGCTTATCTTCATCCTCGGCAGCATCTACAGCTGTCCATGCTGCACAGTGTACCACACCGTCTACACCAGATTCGGTGATGGCCTTTTCTACAGCTTCTGCATCTGTGATATCCACGGAAACATATGGCATGGAGGTGACTGCAGTGCCATCCTGGATTCCGTTGTAGGAAGGAGCAAGATCAGATCCTACTCCTTCATAACCTCTTTTGTGAAGTTCATTCATAACATCATGGCCAAGCTGACCGGCAACTCCTGTTACGAAAAATTTCATAGATGTCAGTCCTCCTTAGCGATTGCCATACATTTTTTCATAATAGTTTTGATATTCTCCGGAAATGATGGTTTCCCACCACTCTTTGTTATCCAGGTACCACTGGATCGTCTTTTTGATACCGTCTGCAAATTTTGTCTCAGGCAGCCAGCCAAGCTCGTTGTGGATCTTGGTAGGGTCGATGGCATAACGCATATCATGGCCCTTGCGGTCTGTTACATAAGTGATCAGGCTCTCAGGTTTGCCAAGTTCTTTGCAGATGATCTTGACAATATCGATATTTTTCATTTCATTATGGCCACCGACATTGTAAACCTCACCTACACGGCCTTTGTGGATGATCAGGTCGATAGCACGGCAGTGGTCTTCTACATACAGCCAGTCACGAACATTTTCACCTTTTCCGTAAACAGGAAGAGGCTTGTCATTTAAGGCATTTGCGATCATCAGTGGAATGAGCTTTTCCGGGAAATGGTAAGGCCCGTAGTTGTTGGAGCAGCGGCTGATGGATACCGGCAGGCCATAGGTTCTGTGGTAAGCAAGTACCAGAAGGTCAGCAGAAGCCTTGGAAGAGCTGTAAGGGCTGCTTGTATGGATCGGGGTTTCCTCTGTGAAAAACAGATCCGGTCTGTCAAGTGGCAGATCACCGTAAACCTCATCTGTGGAAACCTGATGATAACGCTTGATTCCGTATTTGCGGCAGGCATCCATCAGAACAGCAGTACCGATGATGTTGGTGTTTAGGAAAACCTCCGGATTTTCGATGGAACGGTCTACATGGCTTTCTGCTGCGAAATTTACTACCATATCCGGATGTTCCTCTTCAAAAAGCTTATAAACAGCCTCGCGGTCTGTGATGCTTTCCTTTACAAAACGGAAATTCGGATTGTCCATAACCGGTGCCAGAGTGGAAAGGTTACCAGCATAGGTAAGGCAGTCCAGGCAGATGATCCGGTAATCCGGATATTTATTTAACATGTGGAAAATAAAGTTGCTTCCGATAAATCCGGCACCGCCGGTCACAATAATATTCATTTTTTCTCTCCTTTTCTATAGCGCATGTAAATCAGTGAAGCACATCCATATATTTGCCATCCAGTACATCCTTCAGATACTGGCCATACTGGTTTTTCTTAAGGATATTGTAAACTTCCATAACCTCTTCTTTGGAAATCCAGCCATTTAAATAAGCGATTTCCTCCAGACATGCGATCTTACGGTGCTGATGGGTCTCTACTGTTTTTACAAAGTTGGTTGCATCTACAAGGCTTTCGTGTGTACCGGTATCCAGCCATGTGAAGCCCTGTCCAAGAAGTTCTACATTCAACAGGCCTTTTTCCAGATAGATACGGTTCAGGTCTGTGATCTCCAGCTCACCACGGGCACTTGGCTTTAAGTTCTTTGCATATTCTACTACCTGATTGTCGTAGAAGTAAAGGCCTGTAACACAGTAATTGCTCTTTGGCTTTGCAGGCTTTTCCTCGATGGAAACGGCTTTTCCCTCTTTGTCAAATTCCACAATACCGAAACGCTCCGGGTCGTCTACATAGTAGCCAAAAACAGTAGCACCTTTTCCTGTGCTGGCATTTTCTACAGCTGCTTTCAGACGTTTCTTCAGACCATGTCCTGCAAAAATATTATCGCCCAGAACCATGGCAACAGTATCATTTCCGATAAATTCCTCACCGATGATAAATGCCTGTGCAAGTCCGTCAGGGCTAGGCTGAACCGCATAAGTAAGCTGTACGCCGAACTGATGGCCGTCTCCTAAAAGCTCCTGGAATCTTGGGGTATCCTGTGGTGTGGAAATGATCAGGATATCACGGATGCCAGCGTTCATAAGAACGGACATGGGATAATAGATCATAGGTTTATCATAAATGGGAAGAAGCTGTTTGGAGGTAACCATGGTCAATGGGTAAAGTCTGGTACCGGATCCACCGGCTAAGATAATTCCTTTCATAAGATGATTCTCCTTTGTTTTTGATATAGATTGTCAGACTGTTTTTTTCGGTCAGTATAGGTCTGACTTCTTGTGATATTATGATTATAAAAGGTGACCTTACGTCACCTTCAAGTCCTTTTTTGTGTTTATTTCAAATTTGTTACATTTTCACAAAGGAAGATTCCTGCATCCTTGGTAATATGGAACCCATTTTCTGTTTTTTTCTTTACATGGATCCGAAAATCCTTATACCGGTCAGGAAGATACTGGTTCTGGTTGCCGTGGCAGGAGAGAATATAGGAGATCAGAGGTTCCGCATCTGTGACGATCAGTTCATCTTCATAGGATTTCCAGGTGATCTTCTGAAAATACGGAGAGAGAATGGATTCTCCATTTTCCCTTCCAAATCTTTCATAGAGTTTTTCGGCAGAAAGGACAATCCTTTCATCAAAGGACCGGACCAGGTCACTGACTTCGTGCATATGTCCGGCTCCATAGGTGCTGCAAAGAAAAATGCCGCCTGGTTTCAGGAGTCTCTGTACATTTTGGCACACCTGCCCGATATCCTGGCAGTAAAACAGTACATGATCTGCAATTACAAGATCAAAGCAGCCGATTCTGGCTGGAATATTATGGCAGTCAAAAGCTTTAAAAGAAAAGCGGGGATCACCGCCTATGGCACGTCTGGCATCGCGGAGCATGCCGGAAGAAATATCAGAAAGGGTGATATGTACCTTTGACGGGAGCTTTTTTAGATTCTGAGCCCACAGTGCGCCGTCTCCGCATCCAAGTTCCAGGATCTGCATGTGGTCCTGAATCCGGCATTGCCGGAAGATCCAGGGAAACCAGCCTTCCTGATTTACGGCATAGAGACTGTGCAGATTGATCCGGGCAGAAATATTGGAAGCGTTCTGATACTGGTTTTTCAGACTTTTTTCCATAACTGTCAGATGGATAAGCTCCAGCATTCGGCTCCAGTCAACGGTATGTTCTTTGGAAATGGCTTCGGCAGTATTTTGGATGGCTTTTTCAACAAGCTGCATCTGCTCAATACGATCCTGAACCAGTTTCAGCTGAATGTTCAGCGCATTAAGCATAAAATGACTGTCCGGATCTTCAATGGTCATTTCTTTGATATCTTCCAGGGAAAAACCCAGATATTTCAGAAGCAGGATCTGCTGAAGCCTGGCAAAATCACCGTCTGTGTAAAAACGGGCTCCGGATTCGGTCACAAGAGATGGGTTTAAAATATCGTGTTTATCATAATAGCGGATGGTACGAAGAGTGACCCCTGCCATACGTGCAAACTGACCGGATGAATAGTAACCTTCTTTTTTCAACAAAATCCTCCTTTATGCACTCCCGCAATCTTCAAAAACATTCGTAATCCGCTTATTTTTCTTCGAAAAATGGCTACTTACTCATGTTTTTGGCGGGTCAAGAGATCAAAAATCCTCTTGCAAGCGTCATCATCATTATATATACAAAATCAGAGGGAGGCAATGTTTTTTTGGGGGCTGCCTGCGGACGCATTCTGTCAGAACCGGTCGAACAGTTTTTCTTGTAGTTACGGTCTGGATATGATAGTCTTTAAGAAAGAACACCATATCGAACATGGAAGGTTCTTTTCTCTGAAACTGACAGTTCTGTCAGCTATTCTCCCAAATAAAATGTTAAAGAAGAAAAAATGGTACAGTGAAAATTAAGTATCTGCGTCAATATGGAGTTTACTTAATCTTCGCTGTACTAAGACAGGAGGTTATTATGAATCTGTTTGATTTTACCTACTGCGGAAACTACAATCGCCAGATACAGAATTTATCCAGGATATCCCCGGAAAAATGGAGCTATGGGGATGCCGGAGATAATGGGATTCTCAAAGGATATCTGGAAAACACTTTCCGCCGTCTGTATGAAGAAGGAAAGGTGCTGGAAGAAAAGGAATATGCACTTTTTCACACAGGACTCTTTAATCAATATTATCAGCCAATTTATGCGTATTTTGTTCCCAACATTGTTCCGGACAGACAGAAGTGGTATCTGGAAGGATTTTATACCGACTATTCTTTGCTGAAAATGAAAATAACCAGACTTCCTCGGCGGGCAAGCTATGTGGAAAATCCTTCCGATCTGGTGTTTGACACGAATCTTCCCATAGTTCCCCAGTATGAGCATATTTTTGATGATCAGGAGAATGTGCAGCGGCTTCCCCAGTCTGTAAGGGAGAATGGAATGCGGCTGCAGCTTTTTGACGGAGCCTTAAGACATACCAGGCGTATCTTGGAATCTGACTATAAGGCGGCAATTCCTCAATACTATAATCATTCCATTCAGCTTTTGCTTCCAATCTGTTTGCAGACTCCAGGAATTCCGGATCTGGCACTTGCCTGTATGAAAACCCCAGATGGGACAAAATATCTGGGAAGAACCTGTCTGACTCTGCGGATGGCATACCATAATGCCAGATTACTTGCCAGACTGGATACCAGCTGGCTGAAGGCGTGAAGAAATGTGAAAGTATTGTGACTTCTCACAGGTAACTCTGTTCAAAAACAGAAAAAAGTGTTATGATTATTTCTAATACCTACAAAACGGAAATGCCTGCTTACGCAGACAACACCAAATATGAAAGATACAGGAGTAGATATGCGAATCGAATTGAAAGAAGAAACGGCAGAAGAAACACCAAAGAAAGATGAAAATGACATAAGAAACAAGCATGAATCAGATCTGACCAAAAAGGAAAAACGGGAACTGGAGCGCATGAAGCTTGGAAGCATGAGTCTTGGAGGAAAGCTTCAGTATATATGGGCTTATTATAAGCCTCAGATCTTTGGTCTGATCGGTGTGATCGCTGCCTTTTTTATTGTAAAAGATATTTATCAGAATGCACAGATCAAGACCTTTTTATCTGTGATGGTGATTGATTCCACAGGCTCTGCGCAGGAGGACGCAGCAAAGAAGCTGGAAGAAGACCTTGGAATTTCCGATGATCCTTACCAGAAGGTGTCGCTGGATGAAAGTGTCCGTACTGGGCAGAGCCAGAAAGAGCTGGATACTTACAGTCAGATGTCTTTCACTACCAAGATCGCAGCCAAAGGTGTGGATATTCTGATTGCGCCTGAAGCCTTTTTTGATACCTTGAACGGAGAGGATTATTTTGCAGATCTTACAGAAATGCTTCCGCAGGAGGTGTATGATTCTTTTGGGGAGGATATTTCCAAGTATAGTATTACATTGGATTCCACAGAACTGGGAGAACTCCTGGAGGTAAATTATGAACCTTTGAAGATTGGAATCCTTTCAAATTCCGAAAACAGTGAAAATGCTGTTAAGTGGATTACTGTATTGTCCAAGGAACAGTAATCCTTTGCTGTCGTCGGAGTGGATTCTTGCAGGGAACAGGCTTGTGGAGTAGCGCTGTTCCCTGTTTGTGACTGAAAGTGTATTCAATAGATCATTTGCGCAGAGGGTGTGTGTTACAGCTTTCGCAGATAATGCTTTTCTATGCAGGCAAGGATTCCATAGAGGGCCATGGCGATGATACATAAAATTACAATGGACATTAATACCCAGGTAAGCTTGAAGAAGCGGGTATGCATTCTGAGAGAAAATACCGGAGCGTACAGATTACAGAAATGATTTTTGGAGTGGCGTTCTTGGGAGGTGAGCGAAGATGTCAGAGAAAACCGTAAAATACGAATATGAATATGGAATTTGCAAACGAATGCATTACCGCGGGCTGTGGTGCGTACGGTATGAGAAAACTTCCGGACATTTCAAGAAAGCAGCAATGGCATGTTCCTGTGCAATAGATGGATGTGACCAGGACTGTGCAGTGCTGGAAAGTGCAGAGGAAACCATTGATCCAGAATGGGAATGGCATATGCTGGATCATCCTCCGGGAAAAGGATGATAGAAATAAAATCTGCCAGGATATAGGAACTGGCATGCAGCAGGACATTTTTGGCCGTCGGCACAGGAACTTTCTGATGTTGGCGGCATAGTATAAAAAAGAGTCTCTGCAGAGAGGAAATCCTATGTCTTTGCAAATAAAAGAATCCAATAGCATTCAAAGAAAAAAACAGCCGGAACAAAGTTTTATGGAAAACCTGGCTGACCTTTTGATGCAGGAGCAGCTGCTCACACTTCCAGAATGCGAGAGACTAAAAGAAAAAATAGAGAAAAACGGTGGCAGAGTATGATCCGGGCTGTGATCTATTGCAGATGCAGTACAGAAGAAGAGAGCCAGCGTGAAGCCCTTGAAAAACAGGTGACGGAAGCAAGAGATTGCGTCTGTCACCTGAACTGGTTTCTGGAGGATGAATATATTGAGAGCCGTTCCGGAACCAGCACAAAGGGACGAATGGAGTATAATCGGCTTTTTGAAGATCTTCTGACAGACAAATTTGATGTGGTGGTGATCAAATCCCAGGATCGGCTTATGCGAAATACAAAAGACTGGTATATTTTTATCGATCGGTTAAATATGAGAAAAAAACAGCTGTATCTTTATCTTGAAAACCGTTTTTACAGTACGGACGATGGACTTCTCACAGGAATCAAAGCAATTCTTGCAGAGGAGTACAGCCGGGAGCTGAGCCGGAAAATAAATAATGCCCACCAAAACAGGCAGAAAACAGGGAGAAGCCTGATGATTACCTCCAATGCCTATGGATATCGGAAACTGCCGGACAAAACCTTGGAAATCGTAGAGTCAGAAGCCAGAGTTAAAAGGCAGATGTATGAATTATGTGCAGCAGGATACGGAAGCCGGATAATTGCCCGCATTTTGCAGGAAAAAGGTGCGAGAAAAAGAAATGGAAGCTGTTTTTCCGATTCAGATATCAGGCGTATGATACGAAATCCCATGAATAAGGGGACAATTGTCATGAACCGGAAGCATTATGATTTTGACACCAGACAGATGCAAAAGGTGCCGGAAAGCCAGCAGTATGTCTATGAAAACAGAATCCCAGCGATTGTATCCGGTAAGCTGTGGGAAGAGGCAAATGCCCGGATTGACAGCCGCATTCAAAGAAAAAAAGATCCGGATTCCACAGCTTTTGCAGGGAAAAAGCCAGGGAAATATGCGCTGAGCCAAAAACTGATCTGTGGCCTTTGTGGGGCACCTTTTTACCGAACCGTGCGGAAAACGAAAAGAGATAAGATATATGAGTGGAAATGCAGGACCTATCTGGAGCAGGGAAGAAAGAAATCAGGCCAGAAAGGTGGCTGTAATGCTTCGTGCATTAAGGAAAAAGATCTCTGGAAACTGCTTTTGACTGTGATGGATGACCAGAAGAAATATAATAAAAAAGTAATTTTAGCAGATTTTGGCACACTGGTCAGAAAAATGCTTGTGGAATCCAGATCAACAGAACAGGAATTTTTGAGAGTTTCTCTGCCGAAAATAAAAAGGCAGCAGAAGCTTTTATTGAACAGATATCTGGAAGGAACTGTGCCCACAGAGCTTTACCGGGAAAAACAGAATGCCCTGCAGGAACAGGAACTTTCTATACAACAGACATTATCCTGCGAGGATGGCGGGACGGCTGTTTTAAAAAGAATGGAAGAGATAGAAAAATTTTTGCAAAAGGAAGATGTGTGGGAGAGGACTACTGCACTTTTGCTGGTGAAAGAGGTAGAACAGATCAGAGTTTATCCACAATATGTAGAAGTGGATTCTCCCCTTTTTTCTTGCAGGAAAGAAATAAGATATGATATACTAAAAAAGCCTGACTGCAACAGGCTGTCAGAGAAAAATGAGCAGGAAGAAAAAAATGGATATTCGGCAATCTACGAAACAGGATCTCTCTGAAATCCTGAATTTATATAAAATTGCAAGAGAATTTATGAAAAATCACGGGAATCCCAGTCAGTGGGAAGATAAATATCCGGAAGTCTCCATTGTGGAACAGGATGTGGAGCAGGGGATTTCCTATGTGTGTACAGAAAATGGAAAAATAGTCGGAACCTTTGTGTTTTTTATTGGGAAAGATCCAAGTTATGATGTAATTGAAAAAGGCACCTGGCACAGAACCCAGTTCCCTTATGGAGTGATCCACCGAGTAGCATCAGACGGACAGGCAAAAGGGGTGACAAAAGCTGCTTTTTCCTGGGCTATAGAGCGAAGCGGATATCTCAGGATTGATACACACAGAGATAATAAGCCTATGCAGGGTGCCCTGAGAAAGTTTGGCTTCCGGCAGTGTGGCATCATCCACCTGGAAAGCGGTGGAGAAAGAATTGCCTTTGATTGTGTAAAAAGAAAATAGCAGAATGTATACCTGCTGGAATGTCTGGCTGCCATATATGATCAGATAGCCAAGTCCCTGTCTGGCACCGATGAATTCCCCGATGATCACGCCTACCAGACAAAGGCCGATGTTTACTTTCATATTGGCTAGGATCAGGGGAATCGACGCAGGGAGAACGATTTTTTGAAGCTCTTCTTTTTGACCGCCGCCAAGAGTGCGGATCAGCTTGAGCTTTTCCGGGCTGACCTCTCCGAAACCGGTATAGAGATTCAAAACAGAGCCAAAGATAGCCACAGACATTCCGGCTACGATGATGGTTCTGGGGCGCGCGCCCAGCCATACGATCAAAAGGGGAGCCAGAGCTGATTTTGGAAGGCTGTTAAGCACTACCAGATAGGGCTCCAGGATTCTGGCAAGCCGTGGGCAGGCCCAGAGTAAAACAGAGATTCCAAGGCCGAGGATACTCACAAGAAGAAAACTGAGCAGGGTTTCTTCGAGAGTGATGCCTATGTGCACAAACAGGGACTGGTCTTGGGCCATTTTTAGAAAAGTCTGGAAAATCAGGCTTGGGCTGCTGAAAATAAAAGAATCAATGATTTTCAGCCTTGCCAGGATTTCCCATTGTGCCAGAAAAACAAGAAAGACCAGCAGCCTGGCAGTTCGAATAAGGCGGCGGTCCTGTTTTTGCCGGTGCAGATAGTTTTTTTGTCCCTGGGAGATGTCATGCATTATGATTCAGCTCCTTCCAGATAAGATTAAAATATGATTTGAAAACAGGTGCATTGCGGGAAGACATAGGAGTACGGTTTTGGATCCCAAGATCTATGGGGATGATCCGGGATATGGCAGCAGGGCGGGAAGTGAGGATGATCACACGATCTGCCATGCTGATGGCTTCGGAAATATCATGAGTGACTAATATTGCAGGTTTTTTCTGCTTTTTCAGGATTTTTCCGATATCATCACTTACGTTAAGCCGAGTCTGGTAATCCAGGGCAGAAAAGGGTTCGTCCAGAAGCAGAAGATCCGGTCTCAGTGCAAGAGTACGGATCAGCGCAGCGCGCTGGCGCATTCCTCCGGAGAGCTGGCTGGGACGGGAGTTGCGGAATTTATCCAGACCGTAGGTTTTTAGCATTTCCTCGACATATGTGAGGTTTTCGGGTGTCAGCTCTTTTCGGATCTCCAGACCAAGGAGAACATTGCGATAAATGCTTCGCCATTCCAGCAGGTGGTCTCTTTGCAGCATATAGCCGATTTTTGCCGAACTGCCCAAAACGGGAACCCCGTCCAGAAGAATAGAACCCTGTTCCGCATTCAAAAGTCCGCAGATCAGATTCAGCAGCGTGGATTTTCCGCAGCCGGACGGTCCTACAATGGCAAGGAATTCTTCATGCATCAGTTCAAAGGATATATGAGAAAGGGCTGGCGTTTCCCCGGATAGATCATGGTAAGAAAGGCTGACATCCTTTACTTCCAGAAGCGGTTTCATAAATAAACCTCCATTTTGGTATATTTTATGATATGCTTTCTCCTCCGGATATGCTATAATGAAGTAATCTATATGGGCGTAGCCCATATAGATTACGCTACGCAAACGTAGCGAAGCGGAGTTCGCGGTTCCCGTGGGCGTAGCCCATATAGATTACGCTACGCAAACGCAGTAAAGATCAAACAGAAAGAATTTAAAATTATGACGAAAAAACGGACTGCTTTTAATTTATTGTTTCTGGTGGTGGTTTTTGGCCTTACCATGTATTTCGTATTTCGCGGTAAGGACATTGGAGACATCATCAGCACGGCAAGAGATGCAGATGGAAAATATCTGATTTTGAGCCTTATATGTGTTGTATTGTTTATATTGGGTGAGTCTTTGATCATTTTTTACATGATGCGGACTCTGGGCGCAAAGGTTAAGATGACACATTGTGCGCTATATTCTTTTGTGGGATTTTTCTTCAGCTGTATTACACCGTCAGCATCCGGCGGACAGCCTATGCAGATCTTTTATATGAAAAAGGATAAGCTGCCCATTCCGGTGACGACGCTGGTTCTGATGATCGTTACGATTACCTACAAGGCAGTACTGGTAGTGATCGGACTTCTGATCTGTGTGTTTGGCGGAGATTTTCTGAGAAGCTATCTTGGGGATTATATGTGGGTGTTCTATCTTGGGGTAGGGCTGAATGTTTTCTGTGTTACATTGATGATGACACTTGTATTTGCACCTGGTCTTGCAAAATGGATCATGGTAAAAGGCCTTAAGATCATAGAACACATTCGGATCCTGAAGCCTAAGAAAAGCAGGCTTGAGAAATTGGAAGCCTCTATGGATGAGTATCATGCCACTGCAGCTTTTTGGGCAGATCATAAACGGACCATTTTAAATGTGTTTCTGATCACATTTGTGCAAAGATGTATTCTGTTCACTGTGACATACTGGGTTTACCGTGCATTGGGACTTCATGAATATGGAATCATTACCATCACGGTCCTGCAGGCAGTTATTTCCGTATCTGTGGATATGCTGCCCTTGCCGGGAGGAATGGGAATCAGCGAGACCCTTTATATGGTCATGTTTGTTCCTGTGTTTGGACCGCTAATGCTGCCATCCATGCTGCTCAGCCGTGGAATCGCATATTACGGGCAGATGTTGATCAGTGCCCTGATGACCTGTGTGGCACATCTGACTATAGGACGAAAACAGGAAACATAAGAAAAAAGGAATACGAAAGCAAGGTGTCTGTTTATGCAGATGTCGCAAAAAAGAAGGAAGAACATTTGAAAAAGGAGAAATAGGATATGCTTGGATTTTATGATTACACAGTGGTACTTACATACATAAGTCTTGCAATTTCAGTGGCGGGTATGACACGGGCTTTTGAAGGAGATTTCAAAGTGGCAATCTTATGCCTGGCAATGTCAGGACTTTGTGACATGTTTGACGGAAAGATTGCAAGGACAAAGAAGAATCGTACAGAGGATGAGAAGAAATTTGGCATCCAGATTGACTCCTTATGTGATGTGGTATGCTTTGGCGTATTTCCGGCAATCATCTGCTATTGCCTGGGAATGAACCGTATCCCGGGGATTATGATCCTGTGTCTTTACAGTGTGGCATCTGTGATCCGTCTTGGCTATTTTAATGTTATGGAAGAGAAAAGACAAAATGAGACCACAGAACTCCGTCAGTTTTATCAGGGACTGCCGATCACTTCCATGGCAATCATTCTTCCGTTTTTATATCTTCTTCGCAAGGGATGTGGAAAGAATTTTCTGCTGGTCATCCATGTGGCAGTTCTGGTGGTTGGAGTGCTCTTTATCAGTGACATTAAAGTGAAAAAGCCACAGAATCCCATGGTGATCCTGCTGGTGGCACTGGTGGCTCTGGCTCTTTCCATGATGTTCCACCTTTTATAAGAGGACTTTTTTGGAGGTATCCATGAAATATATAGACAGAAAAGGAAATATTACCGTTGAGGAAAACGGACAGGATAAGTTTCTCCGTCATCTTTATAATGACCGTGGAGGACGGCTCTGCCTGAAAGTTCTTATACAGCCCTTTGTGACCCGTTTGGGAGGCTGGTTTCTAAATACCTCCCTTTCTGCCAGAATGGTACCGGGATTTGTGAAACGAAACCATCTGGATCTTTCCGGATGTACCAGACAGGAGTTTTCCTCCTATAATGATTTTTTTACCAGAAAGCTAAAAGAAGGGGAACGTCCTGTGGCAGAGGATGAGAACGTGCTGGTCAGTCCCTGTGATGGGAAGGTGACTGTAAGCCGGATTGGAAGTGATTCCCGTTTTTATATAAAGGATACCCCTTATACACTGGGAAGACTTTTAAAAAGTGAAAGCCTTGCCAGGCGATACCTTGGAGGATATGCAGTGATCCTGCGTCTGACAGTAGATGATTATCATCATTATTGCTATGCAGCCTCCGGGAAGAAATCTGCTGCTGTGAAAATTCCCGGTGTTTTTCATACTGTCAATCCTGCGGCAAATGATGTGTATCCCATCTATCATGAAAATACCAGAGAATATTGTCTTATAAAGACAGAGAAATTTGGAACGCTGCTTATGATGGAAGTAGGGGCCATGATGGTAGGAAAGATCACGAATCTGAATCCGGGTCCCTGTGAGGTAAAAAAAGGCGAAGAAAAAGGATTCTTTGAGTTTGGAGGTTCTACAGTGGTGATGCTCATTCAGCATGGAAAAGTAAGATTGGATGCTGACCTTATTGAAAATTCAGAGAATGGTTACGAGACCGTAGTGAGAATGGGTGAAAGAATTGGCAAATGTAAATTATCAAAAAGAGCTTGAAAAACTGATCGTAGAAAATCAAAAGGAAGGAAAAGTCCCGCGGCTTTTCCTTCATGCATGCTGCGCACCCTGCAGCAGCTATGTCCTGGAATATCTTTCCAGGTTTTTTTCTGTTACTGTGTTTTTTTATAATCCAAATATTTCTCCAAAGGAAGAGTATGAAAAAAGAGTGGCAGAGATCCGCAGGCTGATCCATGAGATGGAGTTTCTTCATCCGGTAACTCTGGTGGAGGGAGAATATAAGCCAGAAGATTTTTATGCTATGGCAAGGGGATTTGAGAATGTCCCGGAAGGCGGGGAGCGCTGCTTTAAGTGTTATCGCCTTCGTATGGAGGCGGCTGCCAGACTGGCACAGGAAGGCAGATATGATTATTTTACCACCACACTTTCCATCAGTCCTTTGAAAAATGCAGGAAAAATCAATGAGATCGGGCAGGAACTGGCACAGATTTATCAGGTAGAGCATCTGCCCTCTGATTTTAAGAAAAAGAATGGATATAAACGTTCCATTGAGCTTTCCCATGAGTATGGACTGTACAGACAGAATTACTGCGGATGTGTTTTTTCAAAAAAAGAAAGTGTGGAGAGGGAGAAACAAAAAGCAGGTGACTGTCCAAATTTGGGAAAGACTCTTTGCAATTGGAAATAAATGTGTTAAACTAACACTTGACTGTAGTAAAGTAAAAAGAATTTGCAATTTTTGCAGGAAATGAGGAGAAACATATGGCACAGCTTTGGGGCGGACGCTTCACGAAGGAGACCGACAAACTGGTTTACAATTTCAATGCGTCCATTTCATTTGACCAGAAATTTTACGAACAGGATATCCGTGGAAGCAAAGCACATGTAAAAATGCTTGCAAAACAGGGCATCCTTACAGAAAAAGAGAGAGATCAGATTCTGGAAGGACTGGAGGGAATCCTGTCCGATGTAAAAGCAGGGAAACTTGCAATCACATCTGAATATGAGGATATTCACAGTTTCGTGGAGGCAAACCTCATCCACCGTATCGGAGATCCGGGAAAGAAGCTTCATACAGGAAGAAGCCGTAATGATCAGGTTGCATTGGATATGAAGCTTTATGTACGTGATGAGATTGATGCCATTGATCAGGAAGTGAAAGAACTTCTTGTTTCTCTTCAGAAGATCATGGAAGAGAATGTGCATACTTATATGCCTGGTTTTACCCACCTTCAGAAAGCACAGCCAGTTACTCTGGCTCACCATGTGGGAGCTTATTTCGAAATGTTTCGCCGTGACAGAGGCCGTCTTTTTGATATCAGAAGGAGAATGAACACCTGTCCTTTGGGTGCCGGTGCCCTTGCGGGAACTACTTATCCCTTAGACAGAGAGTATACTGCAGAGCTTCTGGATTTTGATGAGCCAACAAGAAACAGTATGGATTCTGTATCTGACAGAGATTATGTGATCGAGCTTTTGTCTGCTCTTTCCACGATCATGATGCACCTCAGCCGCTTTTCCGAGGAAATCATTCTCTGGAATTCCAATGAGTATCGATTTGTGGAGATTGATGATGCATACAGTACAGGAAGCAGTATTATGCCCCAGAAGAAAAATCCGGATATTGCAGAGCTGGTAAGAGGAAAGACAGGACGTGTATATGGTGCGTTGACCTCTATGCTGACTACTATGAAGGGAATCCCGCTGGCATACAACAAAGATATGCAGGAAGATAAAGAACTGACCTTTGATGCCATTGATACGGTAAAGGGGTGCCTGGCGCTGTTTACAGGTATGGTATCTACCATGCAGTTTAACAAAGCAAATATGGAAGCAAGTGCAAAGAACGGTTTTACCAATGCAACAGATGCTGCAGATTATCTGGTAAATCATGGCGTGCCCTTCCGTGATGCCCACGGAATTGTGGGTCAGCTGGTACTGAAGTGTATAGATAAGGGAATTTCTCTGGATGAGCTGCCTCTTGAGGAATATAAAGAGATCAGTCCGGTATTTGAGCAGGACATCTACGAAGCAATCAGCATGAAGACCTGTGTGGAGAAGCGTATCACCCTTGGTGCTCCTGGACCGGAGGTAATGGAAAGTGTCATTGCAGGTAATAAGAAATACCTGGAAGAGAATTAGAGGGAATTTTACGAAAAAATGTATTTTTTAACACTTTAACTTGATAAAATTTAAGAAAGTACTTGCATTTTCTCTGAACTTGGTATAGTATGTCATAGAAATACACATGTACGCAGAGGAAAGAATGAGGAGATGTTGTTATGAGTGAAAAGCTTAGAGTTGGTATTTTAGGTGCTACCGGAATGGTAGGTCAGAGATTTATTTCTCTGTTGGAGAATCATCCTTGGTTTGAAGTAGTGACAGTTGCAGCCAGCCCAAGAAGTGCAGGAAAGACTTATGAGGATGCTGTTGGCGGCAGATGGAAAATGGATACTCCAATGCCTGAAGCTGTGAAGAAGCTTGTAGTTATGAATGTAAATGAGGTAGAGAAGGTAGCTTCAACTGTTGATTTTGTATTCTCTGCTGTAGATATGTCCAAGGATGAGATCAAGGCAATTGAAGAAGCATATGCGAAAACCGAGACACCTGTTGTTTCCAATAACAGTGCTCACAGATGGACTCCGGATGTACCGATGGTAATCCCGGAAATCAACCCGGAGCATTTTGAAGTGATCAAATATCAGAAAGAGCGTCTTGGAACCAAGAGAGGCTTTATTGCTGTTAAGCCAAACTGTTCCATCCAGAGTTATGCTCCTGCGCTTACTGCGTGGAAGGAATTTGAGCCATATGAAGTAGTTGCTACTACATACCAGGCAATCTCCGGTGCAGGAAAAACATTTAAGGACTGGCCGGAAATGGAGCATAATATCATCCCATATATCGGTGGAGAAGAGGAGAAGAGTGAGAAAGAGCCTCTTCGTATCTGGGGTAAGGTTGAGGATGGCGTAATCGTTCCTGCGAAAGAGCCGGTTATCACATGCCAGTGTGTCCGTGTTCCGATCCTGAATGGCCATACAGCAGCAGCATTTGTAAAATTCAGAAAGAAACCTACCAAAGAACAGCTTGTAAAAGCACTTGTTGAGTTTAAGGGAGTTCCTCAGGAACTGAATCTTCCAAGTGCACCAAAGCAGTTTATCCAGTATCTTGAGGAAGATAATCGTCCGCAGGTTACAGAGGATGTAAATTTTGAAAATGGAATGGGAGTGTCAATCGGAAGACTTCGTGAAGATACTGTTTATGACTGGAAGTTTATCGGACTTTCCCACAATACCGTAAGAGGTGCTGCCGGTGGCGCTGTACTTTGTGCAGAGACACTGAAGGCCCAGGGATATATCCAGGCAAAATAAATAGAAGAAGGCATAAGATGTAAGGGAGAATGTTATCAGAGGTGGTGGCATTCTTCTTTTTTGCTTTTCGAATGTTAGGGGCAAAATACCTTTTGCCCCTACATCATGTGATTTAGTAACGAAATATAGAAAGTGACCGTTTACGATGGGGGAGATTCATGTTAAAATGAATAGCATGTTAGAAATGTCAGGAGGTGAGTCCATGAGTGACAGAGAACGAATCCGTCTTACCCAGTATTCTCATACATCTGGCTGAGCGGCGAAAGTTGGTCCGGGGACCCTTGCCCAGGTTCTGGGTAAGCTGCCGAAGTTTTATGATAGTAATTTACTTGTTGGAACAGAGTCTTCCGACGATGCAGCCGTATATCGAATATCCGATGAATTGGCTATGATCCAGACAGTGGATTTCTTTACCCCCATTGTGGACGATCCTTATACGTTCGGACAGATTGCAGCTGCCAATGCGTTAAGTGACGTGTATGCTATGGGAGGAGAGCCTAAGCTGGCGCTGAATATTGCCGCTTTTCCAAATTGTCTTGATCCGGAGATTCTGGGTGAGATCTTGCGGGGTGGTGCGGATAAGGTGCTGGAGGCCGGCGCTTCCCTTGCAGGTGGACATACAATTCAGGATGATGAGCCGAAATATGGTTTGTGTGTTACAGGTTTTGTAAATCCTGCTTTTATGTGGAAGAATATTGGAGCAAAAACCGGTGACATATTGATTCTTACCAAACCACTTGGAACAGGAATCCTTTCTACAGCAGTAAAGGGAGAGATGGCATCCGAGGAGGAAGCTGCTTATGCGGCATCGGTGATGGCGACTTTGAATAAATATGCCAGAGACCAGGTGGCAGATCTTCAGGTGCATGCATGCACAGATGTGACGGGATTTGGACTTGCAGGACATGCGTTGGAGATGGCGAAGGGAAGCAGGAAGACTCTTTGTATTTCCCTTAGTTCTTTACCTGTTATGGAAGGTGCACTTGATTATGCGGCAATGGGGCTGATTCCGGCGGGAGCATACCGCAACCGGGAATTTGCAGGAAGTGAATGTTTGTTCGCTTGGAAGGATTGTGACATGGAAAGTAC
Source organism: uncultured Blautia sp. (assembly GCA_934394595.1). GTDB lineage: Bacteria > Bacillota > Clostridia > Lachnospirales > Lachnospiraceae > Blautia_A. The sequence goes on along the minus strand of CAKRRX010000008.1, from coordinate 5,499 downwards.
CATGCAGAAATATATAGGGAAGATTCCGTTGTCAGAAGAATTGCTTTGTAATGAAAAGCAAACAGATGAGCAAAGTCTCACCATTCGGGAAGACATTGTTTTTGATCCTCAGACTTCGGGAGGACTTCTTCTTTGCATAGATCCGAAGGATGTGGCGGAGGCGGTTCGCCGGTTGAAGAATCTGTCCCTTCCAAGTGCTGTTATCGGAAATGTGATAGATTTACAAAAAGACTCTCTTGTTTTTGTAAAATAATTCCTAATTGATAAAAAAATATCATTTTCTATTGTGAAAAATACATCAAAGTGCTATAATTGGGAAAAACAAAACGGAGGTGTTTTTTATGAACTATGAGGATGTACAAAAACTTTCAAACGCAGCCAAAAACAAAATCGGTCTGTTGAACGGCAATTTCCTGAAGTACTTTCTTCGTGCTGTAATGGCTGGCTTCTTTATTGATGTGGCAGTGATCTACAGCAACGTTATAGGAAGCGTGTTTTCGGGATCAGATCCGGCATGGGGAAAATTCCTTGGAGCTATGGTATTCTCCATTGCAGTACTTCTGATCAGCCTGGTTGGCGGTGAGTTGTTTACCGGCAACAATATGGTAATGGCATTTGGTGCCTTTGACAAGAGTGTATCCTGGGGGGATGCAGGCAAGGTATGGCTGGTAAGCTACCTTGGCAATTTCGTTGGATGTGCGATCTTGGCTCTTCTTTTTGTGGGCGCAGGTGCATCCGGCACTGCGGATTATTTTGCAGGATTTATTAACAACAAGCTGACTATTCCTATGGGACAGATGTTCATGCGTGCAGTTTTATGTAACTTCTTCGTATGTCTTGGTGTACTTTGCGGAATCAAGCTGAAAAGTGAAACCGGAAAATTCCTTATGATCGTAATGTGTATCTCCGCATTCGTTTTCAGCGGATTTGAACACTGCATTGCAAATATGGGGATTTTTGTAGTAAGTCTTGGCCTGGTAGATGGCCTTTCCGTAGGTCTCATGCTGAAGAGTATGTTGATCGTGACCATTGGAAATATGGTGGGAGGTGCTCTTTTACTTGCATGGCCATTGAGAAAGATGAGTGCAGATCAATAATATGTCAAAAGCTTTATACATAGCAGAGAAGCCCAGTGTGGCGCAGGAATTTGCGAAAGCTTTGAAATCAGGCGGTTCAAGACGGGATGGGTATATTGAGTCTGATACCTGCGTGGTGACCTGGTGCGTAGGACACCTGGTCACCATGAGTTATCCCGAAAAATATGACATGAAGTATAAAAGGTGGAGTTTGGAGACCCTGCCTTTTTTGCCGCGTGATTTTAAATATGAAGTGATTCCTGGAGTGGAAAAACAGTTTCAAATCGTGAAAGGTCTTCTGAACCGGCCGGATATCGATACCATTTATGTGTGTACCGACTCCGGACGTGAGGGAGAGTATATTTACCGCCTGGTGGCACAGATGGCGGGAGTGAAAAATAAAGCGCAGAAGCGTGTGTGGATCGATTCCCAGACAGAAGAAGAGATTCTTCGGGGAATCCGTGAGGCAAAGGATATCTCTGAATATGACAACCTTGCAGCCGCCGCCTATCTTCGGGCAAAAGAAGATTATCTCATGGGAATTAATTTTTCCCGCGTACTGACCTTACGTTATGGGAACAGTGTAACCAATTATCTGGGAGGAAAATACCAGGCTATTTCCGTTGGACGGGTGATGACCTGTGTGCTTGGTATGGTAGTGCGCCGGGAACGTGAGATCCGGGAATTTGTGAAAACGCCGTTTTACAGAGTTATGAGCAGTATTGCTCTTGAAGGAGAAAATTTTGAAGGGGAATGGAGAGCCACAGAAGGCAGCCATTATTTCCAGTCCCCTGTTTTATATAAAGAAAACGGATTTAAGAAAAGAGAAGATGCAGAAAATCTGATTCGCCGGTTAACAACACAACAGCCTCTTTCCTGTACCGTGGAGAAGGTGGAAAGAAAAAAAGAAAATAAGAACCCTCCCCTTTTATTCAATCTGGCAGAGCTTCAGAATGTCTGTTCCAAGTTGTTTAAGATCAGTCCGGACGAGACCCTTTCCATTGTGCAGGAACTTTATGAGAAAAAGCTGGTGACTTACCCAAGAACAGACGCCAGGGTATTGTCCACAGCTGTGGCAAAGGAGATTTATAAAAACATTTCCGGACTCCGTGGTTATCCACAGGCAGGAGACGTGGCTCAGGAGGCTCTGGAGCTTGGAACATACAAAAATATTGCAAAGACACGTTATACCAATGATAAACAGATCACAGACCATTATGCGATCATTCCCACAGGGCAGGGGCTTAGTGCTTTGAAGGGGCTTTCCCTTACCGCACAGAGAGTGTACGAGACAATTGTAAGACGTTTCCTGAGTATATTTTACCCACCTGCTGTTTATCAGAAAGTAAGCCTTGTAACAAAGATACAGAATGAATCCTTCTTTTCTTCTTTTAAGGTTCTGTTAAGTGAGGGATATCTGAAAGTAGCCACCAATTCTTTTGCAAAAAAGAACCTGGGAGACAATCAAAAAAGTTCCGATGGGGAAGCCGAGGGAGAGGTTTCCTGTGACGAAGCTTTATTAGCTGCATTGCAGAAACTGAAAAAGAGTGATATACTGCAGATAAACGGCCTAGGTATTAAGGAGGGAGAGACTTCTCCGCCCAAGCGATATAATTCCGGTTCCATGATCCTTGCAATGGAAAATGCAGGTCAGCTGATCGAGGATGAGGATCTTCGCTCTCAGATCAAAGGAAGTGGAATTGGTACCAGTGCCACCAGAGCAGAAATTCTGAAAAAGCTTTTTAATATCAGATACCTGTCCCTGAATAAGAAAACACAGGTGATCACACCTACCCTACAGGGGGAAATGATCTATGATGTGGTGAATTGTTCTATCCGCCAGCTTTTGAATCCGGAACTGACCGCCAGCTGGGAAAAGGGACTTACTTATGTGGCAGAGGGCTCTATTACAGAGCAGGAGTATATGGATAAGCTTGAAAGATTTGTGCGGTTACGAACCAAGCAGGTAGAGGATAGCAATTTCCAGTACGCATTGCGGCGGTTTTTTGATGCTGCTGCACAGTATTATAAGAAGCCGGAGCGAGCAAAGACTGCGGCATCCACAAAGAAATGATCATAAATGAGGAGGAGATATATTATGTTAAAAGATTTTACCATTGCTAATATGCTGGATATGACCCAGACCATCGCAGGGGAACTTTTTGAGGGAAAAACCTATCCATGGGAAGTACTTCCGGAGATTGGAGATTTTATCGTAAAGCTGGGAAAAACACTTGATCCTGCTGAATATGATTATCTGGAGGGAGATATCTGGATCGCAAAATCTGCAAAGGTTGCGCCTACTGCATGCATCAACGGGCCAGCTATTATTGGAAAGGATACAGAGGTTCGTCACTGCGCCTTTATCCGCGGGAAGGCTCTTGTAGGAGAGGGCTGTGTTGTGGGAAATTCCACAGAGCTTAAGAATGTCGTACTTTTTAACAATGTCCAGGTGCCTCACTATAATTATGTGGGAGATGCTGTTCTGGGTTACAAATCCCATATGGGAGCAGGCTCTATCTGTTCCAATGTGAAATCAGACAAGAAACTGGTTGTTGTAAAAGACGGTGAGGAGAAAATTGAGACAGGTCTTAAGAAATTTGGAGCTATGCTGGCAGACCATGTGGAAGTAGGCTGTGGTTCTGCGCTGAATCCCGGAACTGTGATCGGAAGAAACACCAATATTTATCCCCTTTCTCCGGTGAGAGGCTGTGTTCCGGCTAATAGTATTTATAAAAATAAAGATGAGATTGTAACGAAAAAGTAAAAGTATCCTGTAAAAGTAAAATGGGAGCAGGTTATGTTTTGCGTCAGCTGAAGTGTTTTGAAAAAAAGTGGTTTGAGGAATTAAATCCCAAACCACTTTTTCCGTATAATAGTCAGAACCGCAATATGAACCGGGTAAAATGCATAGAAGAAATATTTTGCCCATTTTCCCTTTATGAAGCCGCGTTTGCCATTGTACATATTCAGAGAAATAAAAGCAAAACATGCCTTCCATTCGTAGATCAGCCAGCAACTTCCAATCAGCGCCTGAGCTGGCTTATACTGGTGCAGCCAGAACATGATCAGCAGGAAAACATAGCCCTTGTAGCCATAATCTGCTTTCAGATAATAGGAGACTGCCAGAAGCACCAGCATGGTCACAAGCTGCATAGTTGGATTTTCTTTGAATCGGTCAATAAGGCAGAATGCCAGATAGCCAAGGAATAATGTGAAAAATACATTCTGCTTGTCTGCAAAAAGCAATGTTCCGTTCTGCGCAAAGTTCCAGGGAATCTCGGAAATGCATGCGAAGATAAGAAGATTTCTTCCATATTTAAAACGGTCATGGGTATGAAGAAAGCCCTCTACGAGAAGAAAACAGAAGATAGGAAAGGCGGCTCGTCCCACATCCCGCATCACCCGGTACAAAGAATACGAGGTGCTTCCGATTTGAAACCAGGCGCTGGTGGCGGGGGGATAATATCGCAGAAGAAAAGAGGCAGTGTGGTCAATAAGCATAATAGCCATAGCCAGCACTTTCAGAGCGCTTCCGCTTAAAACTCTGTATTTCTCAGGAATAAATGAAGTAGATTTTTGTAATGTCATGGTACCTCCCATAAATGAAATCTGTTAGATATTTGTTTATTTTAACATGAAACCACAACCTGCACAATAGAAGTCCTATAAATAGTATCGACAACTTTTTCTTACTTTTTGCAAAATATGACTAGACGAATGAAGAATTTTGTGAGAAAATAACGCTAGGTTGTTAGGTCTTTAACAACGATTAAGTAATCAACACTGAAAGGAGTCTTAAAATGATTTACACTACTGAAGTTGAAAACATGTGCCCAGTAGCTAAGGGCGCAAAACATGAGCCAGCTCCGATCCCGGAAGAAGGCCAGTGGGTCCATGCCAAAAAAATTGAAGATATCTCTGGTTTTACACATGGTGTAGGCTGGTGTGCTCCTCAGCAGGGTGCTTGTAAGCTGTCCTTAAATGTCAAGAATGGTGTAATCGAGGAAGCCCTTATTGAGACAATCGGATGTTCCGGTATGACACATTCTGCAGCTATGGCAGCAGAGGTTCTTCAGGGTAAGACAATTCTTGAAGCTTTAAATACAGACCTTGTCTGTGATGCAATCAATACAGCAATGAGAGAACTGTTCCTTCAGATCGTATACGGACGTACTCAGAGTGCTTTCTCTGATGACGGTCTTGCTGTAGGCGCAGGTCTTGAGGACCTTGGTAAAGGTCTTCGTTCCCAGGTTGGTACTATGTACGCTACCAAGGAAAAAGGAGTTCGTTATCTGGAGATGGCAGAGGGCTATGTAACAGGTATCGCTCTTGACGAGGATAATGAAGTAATCGGATATCAGTTCGTTTCTCTTGGAAAAATGACTGACTTTATCAAAAAAGGTGATGATCCTAACACTGC
>CAKRRX010000007.1 GCA_934394595.1 uncultured Blautia sp. | reverse complement strand
GAAAAAAGAAAACGGAAACCAGAATTGCAGTTGTTGCTGCAGATCTGGTTTCCGTTTTTTATTCTTCCAGCATCGCCCAGGATATTTTTCCTGATGTTCCAGGATAAATTCCTGGCAAGTGTAACCATTGGCGCAGTGAAAGGATAAATTTCTTAAATGTCATTGACAATCCGGAAAGAAAAAGCGCAAAACACAGAAATTACTGTATAATAGCAGTACAAACATAATGATACCAATGAATGAAATGGAGGGATGAAAATGAAAAAGGTATTTAAAAAAATGTCAATAGTTGTTTTGGCGCTGACTATGATGATTATGATGACAATACCTGCTTATGCAGGGCAGACACTGCACATTCCGAAAAAGGCAAATGCAACAAAGTACTCTGCAAAAACTATGAAAGACAGATATTATTATAATCCGGTGAATTATCTTGCAGAAGTTGGCGACCAGAAAGTAACTGTAAAATCCAGCAATAAGAATGTAGCAACTGTAAAAGTAAAATATGGCGTTATTTGGGTCACTCCTAAAAAAGCCGGAAAAACAACAATTACGGTTAAAGCTGGAAAAAAGACATACAAATGTGCATATACGGTTTATAAATATGTGAATCCCATTACTTCAGTAAAAATAGGCAAGAACACATTCTCTGGAAAACTATATAATAAAAATGCCATAGCAAATGTAAAATACTCTAAGTTTGCAAATAAAAAAACAGCTCTTAAGATTAATTTGAAAAAAGGTTGGAAAATCAAATACTCAGATTATGTGCAGAAGAACTGGCTGCATTCAGAATTATTTAAAAATGGCAGCAAAGTTAAAGTGGCAGGTGGTTCTGGCTTTGCAGTTAGCGCATATGTGCAGAATACTAAAACCAAACAGACGGAAATAATAGTTCTATATTTTAAATAAATTTGTGATAGAAAATGCTTAATGAAACAGGAGAAATAATTTACCCGGTGCGATTAATGTGCCGGGATTTTCTTTGGTATGTATCGTCAATATTTAACTGTTCAATAAGAAAAAAGTGTCTGTCAACAGAAAATACTTGACAGACACTCTGAAATACGTTATGATACCCAAGGTGATAACGAATGGAAAAGTTTGTAGAACGTACTTTGCTCTATGATTTTTACGGCGAACTTCTGACAAAGAGACAGCAGCAGATCTACGAAAGCGTGGTTCTGGAAGATTATTCTCTCAGTGAGGTCGCAGAGGAACTGAATATCAGCCGCCAGGGCGTACACGATATGATCCGGCGCTGTGACAAGGCTCTTGAAGAATATGAAGAGAAGCTGCATCTGGTGGAGAAGTTTGTGAATATCCGTGGGCAGGTACAGAAGATCCATGAGCTTGCATCCGGCTATCACGCAGATGATATAGTGGCAATATCCAATGTGATTTTAGAGGAGTTATGATACATGGCATTTGAAAGCTTGACAGATAAACTTCAGAATGTATTCAAAAAGCTGAGAAGCAAAGGCCGTCTGACAGAAGAGGACGTTAAGGTCGCATTGAAAGAGGTCAAGATGGCGCTCCTTGAAGCCGACGTGAACTTTAAAGTTGTGAAGCAGTTTACGAAATCTGTACAGGAACGTGCAGTAGGACAGGACGTGATGAACGGACTGAATCCGGGCCAGATGGTCATCAAGATCGTAAACGAAGAGCTGGTGAACCTTATGGGCAGTGAGACCACAGAACTTCCCATCAAGCCGGGCAATGATCTGACCGTGCTGATGATGGCTGGTCTGCAGGGCGCCGGTAAGACCACCACAGCAGCCAAGCTTGCAGGCAAGATCAAGTCAAAAGGCAAGAGACCGCTTCTGGTAGCCTGTGACGTATACAGACCGGCAGCAATCACACAGCTGCAGGTGAATGGTGAGAAGCAGGGTGTGGAAGTCTTCACTATGGGAGACAAGCAGAGTCCGGTGGACATTGCCAAGGCAGCAATTGCTCACGCAAAAGCCAATCAGCAGAATGTGGTGATCATTGATACAGCAGGCCGTCTGCATGTGGATGAGGACATGATGCAGGAATTGGCTGACATTAAGGCTAACATTGAGGTTGATGCGACGATCCTTGTGGTAGATGCCATGACTGGACAGGACGCGGTGAACGTTGCCCAGACCTTTTCAGAGAAGGTTGGAATCGACGGTGTGATCCTGACCAAGATGGATGGTGATACCCGTGGTGGTGCAGCCCTTTCCATCAAAGCAGTTACCGGAAAGCCGATCCTGTATGTGGGTATGGGAGAGAAATTATCCGATCTGGAGCAGTTCTATCCACAGAGAATGGCATCCCGTATTCTCGGTATGGGAGATGTGATGAGCCTGATCGAGAAAGCAGAAGCAGCGGTAGATCAGGAAGCAGCCCAGGAGATGTCCAAGAAGCTGAAGAAGATGGAATTTGATTTCAATGACTATCTCACAAGCCTGGAGCAGATGAACAAGATGGGCGGTATTTCCAGTATCCTGAATATGCTTCCTGGAATCGGAGGCAAGATGAAGGATGTGGAGAGTATGATCGATGAGAAGGCTATGGACAGAACCAAGTCCATTATCCTTTCCATGACTCCCCAGGAGCGTACCAATCCAGGAATCCTGAATGTTTCCCGCAAAAACCGAATTGCCAAAGGTGCAGGAGTAGATGTTGCAGAGGTCAACCGTCTTGTGAAGCAGTTTGAGCAGAGCAAGAAGATGATGAAGCAGATGCCCGGTATGATGGGCGGCAAAATGGGTGGTAAAAGAGGCGGCTTCAAGCTTCCTTTTTAATATTAGGTACCAGGGTTTCAGGCAGTGCAGCTGCACAGCAATCCGTGGTATCGAGTTAGTGGCAAAAGAATTTTGCCCCTAACATCCTTATTAACTAATAAAGAGAAAGTAAAACTGGAGGAAAATTAAAATGGCAGTAAAGATCAGATTAAGAAGAATGGGACAGAAGAAAGCACCTTATTATAGAATCGTTGTTGCAGATTCCCGCAGCAAACGTGACGGAAGATGCATCGAGGAGATCGGAACATACGATCCAAACCAGGAGCCAAGCGTATGCAAGGTTGACGAAGAGGCAGCTAAAAAATGGCTTGCAACAGGTGCTCAGCCTACAGAAGTTGTAGCAAAGATCTTCAAACAGGCCGGAATCGAGAAATAAGAAGTACCTCAGGGGGTATTTCTGTAACGTCCAGATGAGGACGGGTCAGGGAGGTGTGTAATGAAAGAATTAGTAGAAGTAATTGCAAAATCTCTTGTTGAAAATCCGGACGAAGTAGTCGTTACCGAAACAGAAAAAGATGATGCTGTAGTCATCGAACTGAAGGTAGGACCATCTGATATGGGTAAGGTCATTGGACGTCAGGGCAGAATTGCCAAGGCAATCCGTACCGTAGTGAAAGCGGCTTCTTCTAAAAGCAGCAAAAAAGTGATTGTAGATATTCTGCAATGATAGGCAAGATATAAAACGCAGGAGCTGTGGAGACATGGCTCCTGTTTTTACTTATGAAAGTCTTGGACTGCTGACTTTCATGTATTGAAAAGTCCTGGACGGCAGACATATCCATTTTATAGAGGAGTTTTGAATGGAAGATTTATTAAAGGTTGGTGTGATCACCACAACTCACGGAGTAAGGGGAGAAGTAAAGGTATTCCCCACCACAGATCCGGAGCGTTTTTTGGATCTGGAGTATGTATTTCTGGATGCAGGCAGGGAAATGAAAAAGCTTGAGATTCGGAATGTGAGATTTTTTAAGAATCTTGTGATCCTGAAATTTGAAGGGATTGATAATATAAATGATATCGAAATGTACAAAGGCAGAGATCTGTGGGTTCCAAGAGAGGAAGCACAGGAACTGGATGAGGATGAATATTACATCGGAGACCTGATCGGCATGGAAGTGGTTCTGGAGGATCAGAGCCATTTTGGAACATTGAAGGATGTGATGGAGACCGGAGCCAATGATGTTTATGTAGTAGAACTGCCAGATCATCAGGAAGTACTTCTCCCAGCAATCAAGGAGTGTATTTTGGATGTAGATCTGGAAGAAAATGTGATGACGATACATCTGATGAAAGGACTTTTATGATGAATTTCCATGTTTTGACTCTTTTTCCTGAGATGATTCAGAATGGAATGAATACAAGCATTACAGGCCGTGCCATAAATGCAGGAATCCTTTCTGTGGAAGCAGTAAATATTCGGGATTATGCCTTTAACAAACATCAGAAAGTGGACGACTATACTTATGGCGGAGGAGCCGGAATGCTGATGCAGGCAGAGCCAGTTTATCTGGCATATGAAGCCATTGCGAAGAAGACAGGAAAACGCCCCAGGGTGGTTTATCTGACCCCTCAGGGACAGGTGTTTAATCAGCAGATGGCCAGGGATATGGCAAAAGAAGAGGATCTGGTATTTCTTTGTGGCCATTATGAGGGAATTGATGAGAGAGTTCTGGAAGAAATCGTTACAGATTATGTATCCATTGGGGACTATGTGCTGACAGGTGGTGAACTTCCGGCTATGGTTATGATGGATTCTATCTCCCGTATGGTTCCGGGGGTGCTGAGCAATCAGGAATCCGGTGAGACAGAGTCTTTTGCAGGAAATCTTTTGGAATATCCCCAGTACAGCCGGCCGGAAGAGTGGCATGGCAAAAAGGTTCCGGAGGTTCTCATGTCCGGTCATCATGCAAATATTGAAAAATGGCGCAGGGAGCAGTCCATTATCCGTACTGCGAAGAGACGCCCGGATCTGCTGAAAAAGGCAGACCTTACCAACAAAGAATGGAATTTTGTGCGGCAGTTGAAAAAACAGTGGAAAGAGGAGGAATCCAAAGATGAGAACATCTGATTTTTACTATGAGCTTCCCCAGGAGCTGATTGCCCAGGATCCGCTGGAAGACAGAAGCTCTTCCAGGCTTATGCATCTTTCTATGGCTGATGGAAGTATTGAACATCGTCATTTCAGAGATATACTGGACTATCTGAACAAAGGAGATACTCTGGTCATCAATGATACCAAGGTAATTCCGGCGAGACTTTACGGACATAAAGAAGAGACCGGTGCAGTGATCGAGATCCTTCTTCTGAAAAGAAGGGAAAATGATATATGGGAATGTCTGGTAAAACCTGGCAAAAAAGCCCGCCCAGGTGCAAAGATCACCTTTGGAGACGGGATTTTAAAGGGTGAGATCATAGATGTGGTGGACGAGGGAAACCGACTGATCCAGTTTCATTATGAAGGGATTTTTGAGGAAATTCTGGATCAGCTTGGAGAAATGCCCCTGCCGCCTTACATTACCCATAAATTAAAGGATAAGAACCGTTATCAGACAGTATACGCCAAAAACGAAGGTTCCGCAGCAGCGCCTACAGCAGGCCTGCATTTTACAAAAGAGCTTCTGGAACAGGTTAAGGAAAAGGGAGTCAACATTGCCCATGTGACCCTTCACGTAGGTCTTGGCACCTTCCGCCCGGTAAAGGTGGATGATGTGGAACAGCATCATATGCATTCGGAGTTTTATATTGTGGAAGAGGATCAGGCAAAGCTGATCAATGATACCAAGAAAAACGGAGGACGTGTGATCGCAGTTGGAACTACCAGCTGCCGTACACTGGAATCAGCCACCGGGGAAGATGGAATTCTGAAAGTCGGAAGCGGCTGGACAGAGATTTTTATTTATCCGGGATATAAATTTAAGATGATCGATGGCCTGATCACTAATTTCCATCTGCCGGAATCCACTCTGGTAATGTTGGTGTCTGCGCTGGCTGGAAAAGAGAATATCATGCACGCTTATGAAGTTGCAGTGCAGGAGAAATATCGATTCTTTTCCTTTGGGGATGCGATGATCATTTTGTAGACCAAAAACGAATTTGTTCTAAAACATAAAAAAGCTCAGAGTCCCATTGAACTCTGAGTTTTTTTGTTTTTTTAGAGCGTGTTTGGTGCTTTTTTATACATGTAATTTGGAATTTTTTCATCCGATAATTTAGAATTTTCTCATCCGATCCAGGAACTTCTCTCCTGAATCTTCTCCATGATCCGGGTCTTTTCATCCCCTTCAGCCGGTGTTGGCTGATAATTATTATAGCCATATGCAGAGGAGATAGAGCATGGAATGATGTTGGTCACATTATCTTCCTTTACACCATTGTCCGTGATGGTGAAGGTTTGCTGGAAGATCATACTGTCCATATCACTGGGGTAACTGTTTCCACCAAAGCAGAAATTTCCCAGACTGTAGACAATGTTTTTCCCCTTGTATTCTTCAATACCCTGAAGTACATGAGGGTGATGTCCACATACCAGATCTGCACCCAGGTCGATGGCAAGATGTCCAAGTGTGGTCTGGTTGGAATCCGGAACTGTTTCCTTTTCATTTCCCCAGTGGAAAATCACGATGATCAGTTCAGCGCCATCCTCTTTTACTTTAGCAATATTATCTTTCAACTGCTGCTCTCGTTCCAGGTGGTCGTTTAACTCATAAATTCCTACAAGTCCCACCTTAACTCCTTTTATATCCATCACAGCTGTTTCGTCATAGCCAAAATGGATGACTCCTTCTGCATCCAGGGCATCCATGGTATCCTGGAAGCTCTGCTCTCCATAATCATGGCTGTGGTTGTTGGCTGTATTAACAGCTTCCACAGAACTACAGGAATAGATTCCGGCAAAGGAGGCTGGAGCTTTAAATGCAAAGGTTTTGTCCTCACGGTCATAGCTGTCTGTGAAAGTTCCCTCATTATTGGCAATTGTCAGATCATCTGCCTCAAAAATACTCTTTACATTCTGGAAAAAATATTCTTTCCCATAGTTCTCAAAATAAGCATTCAGGCTGGTGCTGTAATCAAAATTTTCGTCTGTACCAAGGGTGCAGTCTCCAACTACACTGACAGTAAGGGAAACTGGTGTGTCATGGGAGGCTTTTGAGGTGCTGGCGTCTGTTTCTGACTGAGAATCGGAAGTATCACCCTCTGGATCGGAAGAGGAATCCGCTGTTAAAGTAGAGGAACCATCGGACGTCTCGTTTTTGGAAGATGCGCTGTCCGAAGAAGTCTTCACATTGGAAGAACTGGCTTTTTTACTTCCTGACGCACAGCTTTGGATGAGCAGGATCAGTACTGCAAGCAACAAAACAAGGCCTATTATGCAGATTTTTTGCATCCTTACCTGTTTTTGGCGGTAGTATTTTGATTTCTTATTAATATTTTTTTTCTTTTGCATACTTCTACTCCTTAGAAAGGGGAGATAACGTTATTCAGGCAAAGAATTTGTCGTAATACCCCATTACAAAAATCAGCAGAACAATAAGAGGCAGTACGTAAGTAAGGTACGGTCGTGCCCATTTCGGGAATTTGATTCCATTTCCGGTGTCTGCTTCTTTGATGAAGTTGTCCCATCCCCATCCGTAACGGGTGACACAGAACAGCAGATAAACAAGGCTTCCAAGAGGAAGAAGATTGTTGGAAATAATGAAATCCTCCAGATCCTGAATAGTAGAGCCTGCCCCAAGAGGCTGAAAGCCGCTCCACACATTAAAGCCAAGGATACATGGCATGGACAGGATGAAAATAGCAATGCTGTTTACCACAACTGCTTTTTTACGGCTCCATCCCCACAGATCCATTGCGAAGCTTAAGATGTTTTCAAATACGGCAATGATGGTGGAAAGAGCTGCAAAGGTCATAAAGATAAAGAACAGTGCGCCCCAGAAACGTCCGCCCATCATCTGGTTGAACATGTTTGGCAGAGTGACAAATACAAGACCAACACCCTGAGTAGGACTTACATTGTAAGCAAAGCATGCAGGGAAGATGATCAAACCTGCCATCAGAGCTACGAAAGTATCCAGAATCCCGATCTGAATGGATTCGCCCATAAGGCTGCGGCCTTTATCAATATAGCTTCCGAAAATAGCCATAGCACCGATGCCAAGGCTTAAGGTGAAGAAAGCTTGTCCCATGGCAGCATAGATGCCGGAAAGCAGACCGTTTTCTTTCAGACGTCCAAAATCCGGAAGCAGATAAAATTTGATTCCCTCAATGGCTCCTGGAAGAGTACAGCTCTTTATACAGAGAACCACCATAATAGTGAGAAGACAAACCATCATGACTTTTGTAATACGCTCAACACCTTTTTGCAGTCCCATGCAGCAGGTGCCAAAGCCAAATGCAGTGACGATCACCATCCAGAAGGTCATTTCTCCGGGATTGGAGAGCATGGTGTTGAATACATTGCCTACTGCTTCGGTGTCCATGCCTGAGAAGGTTCCGGTGGCCATTTTAAAGAAATATGCCAGCATCCATCCGCCTACTGTGGTGTAAAACATCATCAGCATATAGTTGCCAAGCATGGCACCATAACTATAGAGATGCCATTTGGTTCCTTGTGGCTCGAGAAGATGGAAGCTTCTGGCTGCGGACTTGCGGCTTGCACGTCCTACTGAAAATTCCATAACCATAATGGGCAGGCCAAGGATAACCAGGAACAAAAGATAGATCAGCACAAAGGCAGCGCCGCCGTACTGGCCTGTGATATAAGGGAAGCGCCATACATTGCCGATACCGATGGCGCAGCCGGCTGAGATTAGAATAAATCCAAGCCTGGATGAAAACTTTTCACGTTCTTTCATAATACTTTCCTTCCTTTATTATATGGATGAACTCTGCAAACAAACAGAGCTGACTCGCTTTTGCAGAAGAACATACCTGTTCAATAGTATAGAAAGAAAAGTGATTTTCGTCAATAAATATCTTGAAAAAGGAAGATAAAATGGTAAAATAGAAGCAACTTTTTGGTAGAAAATCAGGAGGAAAACATTATGCTATATATAGGAAATCATACTTCATCTTCCAAAGGTTATGCAGCTATGGGCCGTCAAATGGTAAAAAACGGCGGCAACACCTTCGCATTTTTTACCCGGAATCCAAGGGGAGGGAATGCCAAGGCAATTGATCCGGAAGATGTGTCCAGATTTCTTGAAATTGCCCAGGAGCATAAATTTGGCAAAATCGTTGCCCATGCGCCATATACCTTAAATGCCTGTGCAGCCAAAGAAGATCTCCGGGATTTTGCCCGGGAAACCTTTGCAGACGATCTGAAGCGTATGGAATATACCCCTGGAAATTATTATAATTTTCATCCCGGAAGCCATGTGGGGCAGGGAATCGAAGTGGGAATCCAGAAGATCGCAGAAGTGTTAAATGCAGTGCTGACAAAGGAGCAGACTACTACTGTGCTTTTGGAGACCATGTCTGGAAAAGGCTCAGAAGTGGGAAGCCACTTTGAAGAGCTTCGTGAAATCATGGATCTGGTAGAAAAAAGAGAGAAACTTGGAATCTGTCTGGATACCTGCCATATATGGGATGGAGGATATGATATTGTAAACGACCTGGATGGAGTGCTGGCTGAATTTGACCGTGTGATCGGAATGGAACATCTGAAAGCCATTCATCTCAATGACAGCCTGAATGGACTGGGAAGCCACAAAGACCGCCACGCCAGGATCGGCGAGGGACAGATCGGTCTGGACGCCTTGGTGCGTGTGATCCGTCACCCGTCACTGGATGGAAAGCCCTTTATCCTGGAGACTCCAAATGACGACGAGGGATGGAAAAGGGAAATCGCACTTCTGAGGGAGAGATATGGTGAGTAACATCCATTCTTAACTGCGCATCATCTTATAATAGACTGGAACAAGCAGGGAGCAGGCTCCGAACCAGGCAAGAGGGCTGGCAATGCAGACGGAAGTGTAGCCAATGACACCAGAGAGACCTACTGTAGCGGCAATACGCATAACCAGTTCGATCATGCAGGCTGCGAAAGGAGCCCGACCATTTTGCATACTCTGGATAGAAGTCCGGTAAACGGCAAGCAGGCCAAGAATGAAATAAAACGGCGCTACAACTGTCAGATACATGTCGGAATAATGATAAATTTCCTTTGTAGGATCGGATAAAAACATTTGTACGATGGGGTGACGCAGAAGCAAAATACCGATACACATGATCAGATTGAAACCTTCTGTCTGGATGAGACAGGCCCGCACACCCTGACGGATACGGCCTCTTTTTCCTGCACCAAAATTCTGGGCGACATAGTTGGAAATCGCGGTCATCATGGCATTGTTTACGAGGACGGAAAGCTGGTCGGCTTTGGAAGCGGCGGTATAACCTGCGACTGCGGCAGTACCAAGAGAGTTCACAACAGTCTGCATGGCCAGCTGACCAATACACATTACAGACATTTGGAATCCCATAGGAAAACCTGTTTTCAGATGCAGTTGAATCATTCCTTTAAGATCATGAAAATCTTCACGCTGCAGATGCAGCACCGGGAAATTTTTCAGTCCGACGATCAGACTGAGCAGGGCAGAAAGAAACTGGGAAAGGATCGTTGCCCAGGCTGCACCGGCCACTCCCATGCGGAATGGTACAATAAACAGGATATCCAGGAAAATATTCAGGATAGAAGAAAACACCAGAAAATAAAGGGGCGTTTTGCTGTCACCCAAAGCACGGAGCATGTTCGAAATCATATTGTAAAAAACAGTTGCTCCTGTTCCAAGAAGAACCACAAACATATAATCATAAGCTTCGCCGGAGATATCCGTTGGAATCTGCATCCATCTGAGAATCTGATGGGACAGAAGACAGCAGATCAAAGTTAGTATAACTGTAAAAATAATACTGAGAAGAGTGGAAGCTGCCACACTTTTTCGCATGCCTTTTTCATCCTTCGCTCCGCATCTTTGCCCGAGACAGATTCCAAATCCTCCTGTAAAACCATTGATAAAACAGAAAACAAAATAAATAATGATGCTGGTGGCGCCCACTGCTGCAAGGGATTTTGCCCCCAGCGTTTTGCCGACGATTACAGAGTCAGCAAGTGTATAAAAAAGCTGAAACAAATTTCCGAGAATAACCGGAATTGCAAATTTTAATAATGACCAGAATGGATTTCCGACAGTGAGATCCATCTCTTTTGATTTTTGTCTGGACATAAGAGAACCTCCTTGTAATATTGCGTGCTTTTTATTGCAGGGAACATTATAGAGAAGTCTCAGGCAAAATGCGATTCCGGTATTGTTGTTTGTGATACAGATATTGACCAAATGGAATATGGAAAGGCAAAGGGAAAATGGAGAATGAAAAGATGGCAAAAAGAAAAATCCTGGTAGACAGTGCCAGAAGAGAACTAGAGGCACATGGAACAGAAACCTTTCCGATGACAGTGAATCATGATGATCTCTGGTCTTTTGAAGGCAAACATGTTCCGATTCACTGGCACAATGATCTGGAAATCAATCTTTTAAGAGAAGGGGAAGCTTTTTTTCAAGTTTATCAGAAAAATTACAGAGTCAGACCTGGAGAAGGATTCTTACTGAATCGAAATGTGCCCCACAGCTGTAGCTCACTGGGAAATGCACATGTCCGATATAGTACGATCCTTGTAAGACCAGATTTTTTGTATGGCGATTTCGGAAGCGATGTTGAGCGGAACTGTTTTCGGCCATTTTTACAAAATTCAGCAGTTCCTTGTATTCATCTGACTGGGGCAGAAGGAAAAGAAACAGAAATTATACAGAAATTAAATCAGGTAGAAGAAGCCTTTGACCAGAAAGCATTCTGTTATGAACTGAAGATCAAGGGACTTCTATGTGAGGCATTTGGCATGCTCCTGTATGAACATAGGCAGGAGTTGACAAAATTTGTTCCGGCAAACCAGCTGGAACTGGAACGGCTGGAAATAATGCTGAATTATCTTAATACACATTTTGCCGAAGTAATCTCCCTTCAGGAGCTTGCAGACCAGATCCATTTATCAAAAGAAGTCTGCTGCCGTCTTTTCAAAAAAATGACCGGAAAGACGATCACCCGTTATCTGGAAGAATACCGTGCCAATAAAAGCTTGCACCTGGTACAAAGCGGCCAGTATTCCATGACTCAGATAGCAGAAATCGTCGGATTCAGCAATCCCAGCCGCTTTGCCAGTGCATTTTGCAGAAGATTCGGATGCAACCCGGGCAAACTCTCCCGCAAATTGTAATGCACATCTTGTAGAAAGCCTTTTCAAACACACTCTAGAAAAGAGTTTTCATAAACTCAAAGCATATGAACCACGGGTATTCCTAAGCAGATCATTTCAGCACTTCATTTTTCAGCTCTTCCCCATTCATATAAGACCGGGCATTTTCCATGGTCGTCTCTGCAATATTGGTCAGCGCCTCTTCTGTAAAGAATCCCTGGTGGGAAGTCATGGTTACATTCGGGAAAGAAAGCAGACGCTGGATCAGGGAAGTCTGCATAATGCTCTCAGACAGATCTTCGAATACATAGTCAGACTCTTCCTCATATACGTCAAGTCCGACAGCAAAGAATTTATGATCGCGGATACCGGAAATTAGATCCTCCGTTTTGATCAGACCGCCTCGGGAAGTATTTACCAGGATTACGCCATCCTTCATCTGTGCAATGGTCTTTTCGTTGATAATATGCTTAGTTTCATCTGTCAGCGGGCAGTGAAGGCTGATCAGATCACTGGTAGCCAGCAGCTCATCCAGGGAAACATATTCCAGGAAATCCAGGTTTTTGTTAGGGAAAAGATCATATGCGATCACACGCATGCCAAATCCCTTGCAGATTCTTGCCATAGCCTGTCCGATCTTACCGGTTCCGATGATTCCGGCTGTCTTTTTGTAAAGGTTTACACCCATCAGACCATTTAAAGTGAAGTTATTTTCACGGCACTTGATGTAAGCTTTATGAGTATGGCGGTTGGCGGTAAGTGCCAGTGCCATTGCATGCTCTGCTACAGCCTCCGGGGAATAGCCAGGTACGCGGAGAACCTTAATGCCGTATTTCTGTGCAGTTTTCAGATCTACATTATTGTATCCGGCACAGCGCATCAGGATCAGTTTCACACCCTGCTGATGCAATTCTTCAATAACAGTAGCGCCAAGGTCCGCATTTACAAATGCACAGATGGCTTCATATCCCTTTGCAAGGGAAGCAGTTTCTTCATGTATATTTGCCTCAATAAATTTGATCTCGATACCTGGAAATTCAGGGAGAAGTTTATCAAAAAACTGTTCGTCATAATTTTTGGTTCCGTAAAATAAAATTTTCATTATTTTTGGCTCCTTTCTGGTTATCAGCCACTCTTTTGTCCGGACTGACCTCTTTTCGCTTTGTTTTAGTGTTCCACAACTTACAGTGGGATTATACGTTATTTTTTTGAAGAAAAAAAGAGGTTTTTAGAAAGTTTTTTAACTTCGTCATATATGTTAAAAATATAACGAATTTAAAAGACGAATAAAACGTATTTTTAAATTGCACAGAAAGGAAAATATGGATAAATAGATAATGTGTATATAATGAAAGCAAAAATGCGAATAAAATATGGCTAATATCACGAATATAAGTTATATATAAGTGATTATTATTTAACAAAGAATAAGAAAAAAGACGATTCCAGATTTCCTGGAACCGCCTTCAAAATTGAAATGAGGATCTGTTTTGGTTGGCTGTTATAATGCTGCCAGGTGGGCAATTAGCTGATGGAGCTGATATAGTAAGTGGTAGTAATGCTGCGTGTACTGTATCCGGTAGTAATCACCACTGCATCGGAATCTGTATCTTTTGTGCCTACTGCATGATCGTTGATATTTCCAAGGCTGAAATTCCATTTTTTGCCATCCCCCAGGGAAGTGGTGTATCTTTTATAGGGAGCATAGCTGTATGGCGCAGAATTAGCTGCGGAATATGGAGTGGTAAACCACGCAACAACACCGTTGTTCAGGGTGAGAGTATAGCGGTGGCAGTCGCTGGTACCCTGCAGAGGTTCCCGCCCGCCACATACCGGACATAAGAAGCAGTAATATCTGTAAAGGGTTGTGGTTCTGAACTGCTGGAAGGCACTGTTGTACGCAGGGGTCAGGGACCAGCTGCTCCATGCACCATACTGTTTTTTTGAACTTATATATATCATCTTTGACACAGAGTAAGTATTTCCATTATATTTTACGCTGGCTGTGATGGTGGCAGGTCCGGTGCTTTTGGCTGTAATCACTCCATTATTGTCTACCGTTGCTACACTTGGGTCAGAACTTTTCCATGTGATAACTCCACCTGTGGAGCATGACACATTCATAGTAAGAGTCTTGGATCCGGCTGCACCGCAGGAAACCTGAAAGGTTGGCTTGGAGCTACTGCCTGTGTTACTATAAGAAGAAACAGGAGTCAGGGCGCCCTTAAGATCGACATTTTGATATCCATGCCCATAATCAGGAATCCAGCCGGTTTTTCCGTTTACCGATAATTTTACCATTGCACTTCCGTGGGAATTAAGATAAATAGACTGTACCTTTACCAGATCGCCATACCTTACCATTACACCACGGGAATTCATAGAAGTTGCTTTATTGCTGGTATAAAAGCTCCTTGTGGCTTTGTAGGTTCCGGATGCACTTGCATATCGGGAAACAAGCTTTAGCTTTTTGTTGGAGGCTTTGTATTTAAGATAACAGCTGGGCGCGCTGTAATTGGCAAAGAGCCACGCATGCTTTCCAGATGTAGATTGAAAATATAGCATACCACCGGATGCTTTGACAGGCCAGTTGTAATCAAGCATTGATCTTGCAGCTGGTGTTACATCTCGGAACTTTCCATTTTTGTACACATAACATATAGAATGGGATCCTCCAAAAGAACCGCATGATGCAACAAGAAAAACATTTTTCTTGCTGACACGGCAAAGAGATAAGTCCCCTCCCTGGGCCAAATTTATGGCATTTTTATATTTTCCATTGATATAAACTCTCGCATATAGGCTACTATCACTTCCCCGATAGGTTACATATTTAAATTTATCCTTCTTTGCATCTCCGGTAAAATCATAGGACTTATAGGTTTTTCCGGGTTTTAAAGAAATTACGGTTTTGCTGGCTGCCTGTGTGACTACGGGGAGTGCAGGCAGTAGCAAAATGGCAGTAATCATAAAGATCACTATCTTTCTGATGTTCTTTTTCATAACGTTTACTTCCTTTCCTTTTTGCCCTTATAAAAGGAGATTATTGTCCCAACCGGTACAGATCTTCATAAAAATCCGGATAAGAAATCTTTACACACTCTCCACCGGTGATGGAAAGAGGTCCATCACAGAGAAGTCCTGCAATGGCAAAGGACATAGCCACACGGTGATCCAGATAGGAGTTAATGACAGCGCCGTGCAAAGGCTTGCCGCCGTGAATGATCATGCCGTCCTCTGTGGGAATGATATCTGCTCCCATTTTGGAAAGATTTTCTGCCATTACCAGAATACGGTCGGATTCTTTTACCTTTAATTCTTTTGCGTCTTTGATGACAGTGGTTCCCTTGGCAAAAGCGGCCATCACTGCGATCATAGGGATTTCATCAATGAGAGTGGGGATAATTTCGCCGCCTACAGTGGTGCCGTGAAGGGAGCTTGTGCGTACCAGCAGATCTGCAGTAGGTTCCCCGTCCATATTTACATTTAACAGGGTAATGTCTGCCCCCATGTCCTTGCACACACGAAGAAGTCCATCCCTTGTGGGATTGATTCCCACATTTTTCAGAAGAATCTCACTGCCTGGCACTAAAAGTCCGGCTGCGATAAAGTAAGCAGCAGAGGAAATGTCTCCTGGTACTGTGATCTCTCTTGAAAAAAGAGAAGGCTCCGGGACGATGGAAGCAGTGGTCCCCTTAGAGGTTACCTGAGCCCCGAAATAATTCAGCATGATTTCCGTGTGATTCCTGGAAAGCACCGGTTCTGTGACGCTGGTAATCCCATCTGCATACATTCCGGCCAGAAGCACGCAGGATTTTACCTGTGCAGAGGCAACCGGTGAATCATAGTGGATCCCCTTCAGCGGATGGCCTGCAATGCGAAGGGGAACACAATTGTTTCCTTTGAGGCTTGCGATATCCGCTCCCATAGAAAGAAGGGGAGTCATGATTCTTTTCATGGGGCGGCTCTGTATCGAGTCATCCCCGGTAAGTTCCGATACGAAATCCTGTCCTGCAAGAATTCCGGAAATCAGACGGGTGGTTGTTCCACTGTTTCCCACGTCCAGAATATCTGTGGGGGCAGAAAGTCCATGAAGGCCTTTGCCGTGAACCAGGATTTCCCCCTTTGTATTTTCAATTTCAATCCCCATTTTGCAAAAACAGGAGATGGTGGAGAGACAATCTGCGCCCTCCAGGAAATGAGTGATCTTTGTTGTTCCCTTTGCCAGGGAGCCAAACATAACGGCGCGGTGGGAGATGGATTTGTCACCCGGTACTGTGATCTCGCCGTGAAGATTGTGAAGTTTTCTGATGTCCATAATAATCGTTCCTATATAATCATTTTAAATAAATAGATGTGCATTCCGTCAGCTGCCGCAAAAGTTCTATCTTGCAGAAAGCCTTTTGGTGACATGTTCTATCGCTCGTATACAATATAATTTCGCTTCCGAAGAAGGGCTGCGCCCCGTTCCATGGCATCCTGCTCGTAAAATTCAATCTTTAGTACACCCTGTTCAAACTCACGGTTGTGGATAATGCCGATATTCTTGATGCTGATCTTATCCATAGCTAAGATGGTGGCAATAGTAGCAATTCCACCGGCTTCATCTGCGATATCCAGATAGAGGACATAAGCCTTGCGGATAGGTCCGTTGTCTACTACGTCGATAGAGTCCCGGTAATCCCTGGAGCTGGCAAACATTTGGTAAATGGCATCTGCATCTTTGGAATCGGAAGCACAGTTGTCAACAGAACAGCGGATCTGGATCAGCATCCGGATGTAATCATCCAGAACATTGGAAATGTTTTCGTGGTTTTCCATACAGATCTGCTGCCACATTACAGGGGAAGAGGATGCGATTCTTGTGATATCACGGAAACCGCCTGCTGCGATTGTCTTCATATATTCTGCATCGTTATCCAGCGTTTTGACCAGATTGACAAGTGCGGAAGCAATAATGTGGGGAAGGTGGCTTACCCCTGCGGTGATAAAGTCATGTTCTTCTGCAGTGAGTACCATGGGAATAGCTCCAAGAGAACTGATCAGCTCTGTAAAGTCAGAGAGATATTCCAGTCCTACATTGCCGCCTGGGGTGAGGATATAATAGGCATTCTCCAAAATCCGCTCATTTGAATGCTCAAAACCGGTTTTCTCAGAACCTGCCATTGGATGTCCGCCGATGAAACAGTCTGTCATTCCCAGCTCATCTACCTTTTGATGGATGATTCCTTTCACACTTCCTACGTCTGTGATGATGCAGCCAGGCTGACGGGTTTCTTTCAGATAGGCAAGGCATTCCAGATTGATCT
Organism: uncultured Blautia sp.; assembly: GCA_934394595.1. Lineage (GTDB taxonomy): Bacteria > Bacillota > Clostridia > Lachnospirales > Lachnospiraceae > Blautia_A. Next base: position 22,596 of record CAKRRX010000007.1, on the reverse strand, counting down.
CTACCGGAGCGCATAAAAATACATAATCACAGGATCCGAAACGTGGATCCTTCATTTCTTCGCATACTCCATCTATAATACCGCTACTGATGGCCAAGGCCAGAGCTTCCTTGCTGCGGTTATAGGCCAGAATGTGATAATCCGGATGGAATTTCCGAATGGCCTTGGCAATGGAGCCGCCGATCAGGCCCAGACCGATAAAACCGATTGTCTTCATAATATAATGTTGTTTCCTTTCCAAGGTTAAAGTGTAAAACTACCTTCTGACATTGTACGAGATTCCGCGCAAATTGTCAATTCCTACGAAAATGACAAAAAAATATTAACTTTTTTGAAAAAAGACCGTCAAAATCCCAGAAAATACTTGAAATTCTTTTGAATATTTAGTAAAATATGAACATATTAGACAAACAGGGAGGTATTACATATGGACGTTTTTAGAACTGACCGAATCAGAAATGTAGTCCTATTAGGTCACGGTGGGGCTGGAAAGACAACTCTGGCAGAAGCAATGGCATATCTGGCAGGTTTGACCAACCGTTTAGGCCGAGTGGAAGATGGCAACACTGTCAGTGATTATGATAAAGAAGAGATCAAACGACACTTTTCCATCGCAACATCTGTGATTCCGGTCCCGTGGCAGAAAAATAAGGTAAACATTCTGGACACTCCCGGATATTTTGACTTCGTAGGAGAAGTTGAGGAAGCTGTCAGCGCTGCAGATGCAGCAATCATCGTAGTATCTGGAAAGGCTGGTGTACAGGTTGGTACACAGAAAGCATGGGATCTGTGTGAGAAGTATAAACTTCCCCGTATGATCTTTGTTACAGATATGGACGTGGACGATGTCAGCTATCGTAAGGTAGTAGATCAGCTTACAGAACTTTACGGCAAGAAGATTGCGCCGCTTCATTTTCCGATTCGTGAAAATGGTAAATTTGTGGGATATGTAAACGTTGTAAAGCAGGCCGGAAGAAAATATATCGACAAAGGATTGAAGGAAGAGTGCGAGATTCCTTCTTATCTGGATGAGTACCTTGAAAAATATCATGATATCCTGATGGAATCTGTAGCTGAGACCAGCGAGGAATTCATGGATCGTTATTTTGAGGGAGATGAATTCTCTGTTACAGAGGTTTCCGCAGCACTTGCAACCAATATCCAGGAAGCAAGCATTGTTCCGGTATGCATGGGATCTCCGATCAATCTTCGCGGTGTATCCAACCTGCTGGATGATATCTGTGGATATTTCCCAAGCCCGGACAAACGTCCCTGCAACGGTATTTCCCAGAAGACCAATGAAATTTTTGAAGCAAATTATGACTTTGCAAAAGCAAAATCTGCATATGTATGGAAGTCTATCGTAGATCCATTCCTTGGCAAGTATTCCCTGATCAAGGTTTGCTCCGGTGTTATCAAATCCGATGACACCCTTCTCAATGTAGAGAAAGGTGTGGAAGAGCGCCTGAACAAATTATATGTTCTCCAGGGTTCCAAGCCAATCGAGGTTCCGGAGCTTCATGCTGGTGATATCGGTGCCATTGCAAAACTGGTAAGTGTTCAGACTGGTGACAGCCTTGCAACCAAAGCAAATCCGATCCTTTATCCAAAGGCAATCCTTTCCACACCTTATACCTATAAGAGATTTAAGGCCGTGAACAAGGGCGATGAGGATAAGATTTCCCAGGCACTTGCGAAGATCATGAGCGAGGACAGAACCGTTCGTGTTGAAAACGATGGAGCAAACCGCCAGAGCCTTATTTATGGTATGGGCGACCAGCACCTTGATGTTGTTGTCAGCATGCTGAAAGAGCGTTACAAAGTAGATGTCGAGCTTTCCAAGCCGAAGGTTCCGTTCCGTGAGACCATCCGCAAGAATTCCGATGTGGAAGGAAAACATAAAAAACAGTCCGGCGGACATGGACAGTATGGACATGTTAAGATGCGCTTCGAGCCGTCTGGTGATCTGGAGACTCCTTATGTATTTGAGCAGGTTGTAGTAGGCGGTGCTGTTCCGAAGAACTACTTCCCGGCAGTTGAGAAGGGTCTTCAGGAATGCGTTCAGAAGGGACCTCTTGCTGCATATCCGGTAGTTGGTGTAAAGGCTACTCTCTATGATGGATCCTATCATCCGGTAGATTCTTCTGAGATGGCATTTAAGATGGCTACTATCCTTGCATTCAAGAAAGGCTTCCTGGATGCTTCACCTGTACTGTTAGAGCCAATCGTTTCCATGAAGGTGACAGTTCCGGATAAATATACCGGTGATGCTATGGGAGATCTGAATAAGCGCCGTGGCCGTGTGCTGGGAATGAACCCGGATCACAATGGCAACACCATCATTGAGGCGGATGTACCGCTTCTGGAGATCTACGGATACTCCACAGACCTTCGCTCCATGACTGGTGGAAGCGGAGACTTCTCCTATGAATTTGCACGCTATGAGCAGGCACCTGGAGATATCCAGCAGAAAGAAATCGAAGCACGTGCAAGTAAGGTTGACTCTGCTGATGAATAAGTAGTATAATCCGTGTAACGGGATAAAAATAGGATCCCGCAGACGGTTATGGAAGAACCTAAGCGGGGAATCTTGAAAAGGATTCTCCGCTTTTTCTTCTGCAGAAAAACAGGAGGTAAAAATGAGAGAGAAAAGTTTCAAAAAGATCATGGTATTTTTTCTGGCGCTGATGCTTACCCTTTCTTTTTCCATTACAGGAAATGTGCAGGGAGTTCAGGCTGCCTCTGTAAAAACACCATCCATGAAAAAGGCAGCCATTGTAAAAAATGGCGTAAAGGTTACCTGGAAAAAGGTATCCGGTGCATCTGGCTATTACATTTACCGCAAAACCGGAAAAGGAAAATGGAAAAAGATTGACACTGTAAAAAAAGGAACTACACTTTCCTATACAGATAAGAAAGTGACCAGTGGAACCACTTATTCTTATTCTGTAAGTGCTTATAAAGGAAAAAAGAGCAGCAGTTACAATAAGAAAGGTGTAAGCCTTGTGTATCTTGCCACACCAAAGCGTGTTTCCTTTACGCCGAAGACCGGCACTGCCACAGTGAAATGGTCCAAGGTCAAAGGTGCCAAAGGCTATTATATTTACCGGAAAGGCACATCTGGAAGCTACAAGAAGATCGCTACAGTGAAGAAAAATTCTTACACAGATAAAAGTGTCAGCGCAGGTGGGAAATTCACCTATGGCGTGAAAGCATACAATGGCAAAAATGTAAGTCTGATGAAGACAGTCAGCGGCACAGTTCCTGCAAAGACCACACAGCCGGCAGCAGATCAGACTATTGAAAATACTGCATCAGAATATTCCATTGAAGCAGATGTTTCCCTTACCGGTACCGGCACCGGTTACCATGCAAAGCTGGTAGCCTGCACTGCCACATCTGCATTCAGCTTCGGAATCCAGCATGATGAGCATGCTGCAGCTCCTTATACAGGTAAAACTGCGTTTATGACAGAGAATGTTTACAGTAATGCAGCTGGAGGTCAGCAGTACCAGTGGATCCGCCTGGGTGAGAAGAATAAGACCTATCATCTTATGCTTACTGTGAAAAAGGATGGAACCTGTAACTGCTACATCGATGGGAAACTGGTAAAAACTGCAAAGAACCCAAATCTTGCCAGAACAACCGTATATCTTCGTGTGGAAGGTTCTGCGAGAAAGAACAGGGACTCTGTAAAAGCTGTTTTCAGCAATATCCGTTTGAAAGCAAATGGAAAATACGATGCAGCAAAATCCTGGGGAACCCATGATTTTACCACCAATAAAGGCGTCAAATCAAATGCATCTGCCTTTGCAGGTACAGGAACTGTTACCATCAGCGGTAAGATCAAAGGTATTGGAAGCAGTGAGGACTGGGACAGCGCTTACGAGAAAGTATCAGGTATCATTCAGTTTGTAGGCTGACATTTAGAAGAAAACAGCATCTTTGCCAGAGACAGATCCCTTGCAAAGATGCTGTTTTTGTATGTTATGTCAGATGATAGTGGAAATGATTTTTTAACACGCTCTAAGCAGTTAAAACTATTGTTACAGAATCCTGGTAGTCCATTTGCTGCAGTCCCAAACCTGGGAAACCACATCCTGATAGAATTCCGGTTCGTGGCAGATGAGAAGTACGCTTCCTCTGTACTCTTTCAGTGCCTCTTTTAAAGCTTCCTTGGCATCTACATCCAGGTGGTTGGTGGGCTCGTCCAGAAGAAGTACATTGGTTTCTTTGTTTACCAGCTTGCACAGCCTTACTTTGGCCTGTTCTCCACCGCTTAAGACACGTACCTGGCTTTCAATGTGCTTGGTGGTAAGTCCGCATTTTGCAAGGGCAGATCGAACCTCATACTGGGAATAGGATGGAAACTCCGCCCAGATTTCATCAATGCAGGTGGTCTTGTTGTCACCCTTTACTTCCTGCTCAAAATAACCGATCTGAAGATTGTCCCCCAGCTCTCTGGTACCTTTTAATGCTGGGATCAGCCCAAGGATACTTTTTAATAAAGTGGTCTTACCAATTCCGTTGGCTCCCACCAGCGCGATTTTTTGTCCGCGCTCCATAGACAGGGTAAGCGGTCGGGAAAGGGGCTCGTCATATCCGATGACCAGATCCTTTGTCTCAAAAATATATTTTCCTGGGGTACGTCCTTGCTTGAAATGAAATTCCGGCTTTGGCTTTTCTGCCGCAAGCTCGATCACGTCCATCTTATCCAGTTTTTTCTGTCTGGACATTGCCATATTCCTGGTGGCAACTCTTGCTTTGTTTCTGGCAACAAAATCCTTCAGTTCACTGATTTCCTGCTGCTGACGGCGGTAGGCAGCTTCAAGCTGAGCCTTTTTCACCTCATAAACCTCCAGGAAATGGTCATAATCCCCTACATAACGATTCAGCTCCTGATTTTCCATATGGTAGACAATGTTGATCACATCATTGAGAAATGGAATGTCGTGGGAGATCAGGATAAATGCATTCTCGTATTCCTGGAGATACCGCTTAAGCCAGGCAATATGCTCTTCATCCAGATAGTTGGTAGGCTCGTCAAGAAGGAGGATATCCGGTTTTTCCAGAAGAAGCTTGGCCAGAAGGACTTTGGTACGCTGGCCGCCGCTTAAGTCTGTGACATCCCTGTCCAGCCCCAGATCCAGAAGACCAAGAGCCCGGGCTACCTCCTCCACCTTGGAATCAATGACATAAAAATCATGCATGGTAAGGGTATCCTGGATGGTGCCAAGTTCTTCCATAAGGGAATCCATTTCCTCCGGGGAAGCAGTCCCAAGGGAATCACAGATTTCATTCATCCGTGCCTCCAGCTGAAAAAGCCAGGAAAATGCAGATTTCAATACGTCCCGGATGGTCATTCCAGGTGCAAGGACAGAGTGCTGGTCCAGATAGCCTACACGAACATTTTTTGCCCACTGGATCTTTCCCTCATCTGGCATTAGCTTGTCAGTAACAATATTGAAAAATGTGGATTTTCCCTCTCCGTTGGCACCTACAAGACCGATGTGTTCTCCTTTTAAAAGTCGGAAAGATACGTCCTGGAAAATGGCTCTGTCTCCAAAGCCGTGGGTAAGATGTTCAACATTTAATATACTCATAAAGATCTCCTGTTTTTTTAGATTTCAAATTCTTTCAAGGCTGCTCCAAAAGTCCGGAGATATCCGGGGAAGCCATCAGGGAATAGTTGGTGTAATATACTACGAATCCCGGTTTTGCACCAGCCGGTTTCTTCACATTTTTTTTCTGAAGGTAGTCAATTTCCACTTTGGGGGCAGTGCGTCCTTTGGAATAGTATGCGGCCAGATTTCCGGCTTCTTCAAAGGTGCGGTCTGGAAGTGTGCCGTCCTTTGTCTTTACGATCACATGGGAACCGGGCATTTTTTTTGCATGAAACCACCAGTCATTTCCTGTGGCAAATTTAAAGGTGAGCTCATCGTTCTGATAATTGTTTTTTCCAACATAAATATCGTAGCCATCGCTGGAAACATAGTGAAAGGGCTTTGCTTTGGTCTGCATTTTGGCACCTTTTTTATTTCCGTAGTGGCGCTTTATGTAGCCATATTCAGTCAGCTCTTCCTTGATCTGGGAAAGGTCGCTTTCCTCTGTGGCAATATCCAGGGCATTGGAAATGGACTCCAGATGCTCGATTTCACTGGAGGTGTCAGAAATCTGAATCTCAAGAGCTTCCTGAGTACGTTTCAGCTTCTGATAGCGATCAAAATACTTTTTTGAATTTTCCTGAGGGGTGAGGGTGGGATCCAGAGGAATGGTGACCTCCTCCCCATTGTAATAATTTACGGCTTTAAAGGATTTGCAGCCCTCTTCCAGCCCGTAACCGTAAGTGTTGATCAGTTCTCCGTAAATTTTGTATTTGTCCTTTTTCTCAGTGTCTTTCATCTGTTTCTGCTGAAGGCTGAGCTTTTTGCGGTTGCGGTCCAGAGCGGTCTGGACAATTTTTCGAAGATCAGCAGATTTCTGACGGATGCGGGTGATCCGGTCACGGGAAGCATAGTAGGTCTCCAGCATTTCTGATACAGATTCAAAAGGCTGGCAGTGATATCCTTCACCATATTGGGTAAAAGGAAGAACTCCATATTCTACAGGCTCATCCCCCTTATAGACAATGACCGGCGAAAAGGCTTCCCCACGGATCTGGTCCATCATCTCTGAAAAAACAGTGAAAAGCCGTTCACTGGCGTCCGGGGCAAGAGCCTTGGCTTCATCATTTCCATCAATGGAAGCGCGGTAACAGATTTCCTGAGCCATAACAGGACTGAGGCCTGTGAGTGTCTGATAAAGGGCTTTGGAAATGGCAGCAGGCTTCTGACACACTTTTTCCATGAAATCCGCCCTGGAAATGGTAAGAGGATCCAGTTTGTCCTGGGTGTGGGGAATAAAATAAGGCCGGCCCGGAAGTACTTCGCGGACAGAGCTTACATTGCAGGATACATGCTTGATGCTGTCCAGGATCATGTTTTTGTCATCACAGAAAATGATGTTGCTGTGCTTGCCCATAAGCTCCATGATCAGAATTTTGTGGCATACATCTCCAAGCTCATTGAGATGCTCCAGCTCAAATTCTACCACACGTTCCAGTCCGGGCTGCCGGATTCCTGTGATCCTTGCACTTCCGATGTGCTTGCGAAGAAGCATGCAGAAGTTGGGAGCAGTGAGAGGACTGATCCTGTTTTTGGAAGTGAAATAGATCAGAGGGAGAGAAGCGCTGGCAGACAGAAGCAGACGCTTCTGGCCAAAGGCTCCCTTTCCAGTGATGAGAAGTTCGTCGTTTTCCGGCTGAGCAATCTTGTTGATGCGACCGCCGGAAAGGTTTTTATTTAATTCTGAAACCATTGCAGCAATGGTGATTCCATCAAAAGCCATGAGGAGGTTCTCCTTTCTTTTTTATATCCACGAATTGCTTCGCAGCGAAGCTGCTCCCGCAATTCTCGAACATTTGGAATTTATTATAACAGCAAAAAAAGGATTTGACTAGGGTTTTAGAATGAACTATAATAAATCTGTATGCATAGGTGTACGTGAAGGCTGCAGTGTAGGCTTGCAGCCACTATATTAAAGAAGAGAAAGAGATCATTATGATAAAAAGTATGACAGGCTTTGGAAGAGCCGAAGTGATCACAAAGGAACGAAAGATCACCGTGGAGCTAAAATCCGTGAATCACAGATATCTGGATCTCAGTATCAAGATGCCAAGGAAACTGAACTTCCTGGAGGGTGCGATCCGGAATCTTATGAAGAATTATATGCAGCGTGGCAAGGTGGATGTATTTATCACTTATGAGGATTACACCTTAAGCTGCGGCGCACTGAAGTATAATCGTGAGCTTGCAGGGGAATATTTGGAGTATATCCGCCAGATGGCAGAGGAATTTGGCCTGGAGAATGATGTGAAGGCAGGAGCCCTTTCCCGTTATCCTGAGGTGCTGACTATGGAGGAGCAGTCTGTTGATGAGGAACAGCTGTGGGCTGTCCTGGAAGGCCCCTTAAAAGAGGCCTGTGAGAAATTTGCCAAGACCCGTGTAAGAGAAGGGGAGCATCTGAGAAATGACCTGATCGCTAAGCTGGACGCGCTGGATGAGAAGGTATGCCAGGTGGAAGCCCGCTCTCCGGAAGTGGTAGATTCCTACAGGGAGAAACTGGAAACCAAGGTACATGAGCTGCTTGAAGATACTCAGATTGAGGAATCCAGAATTGCAGCAGAGGTGATCCTGTTTTCTGACAAGATCTGCAATGATGAGGAGACAGTCAGGCTGCATAGCCATATCCAGGGTATGAAGAAAATGCTGGAAGAAAAAGAGGGAATTGGCCGTAAGCTTGACTTTATGGCCCAGGAGATGAACCGGGAGGCCAACACTATCCTGTCCAAATCCAGTGATCTGATCATTTCCAATATTGCCATTGACCTGAAGACAGAAATTGAGAAGATCCGTGAGCAGATCCAGAATATAGAGTGATCCAAAAAGAAGGAGCATTTGCAATATTTCATAATCTTTTCTACAGGAATTGACAGAAGGATAAAAACATGGCAAAATTAATCAATATCGGTTTCGGCAATGTGGTAAATTCCCAGAAAATCGTGGCAGTGGTAAATCCAGATGCTGCACCTGTGAAGCGTATGGTACAGAATGTGAAGGGAACCGGAGCTTTAGTGGATGCTACCCAGGGAAGAAAGACCAAGTCTGTTATTGTGACATCTGATGACATTCTGATCCTGTCTGCGATCCAGCCGGATACCATAGCCCGAAGGTTTGCAGATGTCTATGATTTTGAAAGTAAGGGAGAGGCTCATGAGTAAAGGAGTTTTAGTTGTTGTTTCCGGCTTTTCCGGAGTAGGAAAAGGCACTATTATGAAAGGCCTTATGGCGAAATATGACAATTATGCACTGTCTGTATCTGCTACCACCAGAGATCCAAGACCTGGCGAGGAGAATGGCAGAGAGTATTTTTTCCGTACCACAGAAGAATTTGAAGAGATGATCCGTCAGGACCAGTTGATCGAATATGCAAAATATGTTGAGAATTATTACGGAACACCAAGACCTTATGTGGAGGAGCATCTTTCACAGGGAACAGATGTGATCCTTGAAATTGAGATCCAGGGTGCGCGCCAGATCAGAGAGAAATTTCCGGAGGCAGTGCTGGTATTTGTAGCGCCACCTTCTATGGCGGTGCTGAAAGAACGTCTTGTTGGCAGAGGTACAGAGACTCAGGAAGTGATCGACCAGCGTCTTGCAAGAGCTGCACAGGAAGCAGAGGGCGCAGATGAGTATGATTACATTCTGGTGAATGATGATCTTGATGAGGCTGTGGAAAGACTTCACAGGATCATCCAGAGTGAGCATTTTGTGATGAACCGTAATCTGGATTTTATCCACACCATCCAGAAAGAGGCAGCAGAGCTGGTTAAGAAATAAACAGATTATAATGAAAATTAAGTAAGGGGCAAAATACCTTTTGACCCTGACATCTTAATATAAAAATCCGGGCATCTGCCCTGTAAATTTGAAAGGAGTATTATAGATATGATCCATCCATCTTATTCAGAATTAATCGAAGCAATCAATACAAACAATGAGGACGATGATGAGAGCATGGTGCTTAACAGCCGTTATTCTCTGATCCTTGCTACCAGCAAGCGTGCCCGTCAGCTGATCGCAGGTGCAAAGCCACTTTGTGATGATGTATACAACAAGAAACCTCTTTCCATTGCCATTGACGAGCTGTACCATGGCAAGGTTAAGATCCTTCCAGGCAAGAATGAGGAAGAGGATTTAAGAGAGATTGCAGGACTTGCACCACAGCAGCCTGCAGAAGAGGAGAACGCAGAGGAAGTAAAAGCAGAGACTGCTTCTGAGGAGAGTGCAGAATAATATGAAATTACTGTTCATTTCTCTCGGGTGTGATAAGAACCTGGTAGATTCTGAAGAAATGCTTGGAATGCTTGCCGCAGACGGACATCAGATCGTAGATGATGAGGACGAAGCAGAAGTGATCATCATCAATACCTGCTGTTTTATCGGGGATGCCAAGGAGGAAAGTGTCAATACTATCCTGGAAATGGCGGAGAAGAAAAAGGCAGGTACCTGCAAGGTATTGATCGTTACCGGCTGTATGGCACAGCGTTACAAAAAGGAGATTTCAGAAGAAATCCCGGAGGTTGATGCTATTCTTGGAACTACTTCCTATGGTGAGATCGTAAAGGCAGTAAAAGAAGCCCAGGCCGGCAGACATTTTGAGGAGTACAAGAGTATTGATTATCTCCCTGACATTTCCGGAAAGCGTATGCTGACCACAGGCGGTCATTTTGCATATCTGAAGATCGCAGAAGGCTGTGACAAGCACTGTACCTACTGCATCATTCCCAAGCTTCGTGGAAGCTACAGAAGTGTCCCTATGGAGGAGCTTGTAAAGGAGGCTTCTTCTCTTGCTCAGCAGGGGGTGAAGGAGTTGATCCTTGTTGCCCAGGAGACTACTGTCTATGGAAAAGATCTTTACGGGAAGAAATCCCTTCATATTCTACTGAAAGAACTGTGCAAAATAAAGGGAATCCGCTGGATCCGAATTTTATATTGCTATCCGGAGGAAATCTATGATGAACTGATCCAGACTATGAAGGAAGAGAAAAAGATCTGTCATTATCTGGACCTTCCGATTCAGCATGCCAGCGACCGTGTGCTGAAGAGAATGGGGCGCAGGACCACCAGACAGGAGCTGGTGGATATCGTTGGCAAGCTGCGCAGGGAAATACCGGATATTTTCCTTCGAACCAGTCTGATCAGCGGTTTTCCGGGAGAAACCCAGGAAGACCATGAAGAGCTGATGGAGTTTGTAGATGAGATCGAATTTGACCGTCTTGGAGTTTTTCCTTATTCTGCAGAGGAGGATACCCCTGCGGCGACTATGGAAGACCAGATTCCGGAGGAAATAAAAGAAGCCAGACGAGATGAAATCATGGAACTTCAGCAGGAGATTTCCCTGGAAAAGGGAGAAAGCCGTGTGGGCCAGGTACTTACTGTCATGATCGAAGGCAAGGTATCAGGAGAAAGTGCGTATATCGGACGTACTTATGGGGATGCGCCTAAGGTTGACGGATACATTTTCGTACAGACCGGTGAACTTCTCATGACCGGAGATTTTGCAAAAGTACGGGTAACCGGTGCTTTGGAGTATGATTTGATAGGAGAGCTGGAAGATGAATACACCGAATAAACTGACTATTGCCAGGATGATCCTGGTACCGTTTTTCGTATTATTTACCCTGACTGGCTGGGGCGGCGATGCCAATCGCTATATCTGCCTGGCTATTTTTGTGATTGCAAGTGTGACCGACTGGTTTGACGGACATCTGGCCCGCAAGAATAATCTGGTCACCAATTTTGGGAAATTTATGGATCCTCTTGCAGACAAGCTTCTGGTCTGCTCTGCTTTGATCTGCATGATCGAGCTGGACCGTCTGCCTGCGTGGATCGTAATTATTGTCATTGCAAGAGAGTTTATTATCAGCGGTTTCCGCCTTATTGCCGCTGAAAATGGAGTTGTTATTGCAGCCAACTACTGGGGCAAATTCAAAACTGCTTCCCAGATGGTGATGATCATTTTGCTGATCCTTGATTTTGATGGAATCTTCAGGACTCTGACATCTGTATTTGTATGGCTGTCACTGGCACTGACTGTCATTTCTCTTTTGACTTATGTTGTACAGAATAAAAATGTGATCTCCATGCAGGAGTGATATCAAAAAGTGTGTGAAATGACTTTGCGAAAAAGTTTTTCACACACTTTTTAGAAAAGGAGCGAAACCAATGATTGCAGAACTTGTAGCAGTAGGAACCGAAATTTTACTTGGAAATATTGTAAATACCAACAGCGCATATCTGTCAGAACAGTGTGCCCAGCTGGGGCTGGATGTTTATTATGAGACTGTGGTAGGGGACAACCATGACAGGATGAAGGCTGTGATCGCTTCAGCTCTTGACCGTTCTGATGTGGTGATCCTTACCGGAGGACTTGGACCTACAGAAGATGATCTGACCAAAGAAGTGTGTGCGGAAGTAATGGAGATGCCCCTTGAAGAGGATCCCCATTCCAGGAAGCGTATTGAACGCTACATGAAGGAATATGAGAAGAATCATCCGGACAGACGTATCACCTCCAATAACTACAAGCAGGCACAGATACCAAAGGGAGCCCTGGTTCTGGACAATCATAATGGTACTGCACCGGGACTGATCCTTGAGAAGAATGGTAAGACTGCCATTCTTCTTCCGGGACCTCCAAATGAATTAAAGCCGATGTTTGAAGAAGCTGTGATTCCATATTTTCGAAAAAGACAGCCTCAGATCATCTGTTCTTCGGTTGTAAAGATCTGTGGAATCGGGGAAAGCCAGGTGGCTGCAGACATTCAGGATATGATAAAGGAACAGACTAATCCTACCCTTGCGCCTTATGCCAAGACCGGTGAGGTACATCTTCGGATTACTGCAAAAGGGGAAGACGAAAAAGAATGTAAAAAGCTGATCAAGCCTGTAGTACGGGAATTAAAAGCACGTTTTGGAAAGAATATTTTTGCCCTTGAGGCAGAAAAAACTCTGGAAGAGGCTGTGGTAGATATGTTAAGAGATCAGAATCTGATTCTTGCTCTTGCAGAATCCTGTACAGGGGGTGCTGTTGCAGCCCGGATCGTAAATGTACCTGGGGCATCTCAGGTTTTTGGCCATGGTTATGTTACATATAGCAACCGTGCCAAGAGAAAATGTCTGGGAGTGAAGAAATCCACTCTCAAAACAGAAGGTGCAGTTTCAGCAAAATGTGCAAAGGAAATGGCAAAAGGCGGATGCTCCTTCTCAGGAGCAGATATTTGTCTTTCTGTTACAGGTCTTGCAGGACCCGACGGTGGTACCAAGGAGACTCCAGTGGGAACTGTGTTTATGGGATGCTGCTATAATGGCATGACCATTACCAGGGAATTCCATTTTACAGGAAACAGAAGCAAGATCCGGGAACAGTCTGTTGCAAGCGCTCTGGTGCTTTTAAGAGAATGCATGATGGAGGGCGTTTCCAAAGGCGAATAAAACAATCTGGGGAACCGGCTGGACTGGTTCCCCTTTTTTAATGTTATTTCTTAATGCATCATTCTCATCAGATTTACCACCTGATCCAGTTTTGCCTGCTCCTTTGGGGATTTTCCCATTTTTAAGACTTCGATAATGGTGTTTACTTCGTTAGGATTGAAGTTCAGTCCGGATTTCTTTCCCTGGGAAGCAGCATTCATAATGAATGGGAGGAGATCAGAAGGGGATTTCCCGGCACCCTGTGAGGCAAGCTGCTGAAGCATATCCAGTTTTGTATGATCCATTCCTGCAAGTTTTGGATTATCTTGCCAGTTTTCTTCCATATCTATCCTATCCTTTCTGAAAAAATTCTGTAATACTCTGAAATCTTATCTGCACGATGTGCAGGTGTTTTCTTATTGCCTTTCCTCTTCACAGTTATCTGCCGGAGGAACGCTGTTCATAACCTTCACCATTTCCAGCATCACAGCCATATTGATCATCTGATCCAGGGACTTCTGACAGCTTCCATAGCAATACTGGCGGACATCCTGAAGGATATCAAGAGGCTGGGAAGAAACAGATGCAGCCTGCATAGGTGCCGGGTGACCGTGCCCAAAGAGGGTAATGGTATTGGAAAGCTCTTTTGCTTTTGCAAAAAGAGAAAGAAACTGCTGAGGACCAGGGGGAAGATAAGGAATCAGCGCTTTTAAAAGTTGTTCCTGGTTGCTTCCAACCATCTGATCCAGGGCAGTCAGGGGAATATGATCCTGTTCCATAGGGACTTCCTTTTTTAGTTTATGATTTTATTATTAAAATATGACGGACGGATGTTGTTTGACATATTCTATAGAGAAGGGAGCGATGAAAATGGAAAAACTGATCATAGAAGGAAATGCAATTTATGAGCTGGATTTAGAATGTGTGAGAGAAAAACAAGGAAAAAAGAAAGGAAAGCAAAGCCTGGAAGATATGGAGAAATCCAGTGCCAATGATTTTGAAAAAAAGACCTGGAAAGATAATGCCAGAAAAAAACAGCTGTCTGATTTTTCAAAATAATACAGGTATATAAAAAGGGACAGAAGGGAGAACCCCTTCTGCCCCAAAGCATTTTAGATCAGCATCCGCAGCCGTTTCCACATCCACCGCAAAGAAGCAGGAGGATAATGATGATCCAGCAGCTGTCTCCGTTTCCACATCCATTACATCCGTTGTTGCATCCAAGGCCATTGCCGCAGGCACACAGAAGAATGATGATCCACAGGATGTTACATCCGCAGGAACCGTTTCCAAAAGAGGACAGTCCGCATCCACAGCTGTTGTCACAGCCACAGTTGCCGCAACCACAATTGTTGCATCCACATCCGGATCTTTCCTCACCGCAGCCGCAATTTGTAGCAGCTAAATCACTCATGTCTGAAACCTCCAGAAATTATTTACACTTCATCATATGGGCAGGACATGGAGTGTGTGACAAATCAGTTGACAGAAAAGAGATATTTCGCTATAATAAATTAAAATTTAATATTTTTGTAAAGATTGACACAAAAATGACATAACTCGACAAATACCGGAAGGAATCAGTTTCGGGAAAGAAATGGAGAGGAAACGCTATGAAAAAAGAAAAGACGAACGGCTTCAAAAGTGCTGTCACCTGTTTGCTGCTTTTGCTCGTATTGCTTGCAATCCCTGCTATGTCAACAGAAGTCCAGGCTGCCAAAGCCGGATTTAGGACTATAAACGGAAAGACCTATTACATAAAAGCAAATGGCGCCAAGCACAAAGGCTGGCTGACTCTGAAAGGAAAGAAATATTATTTTAATAAAAAGACCGGTGTCCAGATCAAAGGCTGGCAGACAGACAGCAAGGGGAAGAAGATCCGCTACTTTACCAAGGGTAAGGGAGTGATGCTGACAGGTTTTGTAAAAAGCGGAAGTACTACCAGATACTTTAAAAAGAAAGATGGTAAGATGGTCCGTGGCTGGCTTACACTTGGCAAGAACAAATACTACTTTACCAGCGGAAGTGGTGCTATGGCCAAGGGGTGGATGACCAACTCCAAAAAACAGAAGCGCTATTTTAAGAGTAATGGTGTGATGCTTACCGGATGGTTTACAGACTCAAAGAAGAATACCAGATATTTCGATCCGGGAAATGGCCTGATGTATACTGGCCTGAAAGAAATAGAGGGCAGTATTTATTATTTTTCCAAGACATCTGGTGTTCGTTATCAGAAAGGGTTTGGAAAGGTTGGTACCAAGCGCTATTATTTCAGCACTTCCGATGGTAAGGCACAGACCGGTTGGCTGAGCCTGGATGGAAAGAACTATTATTTTGGCAGCAATGGCGTGATGTATGTAAGCACCACTGCCTCTGTTGGCGGAAAGACTTACACTTTTGATGCAAATGGTGTAGCCACAGAGAAGCCAGGCACAGGTAGTAATACCGGAACAGATAATGGAAGCGGCATTACCTTTACCTGGTATGATGAGAAGCACGGACGCAATTTCACGATTATGAAAGAGTTCAACAAGCACCCTGGAATCGCAGACGGAACCAAATCTGATCTGGATATCCTTGCAGCTGTCTGCGAAGCAGAGGGCGGAGATCAGGGGATTGAAGGAATGAAGGCGGTTGCCCTTTGCATCCTGAACAGAACTCTTGACCAGGATTTTCCGTCCAGTGTACGCTATGTACTGTATCAGGGAACCACTTTTCCACAGTATTCCGTAGTGACTAACGGCAATCTGCTGAAACGTCTCAATGGCCAGTTTGATGACCGTGCAAGTGCTTATACAGCAGCACAGCAGGCTCTGGACAGCTATTATGCTTATGTACAGAACGGTACTCCTCGAAAGGTAGCCGGAACCAAGGCGGCAGATTTCAATTATAAGTATTTCATGATGACCTATGCTTTCTGGAAGCAGCCGTTGAATTTTAACAAAGTAAAATATGAGACCTATAAAGACCACACATTTTTCGTGGACTGGGTATAAGGAGAAGCGGATGAATCCCAATTTATCTGTGATCCTGACAATAGCAGGCGTTGTCCTGCTATTTGTTTTATGGATCCTTTATGAAAATCACAAGATGAAAAAGCGCTTTCTGGAAAGAATACGAAAAAGCTGGGGAGAGCCTTCAAAAAGACAGTATGAGGCTGGTGAAATAGAGCAGATTTCCCACTATTTTCGAAGAAGAGAAACAGAAGGATTCACCATTGATGATATTACCTGGAATGATCTGGACATGGACCGGCTGTACCGGATGGTGAATAAGACCATTTCCTCGCCGGGAGAAGATGTTCTTTATGATATGATGAGACGCCCTCTGTTTTCCAGGGAGGAGCTGGAAGAACGGGAAGAACTGGTAGAATTTTTTTCCGCCCATGAAAAAGAGAGGGAAGAAATGCAGATGCTTCTTTGCCAGGTGGGAAAAACAAGACTGCATTCACTGTCTGATACGGTGCTGGCGCTGAACAGTTCCCCCAAGGTAAAAACCGGGATCCACGGATTTATGCTTGTGCTTCTGGTGCTGAATCTGGCTGTGCTTCTGCCCTGGAATCCAGTTGTGGGATTTTTTACTTTCCTGATCCTGATGGTGGTAAATATCACAATCTATTACGCTGGTAATGACAGAAAACTCATCGAGGCTTATCTGGACTGTTTTGCCCATCTTCTTCGAATGCTTTCTGTGGCAGAAGAGATGAAAACAGTAAAATGGCCTGAGGTGAGAAAGCAGATGGAGGCCATTGAAGAAGGCAAAAAAGCCTTTGCTGGTCTGAGACACAAAGCGTTTTTTCTCACCAGCAAAAATACAGATGGAGGAGATCCCTCCCAGATCGTGATGGAATATATCCGTATGCTTACCCATGTGGACATCCTGGTGTACAACGGACTTTTGAAGGAGGTTCAGGGAAAATCAGATTCCATTATGAAGCTTATTGATAATATTGGAGAACTGGATGCCTGTATTTCCATTGCCTCTTTTCGGAAGCTTCTTGCCTTGTGGTGTAAGCCAAAGTTTACAGACTGGGTATATGAAGGGAGAAAACTGGAAGCTTCTACAGAAAGGTTTGAAAATCAGGGTAAAGAAAAGGGGATATTGGCACCGGTTACCATGAAAGTGGAGGATCTCTATCATCCGCTTCTTGAAGAGGCAGTAGCCAACAGCTTTCAGGTATCCGGGGGAACCCTGGTGACAGGTTCCAATGCCTCCGGTAAATCTACTTTTCTTAAAAATGTGGCGATAAACAGTATACTGGCGCAGACCCTTGGAACCTGCACCTGTTCCCTCTATCAGGCGCCATTTCTGAAGGTAATGACATCCATGGCACTTCGGGATGATATTGAAAGCGGAGAAAGTTATTTCATTGTGGAAATCAAATCCCTGAAACGGATCCTGGAGGAAAGCAAAAAGCCGGAGCCTCTTCTTTGCATTATCGACGAGGTTTTAAGAGGAACCAATACTATAGAGCGGATAGCAGCCTCTTCAAGGATCCTGGCAGCACTGAGAAAAGCCTGGGTTTTACCTTTTGCAGCCACTCATGACATTGAGCTTTCTTATATTCTGGATTCTTTATATGAGAATTACCATTTTGAGGAAGAAGTGCGGGAAAAAGAGGTAGTATTTTCCTATATTCTTCAGAAAGGACGCGCCACATCACGAAATGCGATCCAGCTTCTGGATATGCTGGGATATGACCCGAAGATCGTGAAAGGTGCCAGAGGGGCTGCCGCAGATTTTGAGAAGAACGGGGTATGGGATACTTTATCACAGTAAGTTGTGAAAGAAAAAAGACGATCTTCTTGACAAAAACAGCATGGCTTTGTATACTTGCTAGTACAGTGAGAAAGGCTTTGAAGGGAACAAGTAGCCTTGGGAGAGCATACAGAGAGCTGCCGGCTGGTGAGAGGCGCATGTACAGACCCCAGGTGGAGCGCAGGAGGAACTGCGTATTCCTTAAGTGAATACATCCCGGAGCTTTGCACCAAACGAGATCTGCATCCATGTAGAGAACCTGTCAGCGGAAGAGGCTGTGCAGTTTTTGCAGGAGGGGACAGCGGAGATCCAGTAGGCTGCAACGGAGTGGCATACGTTATCATGCCGGGGTGATCATTCCAATTTGTGATCCGGACTTATTCAGGCTGTGATTTATGGTCTGGAGATATGGCAGGATTCATTTGGTACCGTCACTTATCGAGGCAGGAAGTGCGAGCTTTCTGTAAATTTAGGTGGTATCGCGGGACCCGGTTCTCGTCCTAAAGGGACAGAGGAACCGGGCATTTTTATTTTTAGGAGGAAATGAATATGACAGTTTGGGAAGAACTCAAAGCCAGAGGCCTGATCGCCCAGGTGACAGACGAAGATGAGATCAAAGAAATGGTAAATAACGGAAAGGCAACTTTCTATATCGGATTTGACCCTACCGCAGACAGCCTCCATGTAGGACACTTCATGGCGCTTTGCCTGATGAAACGTCTGCAGATGGCAGGAAACAGACCTATCGCCCTTCTTGGCGGTGGAACCGGTATGATCGGTGACCCATCCGGAAGAACCGATATGCGTCAGATGATGACAAAGGAAACCATCCAGCACAACATTGACTGCTTCAAGAAACAGATGGAACGTTTTATCGACTTTTCCGATGACAAGGCACTTATGGTAAACAATGCAGACTGGCTGATGGGATTGAACTATGTAGAACTTTTACGTGAGGTTGGCCCCTACTTTTCCGTAAACCGTATGCTTACTGCCGAGTGCTACAAGCAGCGTATGGAAAGAGGATTAAGCTTCCTGGAATTTAACTATATGATCATGCAGAGCTATGACTTCTACATGCTGTATCAGAAATACGGCTGCAATATGCAGTTTGGCGGTGACGACCAGTGGAGCAATATGCTTGGCGGTACAGAGCTGATCCGCCGTAAGCTGGGCAAGGATGCCTATGCCATGACTATCACTCTTCTTCTGAATTCCGAAGGCAAGAAAATGGGTAAAACACAGTCCGGTGCTGTATGGCTTGATCCAGACAAGACTTCTCCATTCGATTTCTATCAGTATTGGAGAAATGTGGATGATGCAGATGTTATTAAGTGTATGAAGCTTCTCACCTTCCTTCCGCTGGAAGAAATCCAGGAGATGGAGAAATGGGAAGGAAGCCAGCTGAATAAAGCAAAAGAGATCCTGGCATATCAGCTTACCGAACTTGTTCACGGAACTGAGGAAGCAAAGAAAGCGGAAGCAGGAGCAAAGGCACTTTTTGCAGGCGGAGCAGACACTGAGCATATGCCAACTACTGAGCTTGCAGCTGAGGATTTTGACGAGGAAGGCAATATCGACCTGATCAGTCTCCTTGTGAAAGCTGCTCTGGTCACCACCCGTTCTGAGGGAAGAAGAGCTATTGAGCAGGGCGGTGTATCTGTTGACGGCGAAAAAGAAACCAATATAAAAGCTGTTCTTTCCAAAGACGCACTGACAGGTGACGGTGTAGTTCTGAAAAGAGGAAAGAAGAAATTCAACAAAGTATTTGCAAAATAAGATCAAAAGGGGGACCAAAGTCAGGCTCATGCAGCGACTTTGGTCCCTGAAACGTGAAAAAATATTTTGACCGTAATAAAGTTATATGCTATCATATAAACTATGCAAGCATTCCGGATACAGTGGGGAGCCGCTGTGATAGAAGAGGAATGCACTTCTTTATTGCGTAGGAGGAGAATTGAAATGAAGAAATACGGAGTAAACGAGCTTCGAAAAATGTTTCTGGATTTCATGGAGAGCAAAGGACATCTTGTTATGAAAAGCTTTCCATTGGTTCCACAGGGAGATAAAAGTGTCCTGCTGATCAACGCAGGTATGACACCGCTGAAACCATATTTTACAGGAGCAGAGAAGCCGCCTCGTACAAGAGTCAGTACCTGTCAGAAATGTATCCGTACAGGTGATATTGAGAATGTAGGTAAGACTGCACGTCACGGTACCTTCTTTGAAATGCTTGGAAACTTCTCTTTTGGAGATTATTTTAAAACGGAAGCCATTCACTGGTCCTGGGAGTTCCTCACAGAGGTAGTCGGACTGGATGCCAACCGTCTTTACCCATCTGTATACCTGGAGGATGATGAGGCTTTTGACATCTGGAATAAAGAGGTTGGAATCCCGGCAGAGCGTATTTTCAAATTTGGCAAAGAGGATAATTTCTGGGAGCATGGTGCAGGTCCTTGCGGTCCGTGTTCAGAGATCTATTATGACCGTGGAGAGAAATATGGCTGTGGTAAGCCAGGATGTACAGTAGGCTGTGACTGTGACCGTTACATGGAAGTATGGAATAACGTATTTACCCAGTTTGAGAATGACGGAAACGGCAATTACACTACTCTGAAACAGAAGAATATTGATACAGGTATGGGACTTGAGCGTCTGGCAGTTGTTGTCCAGGACGTAGATTCCATTTTCGATGTAGATACTATCTGTTCCCTTCGTAATCTGGTAAGCAAGATTTCAGGCAAAGAGTACGGCATACATCATGAGGATGACGTTTCCATCCGTCTGATCACAGACCATATCCGTTCCGCTACATTCATGATTTCTGATGGTATCATGCCTACCAACGAGGGCCGTGGCTATGTACTTCGTCGTCTGATCCGCCGTGCCGCAAGACATGGAAGACTTCTTGGAATCCAGGGCAACTTCCTTGCTACTTTAAGTGCAGAGGTTATTTCCGGATCCAAGGACGGATATCCGGAACTGGAAGAGAAGAAAGAGTTTATCTTCAATGTCCTTACCAATGAGGAGAACCAGTTTGGCAAGACCATCGACCAGGGACTTCGTATCCTGGCTGATATGGAAGAGGCTATGAATGCAGCCGGAGAGAAGACTCTTTCCGGTGAGAATGCATTTAAATTATATGACACTTATGGATTTCCTCTTGATCTGACAAAGGAGATCCTTGAGGAGAAGGGCTACGAGATTGACGAGGATGGCTTTAAAGCTGCTATGGATGAGCAGAGAGAAAAAGCGCGTTCTTCCCGTGAAGTAACCAACTATATGGGAGCTGATGCGACTGTATATGACCAGATCGATACTTCTGTTACTACAGAATTTGTTGGATACGATCATCTTTCCTTTGAGTCTCCGGTTACTGTTCTCACTACAGAGACTGAAATCGCAGATTCCCTTATGGAAGGTCAGAAGGGTACTATTTTCGTAGAGAAAACACCATTCTACGCTACCATGGGTGGACAGGTTGGAGACACTGGCGTTATCGAGACTGCAAATGGTAAATTTGTTGTGGAAGATACCATCAAGCTCCGCGGTGGTAAATTCGGTCATGTAGGACATATGGAATCCGGTATGCTCTCCAAGGGAGAGACTGTTTCCCTGAAAGTAAATACAGCAGCAAGAAAAGATATCGAGAAGAATCACAGTGCGACCCATCTTCTTCAGAAAGCCCTGAAAGAAGTTCTTGGTTCTCATGTTGAGCAGAAGGGATCTCTTGTAACTGCTGACAGACTTCGTTTCGACTTTGCTCATTTTACTGCTATGACACCAGAGGAAATCGAGAAAGTAGAGAATCTGGTAAATGAGCAGATCCAGGCTGGACTGGATGTTCATACTGACGTCATGGATGTTGAGGAAGCAAAGAAATCAGGTGCTATGGCGCTGTTCGGTGAGAAATACTCCCAGAAGGTACGTGTGGTATCCATGGGTGACTTCTCCAAAGAACTTTGTGGTGGTACCCATGTTGCAAATACAAGCTCTATTATGCTGTTTAAGATCGTATCTGAGTCCGGTATCGCTGCAGGTGTTCGCCGTATCGAAGCCTTGACAGGCAATGGAGTTTTGGAATACTATAAGAAACAGGAGGCACTCCTTCATGAGGCTGCAAAGGCTTTGAAGACCAATCCTTCCGAAATGTTAGAGAAGATTGCACACCTTCAGGGTGAGGTGAAGGCTCTTTCCAGCGAGAATGAGTCTCTGAAGAGCAAGCTTGCCCAGGGAGCTCTTGGTGATGTTATGAATCAGGTTGTAGAAGTGAAAGGCGTGAAGCTTCTTGCTGCCAAGGTAGAGGGCGTTGACATGAACGGTCTTCGTGATCTTGGTGACCAGCTCAAAGAAAAGCTGGGCGAGGGTGTCGTGGTCCTTGCTGCTGTGAATGAGGGCAAGGTAAATCTTCTTGCAATGGCTACCGATTCTGCACAGAAGGCAGGTGCTCATGCAGGAAACCTGATCAAGGCAGTGGCTGCCATTGTTGGCGGTGGCGGCGGTGGACGTCCGAATATGGCTCAGGCCGGCGGAAAGAATCCGGAGAAGGCCGGTGAGGCAATTGAAGCAGTTGCCGGAATCCTGGAAGGACAGATTCACTAAAAATTCCAGAAAAATTTGTCAAAATTTTTTGTAAAATTAAACCAAAAGATGTTGACGAATTACAAGGGTATGATATATAATAATAATCGTGCAAGAAAAATACCCAGACAGTTGTATTTTAGCACAATCTACAACTGGAGGGAGGTTAGGTGTGAGTCTATGT
>CAKRRX010000006.1 GCA_934394595.1 uncultured Blautia sp. | reverse complement strand
GCGTCGATCCACGGCTTCGCGGATTCCTGGTCATCGTAACAGATCCCGTAGTTTCCTATTAACGGATAAGTCATGCAAACCGCCTGTCCTGCATAAGACGGGTCAGTCATTACTTCCAGATAACCAGTCATGGAAGTATTAAATACAATCTCACTGATGACTTCCCTTGCAGAGCCAATGCTGGTTCCTGTAAATACATGGCCATCTTCTAATATCAGAAATGCTTTCATACAATCTCCCTTTCTTATATGTCATTTTCTGTCGCAGTCCTTTATACATGGCAAAAGAAACTCTTTTCCATCTGTTCTTTTCTGCCTGAATTTTCTGCGGCATTTTATCCTAAATCTTCGAAATTGTATCATAGTAAAGTGTTTTTTTCAACAAAATAAAGGCAAAAAAAAATTCTGTTGTGCATAAAAAAATTGCACAACAGAAAAAAGCTACCGGATCAGAGCCAACCTCTCCAAAATCAGTCCTGCCTTATCAGTGGTATGACAGGTGGCTCTTATATTCGTAACAAAGAAAAAAATAATGCAGGAGATGGGACTTGAACCCACACGATCTTGCGACCACAGGCACCTGAAGCCTGCGCGTCTGCCAATTCCGCCACTCCTGCATTTCTTATGTTTCAGCCGCTCTCTCGCGACTGCTTGATTATAATACAACACATTCTCACAAATGTCAACACTAATTTTCAAAAAAATTTGAAAAATTTAAAATTTATATTGTTAGTCCGTTTTGGTCTATTTGCAAATCACTTAAGCCAGGCCACTTATAATAAAAGAATGTAGCAAAACAATCGATCCTTTTTACTTCACACTTACACCAGAGAAATGAAACATGACATACAAAAGAATACGGGAACTGCGGGAAGACCATGAT
Source organism: uncultured Blautia sp. (assembly GCA_934394595.1). Taxonomy (GTDB): domain Bacteria; phylum Bacillota; class Clostridia; order Lachnospirales; family Lachnospiraceae; genus Blautia_A. The sequence continues at coordinate 40,521 of CAKRRX010000006.1, read as the reverse complement.
CTTACACAGACCTATCTGGCTCATTATCTGAATGTGAACCAGCGGACTTATTCACGCTATGAATGCGGGGAGCGCAGCGTTCCCCTTGAATTATTATGCCGTATTGCGGATTTTTATAGAGTAAGTACAGATTATCTTCTGGAACGCACAGATGTAAAACGTCCATATCCGGTCTCACGCACTTCTTTTAAAAACAGATAAGCAGAAAAAAAAGTACAGCCTCAGATACCCTTTTTTCACTGGGGTATCTGTTTGCTGTACTTTGATTTAAATGAGAAATCACTTCTCCTGTTTCTTTTGCTTTTTAGGAGAAGGAAGCAGGGATGCAATTGCCCAGACTACTGTTCCTCCAATGATACAAAAATCAGAAATGTTAAATACCATTTTTCGTATTTCTTTTTTCTTTACATTGAAGCTTACATAATCGGTCACATACCCTTTATTTCTTCGATCCATATAATTGGAAAAGCCTCCGCCCAAAACCATGGCAAGACCGATCCGACCCATTTTATTTCCATGGAAAATCTGACGCCAATATTCAGCCAGCACACATCCAAGACCGGCTGCAGACAATTCCTGACAATTCTCAGTTCCCACCTTCACTGCCCCAAATGCAGTATCTTTATTGTGACAGTTCCGGAGAATCAGCCTGTCCTTCAGGACTTTTTTATTACTGCCCTGAAGAAAATGGCTGTCTGCATATTCTTTTATTTTATGATCCAGCAGATAGATTCCACCGGCGATTGCAAGTGAAAACACTTCACTGCCTCCTTAGTTTTCTGTTTCCGAAGTTTCGCTCTCCGGTGCATATGTTTCCTGTGCTTCCCCGGCTGCCGGCTCTTCCTGCGCTTCTGCCGTCTGTTCCGGTGCCTCCTCATATTCCGGTGCAAAACCGGTCTGTGCTTCTGGAACCAGTTCAGGTTCCGGCACAAAATCAGTTTCCGGTGCGGCAGATGCTTCTGGTGCGGCATATTCCTCTGGCTCCGCTACCGGCTCTTCCTCTGGCTCTGCTGCCTGCTCTTCCTTTGGCTCTGGTGTAGGACATGGAGATCCGCAATACGGACAATAAGAAACACTTCTGTCAACAGAATTTCCACAGGAACGGCAGATTTTCTGTCCTTTCAGTTCTGCCGCTGTATCCCTGTATCCTTCGATGATCTCCAGATGCTGCTGGATCTCCTCGCAGAATCCCCTCAGGGCATCCTCCACTTCCTCACCATTCTGATATTTCTCATAAATATAATTTCCGATATCTGCTTTCAGCTTGGCGATCATATGCTCTTCACTGGAAACTTTGCTTCTGATCTTCTGTGTCTCATAAATCTGACCAGCCATTTTTCCCAGATCTCTTGTCTTTCTGGAAATAGAATCTCCCAATCCATCAAAAAAATCCCGTGCCATAGTTATCGTCTCCTTTACTTAGATTGATATAAAAGTGCTGTTGCACAAGTTACCATATAATATTACTGTGCGCCACCGATCAGCGGCACCTCTTGCCCCCGAAGAAGAATCTTCGGCCCGCCATTTCCTTCGATATATGCCCTCGTAATGATTACCTGACCGATACTATCATCCTTCGGGATCTCATACATAATGTCCAGCATATATTCTTCCAGGATTGCCCGAAGTCCTCTGGCTCCTGTATGCTTCTCCAACGCTTTTGCAGCAATGGCATGTAAGGCATCCTCTTCATAATCCAGACGTACCTCATCCAGTGCCAGAAGCTTCTGATACTGCTTCAGGATTGCATTCTTGGGCTCCTTGAGAATCTGTACCAGCATATCCTCTGTAAGGCCATCCAGCGTATAAATAATGGGCAGACGACCGATAAATTCCGGTATCATACCAAATGCCCGTACATCGTCCACCGTAACCTTCTCCAGAATATGGGGATCATCGTCATATTTATCTTTAAGATCTGCATAAAAACCTATGGATGCCTGCTTATTCAGTCTCTCCTTGATAATATTCTCAAGCTCCGGAAATGCACCTCCACAGATAAAGAGAATATTTTTGGTATTCACTGTGACCATAGGCACCATGGCATTCTTGCTGTTGGCCCCCACCGGGACCTCCACTTCACTGCCCTCAAGAAGCTTCAAAAGGCCTTGCTGCACAGCTTCACCACTGACATCCCTCTGATTGGTGTTCTTTTTCTTGGCAAGCTTATCAATCTCATCTATAAAAATAATTCCATGCTCTGCCTTCTCCACATCATTGTCTGCTGCAGCCAGAAGCTTGGATACTACGCTCTCAATATCATCTCCGATATAACCGGCTTCTGTAAGGGAAGTGGCATCAGCAATTGCCAGGGGCACATCCAGAAGCCTTGCCAGAGTCTTCACAAGATAGGTCTTTCCGCTTCCGGTAGGTCCAATCATCAGCATATTGGATTTCTCAATTTCAATCTCATCCATAGTGTCTGTGGCAACTCTCTTGTAATGATTGTAAACTGCTACAGACATTACTTTTTTGGCACGCTCCTGGCCGATCACATATTCATCCAGGCTGGCCTTGATCTTGTGCGGGGCAGGGATCTTCTTCAGATCGATTGCCGGCTTGGCCCCTTCTTTTTTCTTTTTTACCTTATGAGTTCTGGGGATCGAATCCTGAAAGCTTCCGAGATTGATCATACTTACATTTGGCATATTCAGAAGGTCGCTGAGATTCATGCCATTATTCATCTGCTGGGTCATGGTGTCAAAACTCTTCTGCATACAGTCGTTACAAATATGTATATTATTGGGCAGCTCGATCATCTTTCCCGCCTGACTCTCGGGACGATGACACAAGAAGCAGAATTTTTCATATTCATCCTGATTCTCATCATTTGTATGTGCGCCCTCATCTGTCTCAACTCCTGTGTCACTGGTAACTTCATTTTCCACTTCAATAAAATCTTCTGTCATAATACTCCCTTTCCTGCACTCTCTTTAATGTTCTCATTATAGCATAGGTTTTCCCAATTTAGAAATTAACTTTTTATAAAGTAAACCCTTTCCAGCGGCAACTGAATTCGGGCAAAATATACCGCAAAGTGGGGCGTACAGATTGCCTGAATGAAAAAGAGATGCCCCGGAGTCTTTTTCTCTGACCCCTGACACCCCTTATCCCTTTTTTTCTTTAATTTGCTGAATCCGGTCTTGATCCAAGCGTCACCGTGATCTCACTTTCCCTGTATTCTCCACCATTTAGCCTTGCCACACTGATCTGGATTTCTTCACCGGCTGTATAGTATTGAAGCTTGTCATTGATATCAGACTTACTGCTGACTTTTTGGCCATCCAGTTTGGTGATGATATCACTTTTCTGGATTCCTGCATTGTCCGCTGCACTGCCGGATTCCACGTCCATAACAAAGGCACCTGCCGGCATATTATACATCTGAATGGCTTCTCTGGAAAGATCTGCAAATCTTACTCCCAGATACGCTGCCTGGGATGAATCTGACACTTTTTCCCTGGTCTTCCGGTTCATCAGTTCTTCCAGGATCGGCTGCGCCTTGGAAAGAGGAATGGCATAACCGGTACCCTCCACTGTACTGGATGCAATTTTTGCACAGTTGATACCAATCAGTTCTCCCTGCATATTCAGAAGAGCCCCACCGCTGTTGCCCGGATTGATGGCTGCATCTGTCTGGATCAGATCCTCATAGGTATTGGAATCGGATTGCACGGTTCTGTCAAGTGCACTTACCCAGCCGGACGTAACCGTCTGTCCATATCCCAGTGCATTTCCAATGGCAACTACCTGCTCACCTACAACCAGATCATCTGAATTTCCCAGCTGGGCAATCTTGATCTGACTCATGGTCTCCTCCGGAATATCTGCCTTCTTAACTGCAATTACAGCAAGATCTGTGTCCTCATCTGTACCTTTTATCTTAGCTTCTACTGCCCCTTCAATATTCAGGGTCCCATATCCACTGGCATAATCCTGTGTTTCCTGTTCTGCGTTCACCACATCGCTTCCAATAAAGCAGACGCTAAGAGTGGTAGCACCTTCCACCACATGATTATTAGTGGCAATTAAAAGTTCATCGTCATTCTCTCCTACAATGATTCCGGAACCGCTTCCTGTACTTGGATATTCCATTCCATATCCGAAAAAGCTGCGGATTTCCTGCATACTTACAGAAGTGATGGCAACCACCGACGGCATCGCCGCCTGTGCCACTCCCGCTACCGGTCCCTTTTCACTGGCAGTCACTGCTGCACTGCCAGTGCTGCCTGCAGTCTCCGATGCACTGTCCAAAGTGCTGCTGTCACCTGAGTCGGCAAGCAATGTCTCTGCAGTTCCCACTGACACCTGTGTATCTTTTTGCACATATTTGTCAGAAACAAAATTGACACCCTGAAATACCAGTCCTGCCACAAGTCCAAAAATCACTGCCAGTGTAATGGTATTTCCTGCTTTTCTTCCAAATCCGGAGGTCATTTCTGAACTCTTTTTATGGTATATCCGGTGATGCCTGTGTGACTTTGGTTTCTCTGGCTGGATTTCTTCATCTACCTGGTAATGTGCATATCTTGGTATTTCCTCTGTCTGATTTTCATCAGAAGTACCTTCTGTATTTGCCCCACTTCCATATTCATCCACATTGCTACCCCTGGAATATTTATAATGATAGGTTACATTTTCATTGGTTTCTTCCGGAGCTTCATTGGGGGTATCCTGCTCCCTGTTCATTTCATCACTCATGCTTTGCTCCCTTCTATTTCCTGGCCGAAAAAAAATTACCGGCTCCTTTATCCTTATTCATTTTATGTAACAAGTTTAACAAGCAATTGTGTTGAAAGTGTGATAGATTCTTTAAGAAAAGGTGACAGAGCCACCTGTTTCTCTGTCACCTTACTTCTTCCAGTATTCCGGATTCATGGTACAAAATGCAATGACTTTTGGTGAAAGCTTTTTATACCTTTTTCCCAGAAAATACCCCATATATTTGGCACCACTCTGAACCACCAGCTGTGGGATCAGCCAGATATGTCCGGTTTTCACAAGATATCCCAGGCTCTTTTTTACCAGTCGGACTCCCTCGCCCTCTGACGGAACCTTTTCAAAAATTTCAGGATGCTCAGCCTGGGAAACTCCCAGATCAAAATTTCTGTGAAACTGCTGTCTGCTGGAATAATTATGGGAATGAAAAACCTGCGCATCTGATGCATAGGCAATTCCATAGCCTTTCTTTGCCATATTTGCCACATAGATCATATCTTCATTGAAAATGGCTTTTTCCACAAAACCGCCGGTCTCTTCGTAGACATTCTTTCGGTATGCAGCGCACACGTTAGAACAAAAGTATGCTTTTACTCCCAATGTTTTCGTATCTTTTTCCCATTTCACCGCGGACTCTTCCGGATAATTAAAGGATCTGGTATAACGTTCCAGATACCTGCAGTCGCTTTTGGGAAGCTGCCTTGCATAGGAAGCCCCGATCTTCTCGTCTTTGCGAAAAGGTTCTGTGAGATTCCGGATCAGTTTTTTGTCTTTTGGAAGTGCATCCTGGGTCATAAATACCATAATATCAGCATTTGACAGCCCGGCGGCTTTTTTTCTGGTTCCGCCATGGTCAAACTCTTCTTTTTTCAGATGATGAACCTCCACAATTGGGAAACGTTTCTCCCAGATCTTTTTCCAGTATTTCTCTTCTGTATTCATCACCAGAATCTTCTGTACCGGATAGCTCTGTGTACTTAAGGCTTCCAGCAGCCTTTCAAATTCTTTTCCCGGATTGTATGCGGGAATGATCACATCTACTGATTCCATATCCTTTCTCCCTGAAAAAGGCCATCCTTCAGGGACAGCCTTTAAAATCTTTTATCTGTTATTCGCTTCCATCAGCAAAGCCACTGTTATCATAACTTCCATCACTGTAATACCCACTGCTGCCATCATCATAGCTATTATCATAATCAGTTCCGCCGCTGTAGTCATTACTGTAATCATAATCATTACTATAACCGCCGCTGTAATCGCTTCCACTGTCATAATCGCTGTAGTCATTTCCGGAATAATCACTGTAGTCATAGTTTCCGTTTCCATCCCCCTGCCAAACTATATCAGAGGAATCGTCTCCTTCATCTATGATCGGAGCCTCATCTACAAGGGTATCTGCCCCTCCCACCATTTCCATGATCTTTGCATCTGCATCCACAATATTCTGGGAAGGCTCATAAGAATCATCTGCTCCATACAGGAATTTGTGCAGCTCCTTTACATTATCCACAAGGGTATCTGCCACTACCATACTTGCCTTTTTCACATCTGCGAACTTATACTTGGCCGGAAATCCGGATGTTTCACTGATGCTGTAACCCAGAAGACTGGGAATCAGGTTCAGGATCTCTGTCTTGGTCACAGAGGTGGAGATCAGTGGAAATACATCATCCATAATGCCAAATATGGTGGTCAGACCTGCAGATTTCGCCTTATCTACCATCAGTCCAATGACACGTCTCTGACGCTCGGTACGCCCCATATCCATATTGGACGTATAGCGGATACGACAATAAGACACCACCTGGACTCCATTCAGATGATATTCCCCGATTGTTTTTTCAATGTCCTCCGGCTTCTCGGCAGGTAATTCCACCGGTGTATAGCTTTTTCCGGTTTCCGCAGAGGTCTCAATACAATAGTCATTCATAAATACGATCTCTGAATAGGAAAGCGGAAGATCCAGGCCGCCAAGTGCATCAACAGCAGCAACCATGGCATCAAAATTAACGGTGGCATACTCTGTGATATTCAGATCCAACATAGTATTCAGCATGGAAATCGCCTGCTCCGGCCCACCATATGCATAAGCTGCATTTGCCTTGGTGTAGGTATCGTTTCCAATATTCAGCAGAGTATCTCTGTATACAGATACCAGCTTTACCTCCTTTGTATCATTATTGATACTGGCAATGATGATCGTATCACTGTTCTGCGCATCCAGCTCTGTGTTTTTGGAACGCTTGTCAATCCCGAATAACGCATATGTGGTATATCCTGTCATCTGAGGCGCAGTCACATTGGTAACGATCTTACTTTCATCAAGCTGTGGCGTTTCAATCTTGTTCAGCCGGCTGTCAATCTGGCCATATACATACAGACCGCCGATAAACACCAGCAAACAGATAATCTCCAGAATAAAGACAACGGCCCTCTTCTTTTTTCCAGGTTTTGCCATTTTTCTTTCCTTTCTCAATACGCATTCTTATTCACAAATCCCTTAAATATGGTAAGAAACAAAATCTTAATATCAAGTCCTACTGTCCAGTTTTCAATGTAATAGAGATCATATTCGATTCTCTTACGGATGGAGGTATCCCCTCTGTATCCGTTTACCTGGGCCCATCCTGTGAGTCCTGGTCTTACCTGATGCTTCACCATATATCTGGGAATCTCTTCACGGAATTTTTCCACAAAAAATGGTCTCTCAGGTCTTGGTCCCACAAGGCTCATATCCCCTTTCAGAATATTAAACAGCTGTGGCAGCTCATCAATGCTGGTTCTTCGCATAAACCTGCCGATTCCTGTAACCCTGGGATCATTTTTCACTGTCCAGGCCTTCTTTTCCTCTGCTTCAGGCTGGATTTCCATGGAACGGAACTTGTACATCCAGAAGGTCTTATTATGAAGTCCCACTCTTTCCTGTCTGTAGATCAGAGGACCCGGAGAGGTAAGCTTGATCAGGATGCACATCACCAGCATAACCGGCGAAGACACAATGATTCCTATAATCGATCCCACGATATCCATAGAACGCTTTATCATGAAATTAAAAGTATTGCTCAACGGAACATAACGGATATTTATTACCGGAAGTCCCAGAATATCCTCTGTATATGGTTTTGTGGGAATAATCTTATTATAATCCGGAATAAATTTTGTATGCACTCCTGATTTCTCGCAAAGCGCAACAATCTCCTCCAGTCTGTAATATTCATTCAGTCCCAGCGTGATCGCAATCTCATCCAGTCGGTTCTCTGGCAGGATTACATTCAGATTTGCGATTCTTCCGATTACCTTAATCCCCTTGTACATTGTCCCTGCCGGAATATTATCATCCAGGATTCCACGGACAACGTATCCCCACTGAGGATTCTGTATAATACGGTCTATATACTCCTCTGCTGCCCGGCTGTATCCAACCAGCACCACCTGCTTCTGATTCATTCCCCGCTTACGTATCTTGCGCAGACTGTAAAAAATGAGCATTCTGGCTCCAAAGCTTGCGCAGATACAGATTCCGTAAAACATATAAAGCACGGAACGGGAAATATCGCCCTCTTCAATAGTATACAAAATAAAGGTAGTGATCAGAATACCAAGGGAGTTTGCCTTGACAATGTTGGAAAGAACCAGTCTGCGTCCCTGCATCCGCAACGGTTCATACAGGGAAAATGCATGATACAGCAGTAAATATGCAGGCAGTATAAAAATCAGGGCAGACATATACTGTTCAAAGCTTCGTGCCCTGACTGCACTGGCTGCAAAAGGTCCTATAAACCTCAGTGCCCATGCACAAAAATACGATATGGTAATAACGCAGGCATCGATCACAACATGGAGACGACTGAAATTTTTCTGATTGTCCTTAATCAATCTCTGCCACCTCTGTTTTCTTTACGTTGCCTTTTCAGGCTTACAACTTTCTCTATCTTATAATAGTTATAACAGAATTGCAACAAATTCTTATGACATCATTTATAAAACTTTTATAAATGAGTTGTTCCAAATACCTGGAGCGCATTTGAAAAAGTCTCTGATTCCTGCCATTTCAGCTGGCAAACCTACGCACCAGGTTTGCCCACAGCTCCAGTTGGATCCTGATATAATGTCCCAGATTTTTCACCTGGAATTTTACCTTCCGGTCACGGTGGCAAAGCTGAAAGCCATTTTTAATACCGGCAATATACTCTCTTCCCATTCCTTTCTGAATAAAAAACAGGATTTTCAGACCAAATCCCACTAACAGAAACGGTAAATTCAGAAGGATCTGCAAAAACGGCATATTTTTGTAGATCAGGTAAATATTGTTCCTGGAAGAGTATCTTGTCTTAAACTGGTTGTACCTGGAACCACTGGTTCCGCTTCCCATATGATACACCACAGCCTTTGGGGCAAACCAGTTCTCATATCCCTGGATCCTTGCCCTGTATCCCACATCAATATCCTCAAGATAGGCAAAATGCTCTTCATCAAAATATCCGATCTTTTCGAATATCTTTTTCCGGTAAATCGCAGCGCCGGCACAGGAGGTAAAAATTTTCTGCTCTTTTTCAAAACAGTGGATATCTTTTCCCTTTCCTCTTGCAAAAGCCCATCCCAGAGCACAGTAATAGTTTCCCGCATCATCGATCCGGTCCCTCTGATGAAAACGAACCATACGGGCACTGCAGGAAAATGCGTTTTCATGGCGTCTGATACACCGAAGCATCTCTTCTACAAAATCCGTCTCCACCTCAGTGTCATTATTTAAAAGCAGCACATAAGGTGTTCTGGATGCGTAAATTCCCTCATTTACAGCTCTTGAAAAGCCAAAATTCTCCGGCAGCTCCACAATGTGTACCCATGGGTAATTTCCGGTTACAAAAGCCACACTTCCATCGGCTGAACCATTATCTACTAAAATCGTCTCAAAATCCCTGCATGTCTGTCTCTCCAGACTGGCAAGTACTCCGTCCAGATATGCAATGCCATTATAATTGGGAATTATGACTGATACTTCCTGCATAATTTCTCCTTAATTCTCATTTCTGTCTTCTTTTTTTCCATTCATACCTGGAATGGGTTTCAGTGAATAGTTCCATTTTGTCAGCGAAAGATTCTTATTGTAATAGGGATCCCCGTTTTTCAGTATATCAATCCAGTTGCTGCGCATATATTCAATTTCTGACTGAAATCTGCGTATCTTGGCATCATCGTTTTCCGCACCTCTGGTCTTGGACTCCATATGATACAGCTTCACATAAGGATCATAAACCACCAGATAACCTGCCTTTCGGATCTTCAGACACAGGTCTACATCATTAAATGCCACGGAAAGCTTCTCTGTGAAACCACCTGCTTTGTCAAAAGCACTTCGCTTCATCATCATACACGCAGCTGTCACTGCACTCATATCCTGCAAAATAGATGCCTTGTGCAGATAGCCTGTTCTGTCAGCAGGCATATCTACAAACATATGTCCTGCGATTCCACCGATTCCCACCACACAGCCTGCATGCTGAATAGTATTGTCCGGATAGATCAGCTTGGCACCTACAATGCCCACTTCTTTTCTCTGACATACACCAAGCATCTCACCGATCCAATCCGGCGTGATCACAGTAACGTCATTATTCAGGAACAGAAGATATTCTCCTCTGGCATTTTTCACGCCAAAATTGTTGATCGCAGAATAATTAAACTCTTTTTTCCAACAGATCAGATGGATCCTGGGATCTTTTGACAGCTTTTTGTAATACTCAAAAATCTCATCTGTGGTGCTGTTATTTTCCACAATGATAATCTCATAATTGTCGTATAAAGTATTCTTTTTAATGGACTCCAGACAATTTTCCAGAGTCTCCTTTTCATCTTTATTGGGAATGATAATGGATACCAGGGGATGTCCCTGAACCGGATACTTTACCCGGTAAAATCCAAGATCCGGAGTGTGGCTGACACATCCCTTCACTCCCACTCGTTCCAGGTGGGCTTCAATTGCCTCCTTTCCCGCTTCAAAGGCATACATCTTACTGGCAGGATTATCTGCGGTAGATGCCTTATGTGTCCGCCAATGATAGAGGATTTCCGGTACATGCACCACTTCTCTGGCCTGTTCCACACACCGGAAAATAAAATCATAATCCTGGGCTCCGTCAAATTCCTTTCGAAAGCCCCCTACCTGCTCCACAAGTGCTGTTCTCACCACAAAAAAATGACAGATATAATTATTGGACCGAAGGAGATCCAGGCTGAAATCCGGCTTAAAATGTGGCTGAAAGTGTTCATCCAGCTCCGCAGTGACCTTATCCTCATCTGTATAGACAGCATCTGCATTTTCGTGGGAATTTAATGCATTTACAATCTCATACAATGCATTTGGTGCCAGAAGATCGTCATGATCCAAAAGTCCTATAAATTCTCCTCTTGCCATGGAAAATGCCTCATTAGTATTCTGTGCAATTCCCAGATTCTCCCCCAGATCCTTCCAGCGCACTCTGGCATCCTGGCTGCGGTATTCCTCAAGAACCGCCTCCATTGTCTGATCTTCCGGACTTCCATTTGCCAGACAAAGCTCCCAGTTGGAGTAGGTCTGCGCCTGAAGGGACCCGATCAGCTGTCTGAGGAATTTCTCAGGGGTACGGTATGCAGGCACCACAATGCTGATCAATGGTGCATAGGCAAATTTTTTCTTTTTCTGTTTGTCAAGGATCGACTGATCCGGTACATAGGCATCGTACCAGGGACCATAGGGAATCTCTTCCGGTTCAAATCGTTCATGCAGGCGCACCCAGAATTCCCGGGGACCGTAATGCTTCAGATACAAAAGCCCCTTCCTGATCATGTAAGGAGATAGTTTTTTGAAGAAACGGCTCCACTGGATCCGCCCCTCTGATGCATTCTTTTCGCTCATATTTAAATCCTTTGCTTTTATGATAACTTCTATTTTAACATTGCGGCAACAATTTTGCAAGGAAGCTGTAAAAAGAATGGTTGAATTGCTGTAGTATTTGGGATATGATGATATATAGCGGTAAAAACGCGAATAAATTTTAAATTTACAGAGAAAATAAAGGATATGTTATAATAGGAAGACTTAAGCATGTTTAAAACAGGCTCTATAATGTTTTCGATATTATGATCTTTATACAGGAGTTTATACGTTATGAAAAAGCATAAAATACTTGCAGGTTTTCTCGCACTTGGACTTTCTGCCTCCCTGTTTTTTCAGGTTCCGGCATTTGCAGAGGAAGCCTCAGATACCACTTCGGACACAGCACAAGCCATTGCCACCAATTCTATTTCCGGCTGGCCCCAGGCTTCGGATATCTCTTCTGAAGCAGCTGTTGTGATGGAGGACAGCACCAATACCATTCTCTATTCCAAAAATGCAGACGAGGTTCTTTACCCCGGCAGTACGGTCAAGATCATGACTTGTCTTCTGGCACTGGAGAATTGTCAGCTTACCGATGAAGTGACCATGACTGCCACCGGGGTATCCGGTGTGACAGATGGCGGCGCCAGCATTGCTTCTCAGGTAGACGAGGTTTTTACCATAGAACAGTGTCTGTACGCTATCATGGTTGCCTCTGCCAATGATATAGCCCTTCAGATTGCAGAGCATACCGGCGGTTCTGTGGAAGCCTTTGTACAGATGATGAATGACCGTGCCACAGCCCTTGGCTGTACCAATACTGTTTTCACCAATCCCACCGGATTACCAGATGAAAATCAGCACACCACAGCTCACGATATGGCTCTGATCATGCAGGCGGCCATTCAAAATGATGCATTTCGCACCATTGCCGCAGCTACCAGTTACACAATTCCAGCTACTAATAAAGCGGCTGCCCGTAATCTTACCAGCAAGTTCACCATGACAGATACCGGAAACAGCGGTTTCTATGAGGGCTGCATCGGCGGAAAAGAGGGCTACACCGAGGCTTCCGGAAGTACCCTGGTCTGCGCGGCACAGCGAAATGGCATGACACTGATCAGCGTAGTCCTCAAAGGTGCCTCAGGCCAGACTGCACCAGATGCAGCTTCCATTCTGAATTATGGCTTTGATCAGTTCCAGATTGCTTCTCTTGGTGACAGTGATTTCAGTATCATTTCCGGTGGAGAGGTCGTTCTTCCGGTGGGCGCATCCACAGACAGCCTCACTACCCAGGATTCCCAAAATGGCAATGAGATCCAGCGCACTTACCTTTTTGGCGGTACACCTGTAGGATCTGCAACTCTGGAGGTTGTGGAGGCACAGGATGACACAGATATCCAAAACGGTGAGCAAAATATGCAGGCTGCCCGGACTTATTCTGAGAATCATACTTATATTCCTTATTTTATCATCGCAGCAGGTCTGCTCCTTGTTCTGATCCTGCTTCTCTGGAGAATGATAAAGATCATCAAGTCCTGATACCTTAAAAAAAATCGTTTCCACTTTTAAACAAAAAATCTGCCTGGCAGGATGATTTCCATCCATCCCAGGCAGATTTTTTATTCACATTCTTTACACAAAAGCTGTTTTATATCACTTCATACTTCTTTTCAGCAGCCATGCGCAGGGCGCAATCCCCACGTACGATACTGAGATTTGGATTATAGTAGGGATCTCCTGCTTTCAGAAACTCCCCATAGCGTTCCCGGAAATGATCCACTTCCTTCTGAAAACGGGCTTTTTTTGCATCTGTATTTTCCATACCTCTTGATTTTGATTCATAATGATAAAGCCTTGCTTCCGGCGTAAATACCACCAGTTTTCCAAGGTTTCTTGCACGCAGGCAGAAATCAATATCATTCAGTGCCACAGCAAAACTCTCGTCAAGTCCCTGCAACGCATCAAACACACTGCGTTTTACCATAAGGCAGGCTCCTGTCACAGCGCTTTCATCCTGGGCAGTCTGCAGACGCCATAGATAACCAGGAGCATTCTGATCGTATCCTGTGAGAATATGACCTGCAAATCCAGCGATTCCCACCACAACACCAGCATGCTGTACTGTATTATCCGGATATAAAAGTTTGGCGCCTACAATACCTACATCCTCTCGCTGACAGTATCCCATCATACTTTCCAGCCAGTCCGGAGTAATCACTTCTGTATCATTGTTCAGAAGAAGAAGAAAATCTCCATCTGCATATTTTGCACCAAAATTATTGATTGCCGAATAGTTAAACGGTCCATCCCAGACCACTACCTGTACTGCAGGAAAACGCTTCTGAACCTCTTCATAATAACGATAAGTTTTTTCTTCCTCACTGTTATTTTCAATAACTATGATCTGAATATTTTTCCAGGTACTTTTTTCCATAATAGAGGAAATACATTTTTCCAGATCATCTGTGTGATCTTTATTTGGGATCAGAATAGATACTCTGGGATTTCCCTCTATTGCGAAACGGGTTCTGAAAACAACCGGGTTTCCGGTATATTCCACCTCAGCCTTAATTCCAAGGCGTTCATAATGTGCCAAAAGAGCTTTCTCCCCGGCAATCACAGCATATGGCTTGTCATCCGGATTGCCTGCTGTAGAACCCTCATGGCTTCTCCAGTGATACAAAATCCTGGGCACATGACGGATATTCCGGGTATTTTCCGTGCATCTCAGCAGAAAATCATAGTCCTGGGAGCCATCGTATTCTTTTCGCAAAAGGCCAACCCGGTCAAGAAGTTCTCTTTTTACCACTACCAGATGGCATATATAATTCACACAGCACAGATAATCCGGATTGTAGTCCGGCTTGAAATGGGGAAGCAGCCGCTTTCCTTTTATATCAATTACATCTTCATCTGAATACAAAAGTTCTGCTTCAGGATGTCTGGAAATTTCCGCTGCCATCTGATACAGGGCTTCTTCTGCCAGTGTATCGTCATGATCTGCAAAGGCAATATAATTACCAGTAGCAATCCCAATGGCGGCATTGGTGTTTTCGGAAATCCTCAGCTGTTCTTCATGAAATACCACACGGATCCTGGAATCCTTTTTCTGATACTCTTCCAGGATTTTTCTGATTGGAGAATCCTTCCCGCTTCCATCTGAAAGGCACAGTTCCCAGTTTTCATAGGTCTGTGCAAGCACAGAATCCACCAGTTCTTTTAACAGATATTTATCCGTTTTATACAAAGGTACCACAATACTGATCCGGATATCTTCCGGAAAAGTGGTGTTCCTCTGTTGCTTCAGTTCCTGTCTGGTCACTTTGTTTTCCTTAAGCCAGGTACCATACTGACCTTTTCCCTGCTGAATTTCATGGATCTTTTGTATGGATTTTTTCGCCAGAGAGGAAATACCATGAGTTCGATAATAGGCAGCTGCCTTTTTTCCATAGGTACTGGCCTTTCCCATAAATATCTCACCCTGGGAGGTTCCGATCTTATACACAGATTTACAGCCTTCCTGATCTTTTATCACCAGGTACAGCTTCTTTCCAGATGGATATTCCACATGCATGGAAAATCCACAATCTTTTTCCACCTGGCATTCACTGTACAGCTCCACCACATCCAATCTGGTGCTTCTTTTGACCTTTACATCAAGGGGCTGCTTATTTTCATCACACAAGTAAATCTGCACCGGAGTTCTGGCCACTGCCCATCCGGAAATCACCACCACATTCTGCCCTCGCAGTACCTTTTCCTCATCCAGGAAAAACTGTGGTTTTCCCTGTTTTTTCAAAAGCTCCTGTACCTTGGCCCTGTACCACAGGCGCCTGTCTTTCCCGGAAACTGCATAAAGTTCCAGATGTTTGTGAGTCTCCAGATTTTCCGGCAGAGTAAGTGTAACTTCCACCCATATTCCTCCGGAAAACTGTTCGTCAATTGCCCTCTCCGTAAGGCTCAGCGTTGTTTTATTTTTCACAGATACCGGTATGGTCTCTCCATCCAGAAAACCTTCTATGGAAGTCTTTTCTGAAATCACACCGGTAATTCTGTATTTTCTGCTGTCGTTCAGAAGGAAACGCTCTTTTTCTACCAGCAGTACTTTTTGGCTCATGCTATTTTCCTTTCTTTTTTGCCACCTTTTTGTATATATTGGGAATGTGAAATCTGTTTGAATTCTTCATTCCCATATCACATATGCCGGTCAGCATATCCTGATTCTCTGGATGTATCTCCCACTTCAGGCCAAGCTTCCTGGCCCCCTTTGGCACAGGAATGTCCGTAATAAACGGATCATATTTCGAGATAAATACCCAGTCACCTGAGATCACTCCCTGGGGTACTGTCACATTCTCCAGAGAGGCTGGCTGGCCATCAAATTTCATCTCTTTTATGTGGACTGCGCAGGGTTCATCCCCTGGATCGATCCGAAGTATTTCGCAGCATTTTGGCAGATCAATCTCACAGTTTACCATATTTCCCTCAATTGCTCTTCTTACAGAGTTCTGCTCCTGATATCCCTCTGCCCAATTGCCAAAGAACACCTGAAGAGTACTTCCATTTGGGTTGCAAAAGACCATCGTACCAGGTGTCATATCTGCAAACATCTCCCTCATGGGAATATGCTTTCCTGTGATATATTTCTGAAATCCTTCTTCCATGCGGACGAAGCCTTTCCTTTGTTCCTCTGTAATGCCAAATTTCTCATACAGCATTTCTTCTCCAACTGCAGTACGCAATGTTTTATGCGTCTGAACATAGTAATGAATGATCCTGTAAAGAACAAATTCACATGGAACCGGAAATGCAAATGTCCATTCATAATCTACTATGGTGATGGGGTCTGTAAGCATAATATTATCACAGATCATATCAATATCT
Organism: uncultured Blautia sp.; assembly: GCA_934394595.1. Classification (GTDB taxonomy): domain Bacteria; phylum Bacillota; class Clostridia; order Lachnospirales; family Lachnospiraceae; genus Blautia_A. The sequence continues at coordinate 24,059 of CAKRRX010000006.1, read as the reverse complement.
GTAATATCCGCGCAGGTCAGGTTCTCCGGAAGCTCTACTTTTCCAAAAACTTTTTCAAAATCTTCGGTCATAGTAAATGGCTTATGGCTGTATATCCTTTTTACCTGCTGCAGATACTTCATAAGCTCATGCTGCGCCTCCTCTATCCGGCCTTTTCCAAGAAGGGAATCCAGGTACTCTCCAAGACTCCTGGCTTCTATATACTCCAAACGGATACCATTTTCTATCTGCTCACATTTATTTGCGCAAAAAGAGATTTCACTGCAAAGCTCATTCAGCTTGTGGCTCCACAAAGGAATATTTTTTACATGTTCCTGTCCTTCCGGATATAGCGCTGTTTTTTCCACCCACTTTTCATCTTTTTCCTCAAGGATATCTGTGCGTATAGCAAAACAACGGCTTCTTTCATTGGAATATTTGCTGAAAATGATCTCCCCCATTAGTTCTCGTTCCTTTCCACAAGTAACAGAAATGAATTGGAAAATTCCGGAAAAAGACCGGCATCCACCAGTGAGTCATACACTCTTGACTCATTGAACAGCTGTATCCTGTATCTGTCAAAATTACAAAAATTATCCTTTAATTCCCCTTTTTGGGGCAGTCGTTTATCAGAATAAATGGTCATTGGAAATTTGTAATCCGGATAAGGATAATAGAAAGTAGTTTTAAAATTCCCGGCTGCTGCAACCAGATCCTGCAGTTCCTTTCTTGAAAAGGTTCTAACGCCCTTGGTATCCGGATAATTTTCCAGGCCCTCAAAATATTTTCCAACATGATCCTCGGTACATCCGGCCCAGTATTTCAGGCCAAGTCGGTTCTCAATGGCAATCACCAGTTTTCCCCCAGGTGCAAGATGTCCTGCGATCCGGCGCAGCATCTCCACGTATGGCTGCTCCGTTCCTATATACCCTTCGGAATATTCAAAAACTCCAATCAGTGTAATATAATCGTATTTTTCCCTGAGGCTGCCCTCAATATCCTGAAAATTCCCCACCATGATCTTTACATTATCACATTCACGGTTTCGATAGGCATTGATAGTGCTACGCATTTTTGACAGGTCAATGCAATCCACACTTTTGGCTTTTCGGGCAAGGACTCCGGTTATCGGACCACAGCCAGACCCGATTTCCAGTACTTTATCCTGCTTTGTAATGGGAAGCCACTCCAGAATATTCTGCCGGATATGGGAAAAATGATAGAGAATCGGCCAGCTGTTTTTCTTCGCTATGACCTGATTCAGTTCTTCTTCTTTATAATTTTTTGCAATTTCCAGAAGTTCCTCTTCTACTGGCCCGTCGCTATAGAGATCCCTGCCTGGATAAAACTCGTAATCTAACGTTACTTTTCCGATTTTTTCCTGCATCTTTTATTTTTCCTCCACTGACACCACAGAATTCATATCGAAAAATCCTACTGTATTTTTTGCAGATACTACAGTCACATTGCAAGCATCATACAGACGATGGAATACTGTAAAATCGCCATTTCGATATCCTGTACAGCCAAAGGAAATCAGATATTCCCCACCCTGCAGATCCATCTTCTGCCGAAAGGTAACCACACACTCTCTTCCTGCATCCGGATGCTCTATATTGATTCCCTCATACATGGTATTGGTTCCGGTAATCTCCGTTCCCTGAATATTCTTTATGGTAAATGCGGCAATGGGCTGCTGTATACTTTCATTAAAATGGAGCCGCATTTTAATCTCAAACTCCGAACCTTTTTCAATGGTGTTGGTATGGCGGCCACTGGAATCCACTACCACAAAATCCCTGATCTCGGCCTGTTTTTCTCCATACTCCAACGTATTGGGATTCACCTGGAAACCGTCTTTCCAATTTCCCTCAGGTTCTGTATTCTCTGCCTGCTTCACAGGATCCTGGTGAACCAGAAGCTGCTTATACATATCCACCATTGCCTTAGGAGTACCTTCATCCAGCATTTCTCCCTGATTCAGAAGAATCACCCTGTCACAGTATTTGGAAACACTTCCCAAATCGTGGCTTACAAATAAAATGGTTTTTCCCTGTTTTTTAAATTCCTCAAACTTGTGATAACACTTGGACTGAAAAAAAACATCCCCTACAGAAAGAGCCTCATCTACCACAAGAATTTCCGGATCAATGTTAATGGCCACTGCAAATGCGAGACGCACGAACATTCCGCTGGAATAGGTTTTTACCGGCTGGTTCACAAAATCTCCAATATCTGCAAAACTGAGGATTTCATCCAGTCTGGAATCAATTTCTTCTTCTGAAAAGCCCAGCATGGTACCATTCAGATAAATATTTTCCATTCCGGAATACTCAGGATTGAATCCAGCTCCCAACTCCAGGAGTGCGGAAATACGGCCGTTTACCGTAACAGTACCTTCCGTAGGTGACAGTACACCAGTAATGATTTTCAGAATTGTGGACTTTCCGGACCCATTGGTTCCAATGATGCCCACACATTCCCCTTCATGTATATCAAAATTTATGTTTTGCAGCGCATAATGCTCTTTGTAACGCTTCTTTCTGCTAAGTCCAAGGGAATCCCTCAGTCTGTCAGAAGGTTTGTTATACAGCTTATACATTTTCGACAGATTTCTTATTTCAATGGCATTCTTACTTTCCACAATATTTCCTTTCTTGTGTTTCTCATAATATTCTCTGCTGATTTTTCAAATATTCTCTACAGAACATCTGCAAAATGAACACGTAATCGCTTGAATACCCAGTTTCCAAATATAAAACAGATAATAGCAACTCCCCAGAAATACAAAGTCCAAACAGGTCTTTCAAAGAACCATCTTTTGATTATAAATGCATCTCTGTAACCGGATACAATGTAGAACATAGGATTCAACTGAAGGATCTTGTACAGAAGTCTGTCTGTACCAATCATGCTCTCTGCCACCCACATGATCGGAGTAAGCCATACGCCTACCTGCAAAGCTATGGAAATCATCTGGCTCAGGTCACGGAACAGTACCACAATAGCACTTGTGGCATAACACAGTCCAAGCACAAGAAAGAAGGTACATGCACTGTAATACAGAATTTCCAGATAATACCAGTCTGGGAATCTTCCGTTAAACATGTACAGGATAATTGCCAGCATGATAAAAAAGCCATGTACAAATAATGCGGAAATAATCTTAACCACTGGCAGCACGCTGATATTAAAAACCACTTTTTTTACAAGATAATTATATTCCAGCAGTGCATTGGTACCTCCGGAAAGTGCATCTGAAAAGAAAAACCACGGAACAATTCCCGCAACCAGATAAAGCACAAAGGGGACTCCCAGCTCGTCAGTATTGGAGCGGAAGCCCACAGAGAAAACAAACCAGTATACCAAAATTGTCACAACTGGCTGGACAAATGCCCAGAAGGTACCAAAATAGGATCCGGCATATCTGGTTTTAAAGTCATTTTTAGCCAGTTTCATAACCAGCCGGCGGTTTTTATACAAATCCGCCGGCAGGGAAAAAATCGTATTCTGCATTTACAGTCTCCTATCTCTGAAGTTCCTTAAAGCTTCCCCATTTCTGATCCTTATCAGAAAAAATCAGCTCCATGCCTTCCGGAATAGGCCATTTTACACCGATATCCGGGTCATTCCAGATCAGACCGCCCTCATCATTTGGATGATAAAAATCAGAACATTTATAAGTAAACTCTGCATTCTCAGACAGCACCAGAAAACCATGCGCAAATCCCTTTGGAATAAAAAACTGTTTCTTATTTTCCGCAGAGAGAACCACTCCATACCATTTTCCATAGGTCTTAGAGCCTTCGCGCAGGTCTACTGCAACGTCAAATACCTCTCCGTTTACCACGCGGACAAGCTTATCCTGCGGATAGTTTAACTGAAAATGAAGCCCGCGAAGCACACCGTATCTGGAACTGGACTGATTGTCCTGCACAAATTCCACATCAATTCCGGCTTCTTTGAAATCATTGTAATTATATGTCTCCATAAAATAGCCTCTGGAATCTCCAAATACAGTAGGTTCGATTACTTTCAGTCCTTCGATATCATCACAGTTTGTTACTTTAATTTTTCCCATTTTAATACTCCTCTTATCAATTTTTATATTTATTTTTTGTATTGCTTAGTGCATACTCCATATTTATTAAATACAGATACAGTTCCATTTGAACTGGTCAAAGTGGTGCGCTGTGCCCGCACTCCGGCCATACTACCCTTTCCACCATAGAAATAGTATTTTTTTCCACGGATGGTTTTCCAGCCTTTTACTGCCTTCCCATTTCTTCCAAAATAATATACATGGGATTTTCCATTCTCTTTGATCGCAACAAACTGATTCTTAACTCTGACACCATTTGCATCAAAATAGTAGATGGCCTTTTTGGGAGTGACATATTTATAATTCTTCTGCATTGCAAAAGTCTGCGGGCTGAAGTAATAATATTTGCCGTTTATCTTTCTCACTCCTGTGAGGGCTTTTCCATCTGTGCCAAGATAATAGGTCTTCTTTTTCCTGGTGACAAGCTTATCCTTTACCCGGACACCTTTTTTATCCACATAATAGGCTGTTCCATCTGACACCACCAGACGGCTCTTGTATAACTGGCCATCGGTCTCGCTGAAATAATAGTATTTTCCACTGATTTTTCTCCAGCCGGTAACCTTTTCTCCATTGGCATAATAGTATTTCTTGCCATTGCTGGTCACCCAGCCATGTCTGGAATCAGCATACAGCGGCTTAGTAGCCGGAGTGTAGCTGGCCAACGAGTTCCATCTTGGCGCGATACGTGTGGTATAGTCTACAAAACCAAAGTTCAGATCTACGTTATTGTAATCTCCCACTCCGCTGATCAGCTTCTTGGTAGGATTCATACCTGGAACTTCATCTCCGGCAGTACACTGCCAGATGGTATATCTGTACTTATCTGTACTGGGCGCAAGAATGGTATCACCATAGCATGCGATCCAGACATCCAGTCCTGATCCTTCTAAAACGCTCCAGTCAATATAATTATTGTACCAGTTCAGATTCATATACAGAATCGGCGTATATCCAGCTTTCTTGATCTCATCGCAGAATGTGAGTGCCATCTTGGAGATTTCGGTAGGGGAGCATTTTCCCATAGTTGGTTCATCTTCCAGGTCAAAAGCCACCGGATAGGAAATCTTATGTCCCTGCATTTTACGGATAGCAAGCTGAGCTTCTGCCAGTGCCTGGGCATTGGTAGTGGCAGTACTGTATACATAAGTTCCTGCGGGAACGCCTGCTGCTTCTGCCTCTGTTATATTATAGTCATAGGTATAATCCAGATGTGTGGTGCTGTGGGCAATGCGGATAAAAGTAAAATCTATGTCCTTGCTTGCTGCCTGCCAGTCGATCTTTCCCTGCCATTCAGACACGTCAATTCCTCTGGTAATGGCTCCCTCTATTTTCTTTCCGCTGCCATTATAGCAGACACCATCAATCTTTTTCCATGCATTTTTATTTATTTTTTTAGAAGACGAGTCACCAACCTGTGGTACAAGTTCCTCAGGTGCCACATTATCACTTCTGTCATAAGGCATATTCTGAGCGTATGTATCAGACACACTGCCTGTAGCAATTCCAGCCCCTATCATTACTGTCAGTAACCCGGCTGACAGCCATTTCTTCCATCTTTTCATCTTTCCCTCCTGATCAGCCTGTACAAGGCTGTCTTTCCCCATAAGAATGTTAAAAATGTGTTACTTACTTATTATACAGTTTCCATTATGAAATTTCAATGTTATTCTACGAAACAATAAAATCTTGAAACTATCCCTGCTTTGCAATGCTTTTCCATTTACAGTCAAAAAAATCCCCTTCCATTTTATTTAGAAGGGGATTTTAGAAATCATTTTATTATGCTGCCGGATCTGTAGGATCGTAGTAGCCTCCGTTCTTTGTTCCTTTCAAAGGTGTGATGGCTCTTCTTCCGAGAGGTCCCTTAAAGCATTCATTTGATTTGTAGGTTCCGTCAAAGATATAGATTCTGGAACCATTGCAATGCTCATATACCCATTTTGCATCAGCCACACAGGTACGGATGCATCCATGGGAAGCCGGGCTTCCCAGTCTGTAATAAGCACTAACCGGAAGGTTATAGCTGTTTGCAGCACCGCATGCGATAGAGTGTACAAAGATTCCTCCCTGTCCGGCTCCGTCTACATGTGTACCATACTGACCCCAGGATGGTCCCATAAGTGGCTGCCATCTGCTATAGCTGGTAAGTGTATAGCTTCCTGTAGGAGTATCTGTTCCAGGATTACCTACTGAAACACGGATTGTCTTTACCGGAATGGTTCTTGCAGAATCTGCATATACAGTCATAACACCATTTATACGGTCTACCTCCACTGTATATGGTCCCTTATATTTGCTTGTAAGGTCATTAATCCTGTAACCATTTTTGTCAAAGTAGTACAATTTTCCGTTGATCCGCTTGGAAGTATTCTTTACAAAGCCCTTTGCGTCCGGATTGATATAACGTACCAGGTTCTGAGCGTCATTTACGATCACCCAGCCAGTAGTGAATCTGCCTGTACTGTCTACATAGCCATACTTTCCATTCTTCTTTACAAAGGCATTCTTCACAATGTTCATATTCTTGAAGTAATACCAGTCTCCATCAATATACTGCCAGCCAGTTTTACGCAATGCACCATCGCGGCCTGCATAATAGGTCTTGCCCTTGTAGGTAAACATTTTTTTCTTCACAAGCTTACCATTTCTGGTCTTGGAGGAAGATGGAGTATAAAAATAACTCTTTCCATTAATTACGGTAATTCCACTGGCAAGACGACCATCTGCCTTGAAATAATAGCTGCCTCTTTTTTTGTTGGAATAATGATTTCCATATTTGTTAAACAGGAACCAGCCATAGAACTTGCCATTTGACTTGGTAACTTTCTGCCAGCCGGTCTTCTTCACAATGCGTCCTGGCTTAGAGCCAAAATAATACATTCTGTTGCCAGCTCCCGGACAGCGATGCCAGCATTTTTTCCAGGTGGCCTTTGCACCGGACTCTGTTACATAATACTGTTTTTTCTTATATGTAACGATCTGATTTTTATAAACAGCACCATTCTTGTCTGTGAAATAGTACTTTTTATCTGATGCAATCTGCATCTTATTCTTGAGAAGGTAACCGTTTTTATCAATAAGGTATGTCTTCTGACTGTCTTTTCTTCCATCCAGATCTGTAGTGATCACTCCATGAACCAGGAGCTGTCCAATTTTAGCGGAATTCAGTTCTCCGGAATCATAATATTTCCACTGCTCACCCTTTGCAGTAGCAAATACTTTCCAGCCATCGCGGAACATACGTCCTGGAATACCATTCTCATCTTCCGCAGGTTCAAAATAATACTCAGCTGAAACGCCCTTTACTGTCAATGTCACGCTGCCTGTTCTGGGCTTTCCGTTATCGTCCAGGCAGTAATAGTGATCATTGATCTTATAGTATCCAGTGTATGTATTCTGTGACTGAGCAAGAGCTGCCAGCTGTGGAACTGTAACTTTCTTTCCATCATTTCCGAAATAGCGGAAGGTACCATCCTTCTCATTCCAGAACCAGAAATCTTTCTTCAGCTGTCCATAAGTAGATGTCCACGGCTCAAGTGCAATGGTCTCTCCCTTATATTCGTTGTAAGCCTGTGCTTCCTCTGCTGCTGTGAAATAAAATTCACCGCTGCTGGTGGTTCCGATTCCCGTTACCAGATATCCATCTGCATCAAACAGATATTTTCCAGTATGGTTGATTCCCTTGGCACTATGTGTGGTGATCTCCACAATTCCATCTGCCAGGGTATAATACTGAGGTGCAGCATCTGCCTGCTGGATTTCATCTGTAACTTCTGTATCGTCTGTAACTTCTGAATTATCTGTAACTTCTGTATTGTCTGCTGCTTCCTGGGTTTCTGCTGCTCCTACCGCTGCTGTACTTTCTGCACTTAAGGTTGTAACTGTGCTTTTTTTGCGAAGACGATATTTGCCATTCTCCGCTTTTTCCCATTCATTCCACTCAAAGACTGATCCTGTAGTGTTTGCCTGTTCCTCAGGCACTTCCACTGGTACGGTCACTTCCGGATCTGCCTCAAAATCATCTGACTGTACAGTATCCGTGTCTGCATCTGAAATAAAACCATCTGCAAAATCTTCTGCAGAATCTTCCTCTGCAGGAGTTTCTGTTTCCTGCTCTCCTGCTGAATCAGCATCCGCTTCCTGATTGTCCTCGTTTTCACTGGAACTATCAGTACTTTCCGGTGTTTCTGACTCGTCTGGCACCATCTCCTGTTCCGCAGCAAAGCCATCTTCAAAACCAGCTTCCAATGCTGCTGCACCTGCTTCCAGTCCCATGGATAAACTCAGCATTATTCCAAGGACCACTGCTACTACTCGCTTTTTCAATTTTACTCCTCCTGAACTTGTATACTCTTATTCTCCAAGACCGGCTTCAATCACTGCGATCAGATTCTTCAGCGCTTCCTCTTCATCAATTCCTTCACAGAATATCTGAATCTGATCTCCGCATTTTACGCAGGCTCCCAAAACACTGAGTACACTTTTCGCATTGGCAGTAGAACCATCCTCTCTGCCGTATTGAAAAGTTATAAGTGATTTATATTTCATTGCTTCCTTGCAGAGAATCCCTGCCGGGCGCAAATGAAGTCCTGATGGATTATTAACCTGTACTTTCCCGCTGACCATACTTCCTCTCCTTTATTCATTATTATCTGTAGTATTTGAAACTTCAGATATGGTCACATCCGCAAAAACATCGTCAAGAAGTTCATATCCCTTGGGAAGCTTCACCGTTACCGGAATCTGATAACTTCCAACACTCATATTCTTCAAACTGACAGATGCTTTTACCTTATCAATGTCAAAGTCATCCAGGCTGCTGTCTGTGGCTTTCACACGGATTTCAATCTTATCTGTGCCAAATGTCACCAGAAGATTATCCCCCAGATCCTCAACAGTCACCTGATTGGAAGGAAGTCCATAGGAATGGCTGCCGATTGGCAAAATACTGACTTTGACCCACACATCCTCGCTGGTGCCATTGGTCAGCTTCGTATCTTCCGGAAGCACATCTTTCAGACTGACTTTCTTCTCAATATCCGAAGTCTCACCTGTGATATCAATATCTGAACTGTCAATCCAGAGAGTATTGTCATTTTGTTTCAGAGTATCCAGTGCTTCATCTGTACCGGCGATACTTATGGTATCCGGAACTGTGGTAACACTCTCCACCTGATACCCTTCTGCCGGAGTTCCCACATAATTGGCACCAATATTCACTTCTGTACGGATTTTCCAGAACTTTGTAGTTACCACAACCTTGGTATTATCAATGGTAAGATAAGACATTCTGCCTGCCAGACTGTCCTGATTCTTATCAATAACACTCAGATCTGCCTCTTCTGTAAAATCCTTCGTCTTTCCATTTACGTCAACAGTAGCATTTACTTTGTCTATTTTATTCACAAGAGATTTTGGGCCTGTAATCTTCACTTTCTCCGGACTGGCAGTCTGGGAACCGACCTCATAGCCTTTTCCCGGAACACTGGAGCCATAGTTTACATTGACCAGGTATTCCTGTGTAACCTTCTCTTCCAGCCTGACACTGAGGTATTGAGGGGTAACTTTGATATTCTCCGGACTGATTCCCGGACAGGACGCTGTGATTGGTACCATAACAGGATTTGTGTCCAGACTTCCTGCCTGCTGCAAATCTGCTGTCAGTGTGATATTTGCCTGGGTGATCCTGGTCAGAAGCCTGCGTTCACCTGTGATCGTAACTCTGACAGGTTCCGGATTATCGTCCTGCATACACATCATATTGGCACTGTCCACATAGGCGGTATTCTGCAGTTCCACCTTATCGCCTGCTATGGTAATACTCTTTGATGAGATGGGATTGTCAACATTTACCACTATAAACCAGATCATAAATCCGATCAGCACGGACATGATCTTTAAGGAAATATTTTTAGTCAGCTTTGTTTTCTTCACGTCTCATTCTTCCTTTCAGCAAATGGCGCAGTTTACTGTTATTGATCACTTTCTTGTTCTGGGCTTTTACAAGAGCAGCTCGAAGTTCTGCACTTGTAAGTCCTCTGCTCAGTTTGCCATTTTCTGCCACAGAAACCTGTCCGGTTTCCTCAGAAACGATGATTGTCAGCGAATCACTCACTTCACTGATTCCCACACCCGCTCTGTGACGGGTTCCAAGCTGTTTGCTTAACTCCATGTTATCTGAAAGCGGCAGATAACAGGTAGCTGCTACAATACGATTTCCCCGCACCAGTACTGCTCCGTCATGAAGCGGTGTATTATGCTCAAAAATATTGATCAGAAGCTGGCTGGTAAGAACAGCATCTACATTGATGCCTGTACGCTCATATTCATTGAGCCTTATATTTTGCTCAATCACGATCAGCGCCCCGGTCTTTACCTCACCCATGTCAAAGCATGCTTTCACCAGCTCATTTACAGTCTTATCTGTAAAACGCTCTTTGACCTCTTTTCCTGCATCCAGAGGAAAAAAGGTTGTCATGATTTTTTTCTGTCCCAACTGTTCCAGCATTTTACGAAGCTCTGGCTGAAAAATAACCACAACGCTTGTGAGCAATATCGTCGAAAGATTTTTAATGATCCAGAGGATCGTATTCATTTTGAGAATATATGCAAATAAAATAAAAAGTAATACGAACAGAATTCCCTTAAGCAGAGTATATGCACGGGTAAACTTGATCCATACGATAAACTGGTAGATAAAGAATGAAATCAAAGCGATTTCCAATACATCCGTGATTCCCAGGTTCGGCAGAGAAAGCTTGGAAAGATACCCAGATAATGTGACTGCAATATTCTGCATGATCGTACTCCTTTCTAATTTGATAATGTCTGCATAGGCAAACATTCCCTTTTTCTATGAAAATCCCTCGATGGCAACTAGTACAGCCATGTCTACAGATCCTTAAGAGACTCCTCGAGTTTCTTCTCAAAATCTACATCTTTACCTGTCGGTCTCTGCACTGGTACAGACTCCCTTGCAGGTACGCTGGCAGATTTCTTTTTCTTCGGACGTTCATCGCCGCGGAAAATAGGATTTGCATAGGTTCCGGAATTTTCCTCTGATTTCCGCTCCTCACGGATCGGCTCGGCATTGATCTTCTTGATGCTTCGCTCTGATGTGGCAACAGAAGCCTTCGGGACAGCCTTTACATAGTAGAAATACTCGTCATCATCATACTCCAACCGCTCTGCTCTGCTGTAATCTCCACCAAACACAAAGAATTCCAGCACCAGAGCAAGGAGAACTGCAATAAACGTGCAGATCAGAAGCGGTACCATTGCTACAGTCGCATTGAGATTCAAGCAAAAGCTTCCAACCAGCATGATGAACACATAGGCTACACCACCTGCAATAATGGAAATTCTCCAGGCATGATCAAATGCGCGTGTGCGAATAAGATTCACCAGCAATGTAACAGCCACAAATGTAACCAGAGTAATCCACATTCCCCAATTCTGCACAAGTCCATCTGCCATAATCTGAAGTTTATCTGTCATTTCCAGCTCAGTATTGGTCAGGATTGAAGACTGAGCACGTAAGAAACGTATAAAATAATACATAACGGTTCCACAAGCTGCCGGAATAGCTGACAGGGATGTTCCCAAAAGTCCTGCTCCAATGGGAAGCAGTGCCGGAATACTGAAACCAAACGACAGTGGTGTGAAAACAAATGTCACATTCTGTCCGCCGCTGAATCTCAGGAAAAAGATCAGCATAAGCAGGATCAGTACCAGCATAAACCCAGCCACTTCTATTCCAAGTGCATAACTGTGTCCCAGTATCAGCACAAATCCCACGTACATCATAGCTGCAGAGGGCAATATGGAACAGATCAGGGCAAGGATCACAACCAGAAATATATTATCAAGCTGTGACATATATCCCATATTTGCATTGATCCATACAAAATAAACCATTGCCAGTATAAACTTCAGCACAGGCAGGAAATACATCTCGTATTGTCCATACACCCCTTTTATCTTCTGCTTTAATTCAAGTAATGCTGTCATTTTCTGTATCCTCCTGACATTTCACGTCCTGCGAATTTCTTCTCTTCACGACTGTATATTTTCTCCAGTCTGGTCAGTTCACTGTAGTATTTCTTCACGCTCTTCTTGGCTCTGTGATATTTCACGGTGTACTGAATATAAGTCAGCACCGAATAGAACACCAGAATGACCAGATACCCTGCCAGAATCCCGATTCCCAATGTGATCAGGTTCATCTTGTGAATATTATCCAGAAGATATTCCAGATTATAAGCAGCTGCCACAGCCAATATCAGACCATATCCGATCGTTACAAGAAAAAAATTCTTAATAAGTGCCAGTCCAATATAGTCACTTCTGTAATACTTGCTTACCGGAAGATACTTTCTTCCCTCAACCTTCTCATACATGGCAAGCCTGTTCATTATCTTTACTTTTTCTTCGTTTATCATAAAGGACTCCTTATGCATTGCAAATTAGTCATAATCATACAGGATGATTGTACCATATATCCAGAAGCATGAAAAGCACTTTTTTACCTGTTACTTCCAATACACAGGGTAAGAAAGAATATTTCAGCAGCTCCTTTTTCCAGAAGAGCCTGAGCGGCAGCATCTATAGTACTCCCAGTAGTATATACATCATCAACCAGCAAAATACGCTTTCCAATGACACTTTTGGTTACAGAAAATGCATCTTTCAGATTTCTTTTCCGTTGAAGTGCATCCAACTTTTTCTGTGATTTTGTGGAATGATTTTTCTTCAACAGGGTACTGTCTGTGGGGATACCTGAGTACCCGGACAATACACATGCCAGAACCTCTGCCTGATTGTATCCACGCATTCTCTGCTTTTTCCAGTACATTGGAATCGGTACCAGGACATCCGGCCTCCATCTTTGTAAATCAGAGAATCCATAGTGATACATGGCTTTCCCATAAAAACGGCCATATTCTCTGCATCCGGAATATTTAAAGCGCATAACTGAGGCTTTCATCTGGTCATCATATAAAAAGATACCCCGTCCCTGTCTGTAGACTCCCGGATGTTCTGTGCAATCCCTGCAGTACTCTTCATTCTCCCTTACGGGCTTTCCACATTTGAAACATCTGGGGCCTGATACAGGCTTTATCTGATCTGCGCACCTGGCACATACCAGTTCACGCGAGTCCTTCAACACCTGATGGCACAGAGGACATCTGGCCGGATACAGCAGGTTCAGCAAACTCCTGTATACGGACATCAAGAGAGCTGTAACGTTTCTGCTGTTTTTCATTTCTGATCATCTCCCTGAAGGTCTCTTCACTGCCAACTACTGTCACACATTTTCTGGCTCTTGTCACTGCGGTATAAAGAAGATTACGGTTCATAAGCATCCGTGGGCCCGACAGGATGGGAAGAATCACCGCCGGATACTCGGACCCCTGGGATTTATGTATGGTTATGGCATAAGCCAGTTCCAGTTCTTCCAGCTGTTTAAAAGAATACTCTGCATACCGTCCATCTTCGAATTCCACTTCCGCTGTCTCTGCAAACTCATTAATAGATTTCAGGATTCCCATATCACCATTAAATACGCCAACACCTTCTTCTACCGGAATTCCATACTTTCCCCTGACTTCCCACTCCATCTGATAATTATTTTTGATCTGCATCACTTTATCACCTTCACGAAAAAGGTGTTCGCCCAGTTCTTTTTCCTTCTTTTTCTCATCAGGTGGATTCAGGTAATACTGCAGCACCTGATTCAGCCGTTCCACACCAAGAAGTCCCTTTCGCATAGGTGTCAGCACCTGTATGTCAAAAGGCTTTGCATCTACATAGCGGGGTAACTTTTCCTGGATCAGTGCAATAACTACACGAATGATGATATCTGCATTATCTCTTTTCAGAAAAAAGAAATCCCGGCTTTTATTGTCAAGGGTAACCGGTTCTCCATTATGGATCTTATGGGCGTTTACTACAATATCACTGTGAGAAGCCTGCCGGAAAATCTTGGTCAGTTCCACAACCGGAAACACTCGGCTCCTTATAATGTCACGCAGCACATTACCAGGTCCCACACTTGGAAGCTGATTTTCGTCTCCCACCAGGATGATCCTGGTTCCGGCTGTCACTGCCAGCAAAAGTGAATGGATCAAAAAAATATCCACCATAGACATCTCATCAATGATGATCACATCTGTATCCAACGGATTTTCCGCATTTCTGTCAAAATGTATTCCCTGAGCTTCCCGGTCATCATCAGGAAGACCATTCAGTTCCAAAAGTCTGTGAATCGTCTGCGCCTCATATCCAGTGGCCTCTGTCATACGCTTGGCAGCCCTTCCTGTGGGCGCTGCCAGTCTCAGAGTCGCCCCTTCCCCTTCAAAAAATCGGATAATAGCATTGATGGTAGTAGTTTTACCGGTACCGGGGCCTCCTGTCAGTACGAAAAGCCCGTTTTCTGCTGCTTCTTTTACCGCTCTTTTCTGAAGTTCTTCCAGTACTGTGCCAGTCTCTTTCTCAATCTGGGCAATACGTCTTTCCAGCATACTATCATCCTGCGGATAATGAATATTCAGTTCATTAAGCATTCTGGCAGTATTCAGTTCGATGCGGTAATACTGGCTGGGGTATACCAGAACCTCGCCATTTCTTTCTTTCAATACAAGCTTTCGGTCTATAGCCATATCCATCAGATGCTTCTCCATATAGGAAACATCCACCTGCAAAAGCTGCATGGCTCTTGTAAAAAGCTCCTCTTTCGGAAGATAAACATGTCCATCTGCCGATGCCTGCAAAAGAGTATACAGCATACCGCTTCGGATCCTGTAATCTGAATCTGCATGAATTCCGATACGTGAAGCGATAGTATCTGCAATTTTGAATCCCACACCAGTGATATCATCTGCCAGACGATAGGGATTTTCCTGAAGGACGCTGTATACAGACTGACCATATTTCTGATATATCTTTGCCCCAAGATTCAGGGAAATTCCATATTTTTGCAAAAACATCATAGCTTTTCGCATATCTGCCTTTTCCGTAACCTGAGCTGCGATCTCCCGTGCCTTTTTTTCACTGATTCCCTTTACCTCTGCCAGGCGCTCCGGTTCTTCTTCCACAATTCTCAGGGTATCGTCACCAAAATATTTTACGATTCTGGCGGCGAGAGCTGCTCCTACCCCTTTGATCGCACCAGAGCCCAGGTATCGCTCCATCGCCAGGGTGTCTTCTGGCATTTTCTCCACGTAAGATTGAATCTGAAACTGCTTTCCATACATATGATGCTGAGAAAATTGTCCCTCTGCCTCAATTGTCACCCCCTGCGTGATATCCGGAAAAGTCCCCACACAGGTCAGTTCTTCTTCTGAGCCGGAAATTTTTATTACCAGCACCGTATATCCATTTTCCTCATTTCGAAATATTACATGGTCTATATATCCTGTAACCTTTTCACTCATCCGCTCTTCTCCTGCTGTAATCGATCCTGTCCTCACTTCTTCACACATTACTTACAGTAAAACTGTCCGTCATACATGGGACTTACAAAGGGCACTGCCGAAGCAGTACCCTACACTAATTTCATTTATTCATCCATTTTAGCCAATACTTCTGCATATTTTCCGGTTCCAACTACAACAGCTACTGTGGCATCCTGCACAGTCAGTGTGCTGACTCCGGTTTTCTGCTCGATCAGAGTATCCATTCCATGGAGTAATGCGCCTCCGCCTGTAAGCACAATTCCCCGATCCACAATATCTGCTGCCAGTTCCGGCGGAGTCTTCTCCAACACACCATGAACTGCATCTACGATCTGATTGGTAGCATCCTTCAGTGCGATTCTGATTTCCTCTGAAGTCAGAGTAACCACCTTCGGAAGACCGGTGATCACATTTCGGCCCTTTACTTCCAGCGTTCTGGGAGTATTTTCCTGGCATGCGGTACCAATCTTGATCTTAATATTCTCAGCAGCCTCTTCTCCGATAAAAAGACTGTGATTCTTTCTCACATAACTCATAATAGCCTGGTCAAAATTATCTCCGGCAACTTTAATGGAAGTGGAAACCACAGATCCAGCCATGGAAATTACCGCAACATCTGTGGTACCCCCTCCGATGTCCACCACAAGGCTTCCAAATGGCTTGGTCACATCAATTCCGGCTCCAATAGCTGCTGCAATAGGCTCTTCTACAAGAAATACTTCCCTTGCACCTGCCTGATAAGTAGCTTCTTCCACAGCTTTTCTCTCAATTTCTGTAGTTCCACTCGGAATACAGATGCTGATTCTGGGCTTTCGAAAAGCATGTCTTCCCATTGCTTTGGAGATAAAATATTTCAGCATTTTCTCCATTACAATATAGTCTACGATCACACCCTGACGAATAGGCCGGATCACTTCCATGCTGGAAGTCACATGACCGGTCATCTGACGTGCTTCCTCCCCGATTGCCCTTATCTTTTCTGAATTCTTATCATAAACCACCACAGACGGCTCGCTGAGAACAAGCCCCCGTCCGGTAGAATACACCTGACTGTTCCTGGTTCCCAGGTCAATTCCGATATCACTGGCTGGCATTGAATTCCCCTTTCTTATCTACACTTCTCATCACCCAGAGCAATAAAGATTCTCCGGATGCATTCTTATCAACAACAGATCAGAGACAATAAATCCTCTGACTCTGACATCATGCGGGGCCCAAGTTCAAAAGCCTTATCATGCAAGCATGAACAGCTTTTTGACCTTTTGCCCCTGATATCATCATTATAAACAAAAATCCCCAAATTGCAAAGAGGGTTATTTCAGATATTTCCCCACATAACGTCCAGTGTAGGAAGCAGGGTCTGATGCTACCTCCTCCGGTGTTCCTTTTGCAACAATGGTACCGCCGCCATCTCCGCCCTCCGGCCCGATATCAATAATATAATCCGCAGTCTTGATCACATCCAGATTGTGCTCGATCACAACCACAGTATTGCCGCCATCAGACAGACGTTTCAAAATCTCCACCAGCTTCTGTACATCTGCAAAATGCAGTCCTGTAGTAGGCTCATCCAAAATATAAATGGTCTTGCCTGTGCTTCGCTTACTCAGCTCCGTCGCCAGCTTGATTCGCTGAGCTTCACCACCAGACAGTGTTGTAGAGGGCTGTCCCAGACGGATATAAGACAATCCCACATCATAAAGTGTCTCGATTTTTCTGCGAATGGAAGGAATATTTTCGAAAAAGGTCAATGCTTCCTCCACCGTCATATTCAGCACATCATAGATGCTCTTGTCCTTATATTTCACTTCCAGAGTCTCTCTGTTATATCGCTTGCCCTTGCAGACTTCACAGGGAACATACACATCTGGAAGGAAGTGCATCTCAATCTTAATGATTCCATCTCCACTACAGGCCTCACACCTTCCGCCCTTCACATTGAAACTGAATCTGCCTTTTTTATACCCTTTTGCTTTGGCATCTGCTGTGGCAGCAAAAAGATCACGTATCTGGTCAAATACCCCTGTATAGGTGGCAGGATTGGATCTTGGCGTCCTTCCGATCGGAGACTGGTCAATGGCGATCACCTTATCCAGCTGCTGGATTCCCAATATGTCATCATGTTTTCCTGGAATCACCCGGGCCCTGTTCAGATCTCTGGCAAGACGCTTATACAAAATTTCATTGATCAGGGAACTCTTGCCGGAACCGGACACTCCGGTAATGCATGTCATGATTCCCAGCGGAATATCCACATCTATGTGCTTCAGATTATTCTCTGCCGCACCTTTGATAGTAAGGAAGCCAGCAGGCTTTCTACGTTCCTTAGGAACTTCTATTTTCAGACGTCCGGAAAGATATGCACCGGTGATGGAATCCGGATTTTCCATCAGATCTTCTGCTGTACCAATTCCAACCAGCTTTCCACCATGTTCTCCGGCTCCCGGGCCAATATCCACAATGCAGTCTGCCGCACGCATAGTATCCTCATCGTGCTCCACCACGATCAGGCTGTTTCCCAAATCTCGAAGGTGCATCAATGCCCCCAGAAGCTTGTCATTATCTCTCTGATGCAGGCCAATGCTGGGCTCATCCAAAATATAGGCCACCCCCACAAGGCCGGAGCCAATCTGCGTGGCAAGCCGGATTCTCTGTGCTTCTCCGCCGGAAAGTGTGCCGGTAGCACGTCCAAGGGAAAGATACTCCAGTCCCACATCTGCCAGGAAGCCAACTCTGGCACGGATCTCCTTCAGGATCTGCTTTCCGATCAGCTGCTGCTGTGGAGAAAGCTCCATCTGAGCAAGAAATGTCTTCAATTTATCAATGGAAAGATTGGTCACCTCATAAATATTCTTACCTGCCACTGTCACTGCCAGAGATTCCTTCTTCAGTCTCTGTCCCTTACATGCTGTACATGGAGTGATCTGCATAAAACTCTCATATTCCTGCTTCATAGCTTCGGAGCCGGTCTCCTTGTAACGCTGCTCCACATTTTTGATCAGGCCTGGAAATGCCACATCATATACGCCCTCTCCACGCTGGCCCTTGTAATAAACCTTCACGGAATGTCCGCCAGTGCCGTACAGGATAATATCCTGAATCTTCTTAGGATAATCCTGAAACGGAGTATCCAGACTGAAATCATACTCTCTGCAAAGTGCTGATAATATGGCATAGGTAAAGCTATTCTTATCTGTGCAGGACTGCCAGCCCATCACTGCAATGGCTCCCTGGGAAATGCTTAATGATCTGTCCGGTATCATCAGGTCCGGATCAAATTCCATCTTGTATCCCAGTCCAAGACACTCCGGGCAGGCACCAAAGGGGTTATTAAAGGAAAAACTTCTTGGCTCGATCTCATCAATACTGATTCCACAGTCCGGACAGGAAAAGCTCTGGCTGAAATTGAGATAATTTCCATCCATAGTATCCACAACTGCCAGTCCGTCAGCAAGCTCCAGCACTGTCTCAAGGGAATCTGAAAGTCTCTTCTCAATACCAGGCTTGACAATCAGACGGTCCACGATAACCGCTATGGTATGCTTGATATTCTTATCCAACTTGATCTCTTCGGAAAGCTCATAGACATTACCGTCAATCTCCACACGGACATAACCGCTGCGTCTGGCCTGATCTAAAAGCTTGACATGAGTTCCCTTCCTTCCGCGGACAACCGGTGCCATAAGCTGGATCTTCGTTCTTTCCGGAAGCTCCATGATCTGATCCACCATCTGATCGACGGTCTGCTTGGCAATCACCTTGCCGCATTTGGGGCAGTGAGGAATCCCCACCCTGGCATACAAAAGACGAAAATAGTCATAAATCTCTGTCACCGTACCCACAGTAGAACGGGGATTCCGATTGGTAGACTTCTGATCAATGGAAATCGCGGGAGGAAGCCCCTCTATACTCTCCACATCAGGCTTCTCCATCTGGCCAAGGAACTGTCTGGCATAGGAAGACAGAGACTCCATGTACCGCCGCTGTCCTTCTGCATATATGGTATCAAAGGCCAGGGAGGACTTTCCTGAACCACTTAGTCCGGTAAGAACTACAAACTTATCTCTGGGAATATCCACACTGAGATTCTTAAGATTATTCTCATTTGCTCCCCTGATTCTGATAAACTGTTTCTTATTCTCTGCTGCCATTTGTTCCTCCAATCTATCTGACGTACAAATTAACTTTCTTTTTCAAAAGGATATCACGCGAACAGGTGTTCGTCAAGTCCTTTTACAGCAAAAAATCTGCCATCACTGCATTGCTTACATGAATCCCTCTCCTGGTGAGGAAAATCCTGCCATTTCTTTTTTCCAGCAATCCCTGTCGGATATATTTTTCTATCACTCTTCCATATATCTTTTCTACAGACACGTGAAAATATTCCTGAAACTCTTCTTCTGACACACCTTCTGTCATCCGAAGTCCCAGAAACATAAATTCACCCATCTCATCTTTTTTCTCTAATATTTCCACATCTTTGCGGATTCCGGTAAGATCTCGGGAATGATTCAGATATTCTTCCATGATATTGGTATTGGTAAACCGTTTTTTTCCGATCAGGGAAGCTGCCCCAAGGCCCAGGCCCAGATAATCCATTCTCGTCCAGTAGCCTTTATTGTGACGGCATTCAAAACCGGATCTGGCATAATTGGAAATTTCATACTGATGATACCCATACTCCCCCAGAATCCCGGCCACATCTTCATACATCCTGTACTCTGTATCCTCATCTGGCAGATCCAGCTTTCTGGAAAAAAAGGGCGTTCCCTCTTCTATGATCAGACTGTATGCCGAAATATGCTCCGGTGCCAATGCTGCCACAGTTCTTAAATTCCTTACCCAGCCCTCGTAGCTTTGTCCTGGTATGGCAAACATCAGATCCACATTGATATTGTCAAAGCCCACATGTCTTGCCAGCTCATAGCTTTCCAGGAATTCCCGGTAATCATGGATTCTTCCCAGCATTTTTAGTTCCTGGTCTACCGGAGACTGCAGGCCAATACTGATACGGTTCAGACCATATTTTCTGTACAGTACAAGCTTTTCTTCAGTCAGCGTACCAGGGTTTGCCTCAATGGTACACTCTGCTGCCGGTAAAAAGCGAAACTGTTCCGATAATTCTCTAAGAAGCAGTTCCATAAGATCTACCGGCAGCACAGATGGCGTTCCACCGCCGATAAACAGCGTACTTACCGGCCTTTTTTCCCTGGAGGCAGCTTCCTTTATTTCCCGTAAAAGTGCATAAACATAAGCTTCCTGCCCGGCCCTGGAAACAGGACCTGACAGGAAGTCACAGTAATCACATTTCTTTATGCAAAACGGGATATGGATATACAATTCCAGTGTATCCTTATTCAGTCCCATCCTGATTTTCTCCTTCTGAGGTATCTTCTTCGCTTAAGCTGCCTGAATCCGTCTGTACAGAAGTACTGGCAGTTCCCTGGTTTTCCTCTTTTTGCACAAGATACTCATTGACCATAGTCACATTGCCGCTTTGCGCCACAGCATCCTTATTCACCTGACGTGGCGCTTCTGTTGGGGTAGGACTTGGAATAGGCGTAATCTTCATAACTCCCATAGAAGCAGCGTCTGGCTCTTTTGTGCCGCTGTTTTTTCTGGCACATGCACAGCTTCCGGCAAACACAATGATCACCAGCAAAATCGCTGCAAGAATCCCGCCTTTTATCCAGACCTCCTGATTCTTTCTGATACTTCTTTTTATCCTTCTGATCAGGACGCGTACATTCACTTTCATCTTATTTTCTCCAAAATGCCATCAGTTCTCATCCAGCTTCAACACACTCATAAATGCTTTCTGCGGAATTTCCACGTTTCCTACCTGACGCATTCTCTTCTTGCCTTCCTTCTGTTTCTCCAGAAGCTTCTTCTTACGGGAAATATCACCACCATAGCATTTGGCAAGAACATCCTTTCGCATGGCTTTTACTGTCTCTCTGGCAATGATCTTACTTCCGATAGCAGCCTGGATCGGAATTTCAAAAAGCTGACGGGGAATCTCATCTTTTAACTTCTCACACATTTTTCTGCCACGCTCATAGGCGGTGTCAGCATGTACAATAAAAGAAAGAGCATCCACTTCTTCTTTATTTACCAGAATATCCAGTTTCACAAGCTCACTTCTCTCATAACCGCAAAGCTCATAATCCAGAGACGCATATCCCCTGGATCTTGATTTCAGCGCATCAAAGAAATCATAGATAATCTCGTTCAAAGGCAGCTTATACTTCAGAAGAGCACGTGTTTCTTCCATATATTCCATACCAAGATACTGTCCGCGGCGCTCCTGACAAAGATCCATGATCGCTCCGATGAATTCTGTAGTTACCATGATTTCCGCATTGACCATAGGCTCTTCCATATATTCAATCTCAGAAGGATCCGGAAGATTGGTAGGATTGGTCAGATCGATCATTTCCCCGTTTGTCTTATATACCTTATAGATAACACTGGGTGCTGTAGTAACAAGATCCAGATCATACTCTCGCTCCAGACGCTCCTGAATGATTTCCAGATGAAGCAGCCCAAGGAAACCGCATCGAAAACCAAAACCAAGCGCTACAGATGTCTCCGGCTCATAAAACAAAGAAGCATCATTGAGCTGAAGCTTTTCCAAGGCATCCCTCAGATCTCCGTACTTGGCTCCATCAGCAGGATACAGACCACAATATACCATCGGATTTACTTTCTTATATCCCGGAAGTGCTTCTGCACAGGGATTATTATTGTCTGTAATGGTATCACCAACCCGGGTATCCCGAACATTCTTGATACTTGCAGTGATATAACCAACCATTCCTGCAGTAAGTTCTTCACATGGAATAAACTGGCCTGCGCCAAAATATCCTACTTCCACAACCTCTGCCACAAATCCGGTAGCCATCATACGGATCGTAGTACCTTTTCGTACTTTTCCATCTACCATACGGCAGAATACAATAGCTCCTTTATAAGAGTCATAGATTGAGTCAAAAATAAGTGCTTTCAGCGGCGCATCTGCATTTCCTACAGGTGCGGGAATCTTTGCCACAATCTGCTCCAGCACCTGGTCCACATTAAGACCTGTCTTGGCTGAGATCTGCGGTGCATCCTGGGCCTCCAGCCCGATCACGTCCTCAATCTCATTAATGACTCGCTCCGGTTCTGCACTTGGAAGATCAATCTTATTGATCACAGGAATCACTTCCAGATCATGATCCAGTGCAAGATATACATTTGCCAGTGTCTGCGCCTCGATTCCCTGGGCTGCATCTACCACAAGAATCGCCCCGTCACAGGCCGCCAGGCTTCTGGAAACCTCATAATTGAAGTCCACATGTCCTGGTGTGTCTATCAGATTAAAAATATACTCTTCTCCGTCTTTTCCATGATATACAGTACGGACAGCCTGGGATTTGATGGTGATTCCACGCTCACGTTCCAGTTCCATATTATCCAGAACCTGCGCCTGCATTTCTCTCTCAGTAAGCAGCCCGGTCATCTCTATAATTCTGTCTGCCAGTGTGGATTTTCCATGATCAATATGTGCAATGATACAAAAATTACGAATTTTACTCTGGTCTGTCATTCCAGACATTCCTCCTCTGGTTATACTTTCATTTATAGGGGGTGTCACCCATAGGCAACATATTTTTTGCTATCAAGAGATTATAACACAGATTAATTCCTTTTGTCACTTCCTTTTAGAGTGGGTTTGAAAAAGGATTTAATACACGGTTCAGGATATCAGCCAGAGGTTCCATGGCATTTTTCACCTCCTGGACAGTGTTGGTCTGGGCTCCCGCCTCCACCAGAAGGGATTTGGGACGCAAATGGAGATTGTAGCGCAGCCCAGCCAGATAAATCCCTCTGTAAAAAGTCGGATAATAAAGCGCTGCCTGGTATTCCAGCTGAAAAGAAAAAGCAAGATTATCTTCTATGTATGGATTTGGCAGATATTCCACTGCTCCCTGGCTGATGGTATGACTGATGCCATTGAAAAACATGATCTTGGCTGTGTCTTTCCCATTTATCTGTGTCACAAGCCTTTTTCCTTCAGCCACACCATCTCTGTGCAGATCGATCAGCACTTCTATGGAGGGATTTTTCTGCAAAAGCTCCTCCACCCGTTCTCTGGCATAATCATAAGCCGCATTTCGATCAAGCTCTCCCCCAGCCAGATCAAACCTGTCTGTTATGTGAAGTACCTGGTATCCATATTTTTCTGTAAGCAGACTGGTAAGGTAATCCCCCACTCCTACAATGGAATCTGCCTGTATTCCTTCCCGGGAATCTCGGAAGGTCTCCTGAGAATGACTGTGATAGATCAGAATCTGCGGGCCCTCTGTTTCCTTTGAAATACGCATATCTTCAGCAAGAAAACGAGCAGCATTCAGATCTACTGCACTGATGTCTGTGTTTTCATCTATAATGTAAAAATTTTTCAGAAGAAAATCGTGATCTGCAAGCCTTTCAGAAGACAGATCCAGCTCCGGATGAGGAATTGCCGCTGTTTCTGT
>CAKRRX010000005.1 GCA_934394595.1 uncultured Blautia sp. | reverse complement strand
AAATAGTAAAGTTTTATGGAAAAGGGCTGACTGATCCGGGTTATATACGAAAAAATCCGGCTAAAAGTGCTGCAGCCCGGGGATAAGGAGCGTTTATGGGAAAAAACAGAATATGGAAAAATATGATGACAGCAGGCGCTGTCTTTCTTGGCATTCTTGGTACTTTGCTGGGATTGGGGACACTCTCTTCCTTTGTCCGTGTGGTAAAGGCTGAAAGTGCAGATGTTTTTATAAATCAAAGTGCAAACTGGACGGATCAGGAAAATTTTAAGGCATCCCTTACAGTAACAGCAGGAAATCTTCAGAGCCTGGAACCGGAAGAAGAAAAATATTATCTGGTGGTCTGGATATCGGAATATTTTCAGGTGGATTCTGCCTTTTCTTTTCCGGGAGAATGGCTGAAAAAAGAAATACCGGTGATTTCAAAAGATGGAAGATCGGTTACCATCACCAGACTGGAAAGTGAAATAAAAACGGGGGAGGCAGAAAAATATCTGGATATTCCTGTGAAACTTCGGGAAGAATACCGCTCTTTACCTGACACAATGACCGTTCCATTGTGTCAGGAGCTGCCGCTTTCCAGAGGAAATATGATAGAAAATTCAATGGGAAAAGGTGGAACCTGTATTTTAAAAAAGAAAAAGGATGAAGTCGGCCTGGTGTGCCAGGGCAAGTCCCCATGGGTGGAAATTCCTGCAGCAGAGGTTGATTTTTCTATGAAACTTAAAGCCCAAGGGGATGCAAAAGCAGGAAAAAGGATCTGCTGTCAGGTGGAAGTGACAAATACAGGAGATCTTCCCCTGTATAAGATCCATTTTAAAGCTATGGTACAAGGGCAAAACCTGACTCCGGTGTGGGAAACTGCGCCTTTTGTGAATACAGAGGAAACAGGTGTGATTCTGGAAAAGCTGGCAGAGCAGGAAGTGCGGACTCTTTCTTTTTATATGGACCCTGATGAGGGACAAAGCGGTGAGGTGCAGTTGGAGGTCATGGCAGCTGCCCAAAACACCTCATCAGAAGAGAAAAAGGAATCCCTGAATCTGGTGATACAGCCTGCGAAAGCAGCGTTTACGGTAAAGAAAACAGCAGACCGTGACACAGCACAGCCGGGGGATACAGTGACCTATCAGATCAGTATCCATAATACCGGAGACCGCACTCTTCATTCTGTGATCAGTACTGAACGCTTTGGCCTGGCAGGAGTGCGTGCTGTTTTTCTGGAAAAGAAAGGTGTGATCTTAAATAAAACTAAAACACAGGCAAAGATTCCGGAGATTGTTCCAGGAGGATGTATAAATCTGAAGGCAAAAGTGGTATTGCCGGAGGATCTGAAGGATCAGAATCTGGTAAATCAGATCATAGTAGTATCCGATGAAACCGGAGAAGAAACGGCAGTACGGGACCAGGCTGTGATCAAGGTGGAAAAAAGTAAGGAAGAAACGAAAATAGCAGGAGAGGAAGACATGGGAGGCACTGCAGGAAATGGAGACTATGATTACAGTGGCAGCGCAGGTATCATAACCTCCCCAAAAACCGGAGACCGTTCCCATAAGGAATTGTTTCAGATGTTGATTTTGTGTTCTTTCTTCATTTCGGCACTGGCTGCCAGGCGGATGTTTTTTGGAAGGAAAGATTGAAAAGCATTTCCCGGTGTGCTATTCTATAAAAGAGTATCGCTAAATATAGGGAGGCATTATTTATGAAGTTATCATCCTTATTAGAAAAGTTAGAATACACCTGCATACAGGGAAATACAGAGCAGGAAGTCACAGATGTTGTCTATGATTCCAGGAAGGTTACAGAAGGGTCTCTTTTTATCTGTATCCGAGGAGCTGTTGTAGACGGGCATAAATTCGTTCCGGATGTAGCGGCAAAAGGGGCGAAGGTGCTGATCGTGGAAGAAGCAGTGGAAGCACCTGATGATGTTACTGTGATCCAGGTGGCAGACACCAGATACGCTATGGCTTTTATTTCCGCAGCCTGGTTCGGCCATCCTGCCCAAAAGCTGAAAACCATCGGAATTACCGGTACTAAGGGTAAGACTACCACCACTTATATGGTGAAATCCATTCTGGAGAATGCCGGATATAAGGTTGGCCTGATCGGTACCATCGAAGCCATTATCGGGGATAAGGTGATCCCGGCATCCAATACCACTCCGGAGTCCTATGTAGTGCAGAAATATTTCCGTGAAATGGTAGATGCAGGCTGCGACTGTGTGGTTATGGAGGTTTCTTCCCAGGGACTGATGCTCCATCGTACACAGGGATTTGTATTTGATTTTGGAATTTTTACAAATATTGAACCAGATCATATCGGACCGAATGAACACAAGGATTTTGATCATTATCTTGCCTGCAAGTCCATGCTTCTGAAGCAGTGTCATGTGGGAATCGTGAACAGGGATGACCCCCATTTTGACAGGATCATCGAAGGCCATACCTGTAAGCTTGAAACCTATGGCTTCTCCGAAAAAGCGGATCTTCGCGCAGAAGATGCAAAACTGGTCGGAGGTAAGGGATATCTTGGTATTTCTTATCATCTTACAGGTCTTCTTGATTTCCCTGTTGAGATTGATATTCCAGGCAAATTCAGCATTTACAATTCACTGACTGCCATTGCCATCTGCCGTCATTTTAAGGTTTCCCAGGAGAATATTCTGAAAGCCCTGAAGGTGGCAAAGGTAAAAGGCCGTATTGAGATGGTGAAGGTTTCCGATGAATTTACCCTGATGATCGATTATGCACATAATGCAATGGCACTGGAAAGCCTGCTTACCACCTTGCGTGAATATCATCCACACAGACTGGTATGCCTGTTTGGATGCGGAGGCAACCGCTCCAAGCTTCGCAGGTATGAAATGGGTGAGGTATCCGGGAAGCTGGCAGATCTGACCATTATCACATCTGACAATCCACGTGATGAAGAACCTCAGGCCATTATTGATGATATCAAAGTGGGAATGGCCAGGACTTCCGGGAAATATGTGGAGATACCGGATCGCAAGGAAGCAATTGCATACGCCATCCATCATGGAGAACCAGGGGATATTGTGGTTCTCGCAGGTAAAGGCCATGAGGATTACCAGGAAATCAAGGGAAAGAAATATCCTATGGATGAGCGTGTTCTGATCGCAGATATCCTTGCCGGAAAATAAAATATGACATATGCAGATATTATTATAGATATCTCCCACGAAAAGCTGGATAAAAGCTTTCAGTATCTGGTTCCGGAGGAACTGGAAGGACGGATACAGATTGGCATGGTGGTGTCCATTCCCTTTGGAAAAGCAGATCATTTAAGAAAAGGCTATGTGATCGGACTTTCTGGTAAGCCAAAGGTAGAGGGAAGCCGGATCAAAGCTATTTTGGGAATTGAAAGTGATCAGGAGACCACAGAAGCAAGACTGATCTCCCTGGCTGGATGGATGCGGGAGCGTTATGGCTCCACCATGATCCAGGCTCTGAAAACCGTGATTCCCATACAGAAAAAGGTGAAAGCCAGGGAAGAACGGTGGATAACCCTTCTGATTTCCAGAGAAGATGGGGAAAAGCTGCTAAAAAAGATGCAGGGAACCCGTTACAAGGCGCGGATACGTCTTTTGGAAGCACTTTTAAAAGAAGGAAAGCTGGAAACCTCCAGAGCTTTAAAAGAGCTGGGAACCACAGCCTCTGTACTGAAATATTTTCAGGAGCAGCAGATTGCAGCAGTGGAATGTGATCAGATTTACAGAAATGCCATCCGTGAAAAAGAGCAGATTCCCAGAACTTTTGCCCCAATATTAAGTGAACCGCAGAGGCAGGCAGTGGCCCAGATCCGGGAAGAATGGAGTGGGCAGTCTTCAAGGCCTGTACTTCTTTATGGAGTTACAGGAAGCGGAAAGACACAGGTTTATATGGAACTGATCGATCAGGTGATCCATCAGGGAAAACAGGCTATTGTGCTGATTCCGGAAATTGCTCTTACCTATCAGACAGTAAGACGATTTTACGGGCGATTTGGGGATAAGGTTTCTGTTATCAATTCCAGGCTTTCCCAGGGTGAGAGATATGACCAGTTCAAACGGGCAAGACAGGGGGAACTCCAGATCATGGTAGGCCCCCGTTCCGCTCTTTTTACTCCCTTTGGCAATCTGGGTCTGATCATTATTGACGAGGAACATGAGAATTCCTACAAAAGTGAAACAAGTCCCAGATATCATGCAAGGGAAACTGCGATAAAAAGGGCACAGATGGACGGGGCAAAGGTAATACTTGGCTCTGCCACACCATCTATGGAAGCCTATAGCAGAGCCTGTTCCGGCGAGTATGCACTGGTAAAGCTGGACGCAAGATACGAAGAACGTCCTCTTCCTGAAGTATCGATCATAGATATGAGGGAACAATTAAAAAGAGGAAACCGTTCCGCTCTTAGCCTGGAACTGAAGGAAGGCCTTGGAACCTGTCTGAAAAAAGGGGAGCAGGCCATGCTTTTTCTCAACAGGCGAGGTTATGCAGGCTTTGTTTCCTGCCGGTCCTGCGGACATGTGATGAAATGTCCACACTGCGATGTGGCGTTAAGCGAGCATCATAACCGGCGGCTGATCTGTCATTACTGCGGCTATGAAACGGCGAAGCCCGAGAAATGCCCGGTCTGTTCCTCTCCATATATAGGCGGCTTTAAAGCCGGGACCCAGCAGATCCAGCAGATCGTGGAAAAAGAATTTCCAGATGCGAGGGTTCTGCGAATGGATTATGATACCACCAGGGCAAAAGGAAGCTATGAGGAGATACTGGCAGCTTTTGCTGAACATAAGGCTGACGTGCTGATCGGCACCCAGATGATCGTAAAGGGACATGATTTTCCTGATGTAACGCTGGTAGGTGTGATCGCAGCGGATCTTTCCCTGAATGCAGATGATTACCGCAGCGGAGAGCGCACTTTTCAGCTCCTTACCCAGGCAGTAGGGCGCTCTGGAAGAGGAAAAAAGAAAGGGCAGGCGCTGATCCAGACATACAGCCCGGAGCATTACAGCATTCTCACTGCTGCAAAGCAGAATTATGAGGAATTCTACGAAGAGGAAATGGGATACCGTATCCTGATGGATTATCCTCCTGCCGCTCATATGATGGCAGTGCTTGGGGCTTCTGAGGATGAGAAGCTTCTGGAAATGGCAATGCATTATCTGAGCCTGTTTATCGGAAAGGTATATCAGGGAAAAGAGCTTCATGTGATCGGCCCGGCACCGGCAGCTGTGGGAAAAGTAAAAGATGTATACAGAAGAGTAATTTATCTGAAGCATGAGGATTACGATCTTCTTGTGCGGATACGCACAAGACTGGAAGAATATATTGAGATCAATTCCGGTTTCAGAAAGGTGAATATACAGTTTGATTTTTCATAA
The DNA here is from genome assembly GCA_934394595.1 of uncultured Blautia sp. GTDB lineage: Bacteria > Bacillota > Clostridia > Lachnospirales > Lachnospiraceae > Blautia_A. The sequence goes on along the minus strand of CAKRRX010000005.1, from coordinate 37,176 downwards.
GATGTCAGACAAAGTGATGGCATCGGGTCAGGTTCCCTGACCATTTAGAAAAAAAGAGAAAAGGAGATTTTAAGAAAATGGCACTTAGAACAATCAGAACAGAAGGAGATCCGGTACTGAACAAGATCTGCAGACCGGTGGAAAAAATGGACAGACGCACAAAAGACCTGGTATCCGATATGCTGGAAACTATGTATGATGCCTGCGGCGTTGGTCTTGCAGCTCCACAGGTTGGGGTACTGAAAAGAATCGTTGTGATCGATGTTGGAGATGGCCCCCTTATTCTGGTAAATCCGGAAATTCTGGAGACATCCGGTGAGCAGACAGGAGAGGAAGGCTGTTTAAGTGTTCCTGGTATGTCAGGACAGGTGACACGCCCTGATTATGTGAAGGTAAAAGCCCTGGATCTGGATCTTCAGGAGCAGGTTTATGAAGGAGAAGGCCTTCTGGCCCGTGCGTTCTGCCATGAAATCGACCATCTTGATGGAAAGATGTATACCCGTCTTGTAGAAGGGGAACTGCATCATGTAAGTTATGAGGAGGACGAGGAATAAATGAGAATTGTTTATATGGGAACTCCTGATTTTGCCGTAAACCCACTGAGGGCTCTGGCAGAAGCAGGATATGAGGTTGTGGGAGTTGTGACACAGCCTGACAAGCCAAAGGGCAGAGGAAAGGCCATGATGCCTACCCCTGTAAAAGAGGAAGCGTTAAAGCATGGTTATCCGGTATATCAGCCTGTAAAGGTGCGGGAACCGGAATTTATGGAAACACTTAAAGCACTGGAACCGGACATCATTGTGGTGGCTGCTTTTGGACAGATCATTCCAGGCAGCATCCTGGAGCTTCCAAAATTCGGATGCATTAATATCCATGCATCCCTGCTTCCAAAATATCGAGGAGCAGCACCGATCCAGCAGGCTGTGATCGACGGAGAAAAAGAATCTGGTGTGACCATTATGAAAATGGGAACCGGCCTGGACACCGGAGATATGATCTCAAAGATCGTAGTTCCCATTACACCATCTGAAACAGGTGGAAGTCTGTTTGACAAGCTGGCAGAGGCAGGTGCAGAACTTCTCATCGAGACACTGCCTCATATTTTTGACGGAACAGCAGTTTATGAAAAGCAGCCGGAGGAAAGCCCTACACCATATGCAGGGATGATTACCAAGCAAATGGGAAAAATGGATTTTTCAAAGTCTGCCAAAGAGCTGGAAAGACTGGTACGAGGATTGAATCCATGGCCAAGTGCTTTCACATTCTGGAATGGCAAGACATTGAAGGTATGGGAAAGCTTCGTGGCAGAAGATGCGGATGCTTCAGGTCTGGAGCCCGGAACTGTTGTAAAAACAGATAAAAATGGAATTTATGTTGCCTGTGGACAGGGAGTCCTGGTGCTTTCACAGGTACAGCTGGAAGGAAAAAAACGTATGGATGCAGATGCCTTTTTGAGAGGCTGCAAGATAGATGCCGGAAGCAGATTCATGGACGAAAAGGAGTGATCTTATGTACGGATATGGATATCCATATGGATTTTATTTTGACCCGACCTATATTTTGCTGATCATCGGAATGGTGCTGGCAATGGGAGCTTCTGCAAAAATGAAAAGCACTTTTTCCCATTATCAGAAGATCCGCAGCCGCAGCGGTCTTACCGGGGCTCAGGCAGCACAGAGGATCTTAAATGCAGCGGGGATCTATGATGTGACCATTGTTCCCATTGCAGGAAGCCTTACAGACCATTATGATCCAAGGAACAAAACGGTGTCCCTTTCCCAGGATGTATACGGGAGAACCTCTGTTGCTGCTGTCTGTGTGGCGGCCCATGAGTGTGGACATGCCATTCAGCACAATGTAAATTATGCACCGCTGAATATGCGTTCAGCAATTGTACCAATTGCAAATATTGGATCTTCTCTTTCCTGGCCGATTTTTCTGCTGGGACTGATCATGTCCATCCCGGCACTGACCACTGCGGGAATCGTACTGTTTTCTCTGGCAGTGCTGTTTCAGCTGGTTACCCTCCCGGTAGAATTTAATGCTTCCTCCAGGGCTTTGAAAATGCTGGAAAGTACCGGGATCCTTGGTACTGATGAAAATGCCGGTGCCAGAAAAGTTCTTACAGCAGCAGCTCTGACTTACGTGGCAGCTCTTGCCTCTTCTGTTTTACAGCTGCTCAGACTTGTGATACTTGCCGGAGGTAGAAGAAGAGATGATTAATGGAATCAATCCCAGAGAAATGATACTGGAAATACTGCTTCAGATAGAAGACGGGGAACACAGCCATGTGGCAATCCGAAATGCATTGTCAAAATATCAGTTTCTTCCCAAACAGGACCGTGCATTTATCACCAGAGTCTGCGAGGGAACTCTGGAGTACAGGATACAGATTGATTATATTATCAATACATTTTCCAAGGTATCTGTAGATAAGATGAAACCGGCAATCCGGGAAATCCTGCGAAGCGCAGTATATCAGCTGAAGTATATGGACAGTGTACCGGACAGCGCCGTGTGCAATGAAGCAGTGAAGCTGGCACAGAGAAAAGGCTTTTACAATCTTAAGCCTTTTGTAAACGGTGTTCTGCGAACAATTGCCAGAGATATGGATAAAGTCAGCTTCCCCAAAAAGGAAGAGGATATCCTGAAGTATCTGTCTGTGAAATATTCTATGCCGGAGACTCTGGTGACCAGATGGATTGAGGCATACGGAGAGGAAGTGACAGAGAAGATCCTGGCTGATTTCCTTACAGAAAAGCCACTTACTGTTCGATGCCGTACTTATCTGAACTCTCAGGAGGAAATTGTAAAGAGCCTGAAAAACCAGGGGGTTGAGGTAAATCCGGCTCCCTATCTTCCCTATGCATATGGAATCTCAGGATTTAATCATATTCTGGCGCTGGATGCCTTTATCAAAGGACAGATCCTGGTGCAGGATGTAAGCTCCATGTTGGTTGCAGAAGTGGCTGCGCCGAAAAAAGGGGATTATGTGATCGATGTCTGTGCCGCACCTGGCGGAAAAAGCCTTCACATGGGAGATAAAATGGAAGGCTATGGAACTGTGGATGCCAGAGATGTAAGCCAGTACAAGGTGAATCTGATCGAGGAGAATATTCAGCGGACAAATTCCATCAATGTACAGGCAAGAGTGCAGGATGCCACAGTGTTTGACCAGGATTCTGAGCTTCTGGCAGATATCGTGATCGCAGATGTTCCATGCTCCGGCTATGGTGTAATTGGCAAAAAACCGGAGATCAAGTACCGTGTGACTCCGCAGAAGCAGGAGGAGATCGTGATCCTGCAAAGGACAATCCTGGATCGGGCTTCCAATTATGTAAAGCCAAGAGGAGAGCTGATTTTCAGCACCTGTACCATTGCAAAAGAAGAAAACGAAGAGAATATGATGTGGTTTTTGAACAATTATCCATTTAAGCTGGAAAGCCTGGATCCTTATCTTCCGGAGGAACTTCATTCAGAGACAACAGCTCTTGGATATCTGCAGCTCCTTCCGGGAGTACATAAAACAGATGGTTTCTTTATTGCAAAATTCAGAAGAAAATAGGAAAAAAATATGACAGACATTAAGTCAATGAATATGGAAGAATTAAAAGAGCTTATGACGGGGCTTGGGGAAAAGGCCTTTCGTGCCAAGCAGATATACAGCTGGCTTCATGAGCATCTGGTAACTTCCTATGATGAAATGGGCAATATTCCTTCCAAACTAAAAGAAAAGCTGAAGGATTATCCCATTACTGCGCTGAAAATGGTGGATGAACAGATTTCTGCCATTGACGGCACAAGAAAATATCTGTTCCGTCTATCTGACGGAAATGTGATCGAAAGTGTGCTTATGAAGTATAAGCATGGAAATTCTGTATGTATTTCCTCACAGGTGGGATGTAAAATGGGATGCCGTTTCTGTGCCTCCACCATAGGCGGCTGGACCAGAAACCTTCTGCCCTCTGAGATGCTGGATCAAATTTACAGGATTCAGTGTATAAGCGGGGAACGTGTTTCCAATGTGGTAGTAATGGGAACCGGAGAGCCTATGGATAATTACGAGAATATTGTCCGCTTTATCCATCTTTTGTCAGATGAGGGTGGGCTTCATATCAGCCAGAGAAATATTACTGTTTCCACCTGTGGGCTTGTTCCGAAGATTTATGAACTGGCAGAAGAGAAGCTGCAGATCACCCTGGCGCTGTCTCTTCATGCACCAAACGACGAAAAAAGAAGAGAACTGATGCCCATTGCCAATCGCTACAGTATGGAGGAAGTGCTGGACGCCTGCCGGAATTATTTTGAAAAAACAGGGCGCAGGATTACCTTTGAATACAGTCTTGTAGCAGGGGTGAATGATTCCGAGGAGGATGCAAAGGAATTAAGCACCAGGATCCATGATATCAACTGTCATGTGAATCTGATTCCTGTGAATCCTATAAAAGAGCGTTCCTACCGGCGTTCTACCCATCAGGCAGTGGAGAATTTTAAAATAAAACTTGAAAAATACGGAATTAATGTTACTATTAGAAGGGAAATGGGCAGTGATATCGACGGTGCCTGTGGACAATTACGAAAAAGCTATATGGAAAAAGTTACAACAGACAGTAACTGAAAAGACAGAAAGCGAGAAGTGACATGAGGGTATATTCAGCTACGAATATAGGAATGAAAAGGAAAGTAAACCAGGATTATGTGTTTGCTTCCCAGGACCCGGTTGGAAATCTTCCCAATCTCTTTGCGGTTGCCGATGGAATGGGAGGTCATAATGCCGGTGACTATGCGTCCTCACACGCAGTCAGGATACTAGTGGATGAGATAAAAGAGGACACAGATTATAATCCGGTAAAGGTAATACGTCACGCCATAGAGACTGCAAATACACAGATCATCGAACAGTCGCTGAAAGATGAAAAGCTGCGGGGTATGGGAACGACCATGGTGGTGGTTACCATTGTAGGTCAGTATGCCTATGTGGCAAATGTGGGAGACAGCAGAATGTATGTGGTGGATAAGCAGATCCGACAGGTGACCAAGGATCATTCTCTGGTACAGGAAATGGTCAGAATGGGAGAGATCACTGCAGAACAGGCGAGAAATCACCCGGATAAGAATATCATCACCAGAGCGCTGGGCGCTGAGAGAGTGGTGGATGTGGATTTTTTTGATATGAGACTTGAGCCGGGAAGCACATTGCTGATGTGTTCAGATGGACTGAGCAACATGGTGGAAGACAGGAAAATGGAAGAAATCATATTAAATTCTGATGAGGATATTACCTGGAAGGGTGATACCCTGATTCAGGAAGCCAATCAGAACGGTGGCAAGGATAACATTGCAATAATATTGATAGAACCATTCACGAATGAGGTGAAAACATGTTAAAGACAGGTATGATTATAGCTGAACGCTACGAAATTGTAGGGAAAATCGGTACCGGCGGAATGGCGGACGTATATAAGGCAATGGATCACAAACTGAATCGTTTTGTGGCAGTCAAGGTCCTGAAGCCGGAATTCAGAGAAGATGCAACTTTTGTAAAGAAATTCAGAAGCGAAGCCCAGGCGGCAGCAGGACTGACCCACCCGAATATTGTCAATGTGTTTGATGTTGGCGATGATGAGGGCGTATATTATATTGTTATGGAGCTGATCGAGGGAATTACCCTGAAAGAGTATATTTCCAAGAAAGGCAAGCTTTCTGTAAAGGAAGCCACCAGTATTGCCATTCAGGTATCTATGGGACTTGAAGCAGCCCACAGCCATGGCATTGTTCACAGAGATGTGAAGCCGCAGAATATTATTATTTCCACAGACGGTAAAGTAAAAGTGACAGATTTTGGAATCGCAAGAGCAGCATCCTCCAATACCATCAGCTCCAATGTGATGGGATCTGTACATTACAGCTCACCGGAGCAGGTGCGAGGCGGCTACAGCGATGAGAAAAGCGATATCTATTCTCTTGGAATCACATTATATGAGATGGTTACAGGACGGGTTCCCTTTGACGGGGATACTACAGTAGCCATTGCCATCAAGCATCTTCAGGAGGAAATCGTTCCACCTAGCATTTATACTCCGGATCTTCCATACAGCCTGGAGCAGATCATTATGAAATGTACCCAGAAAAGTGTGGATCGAAGATACGGCAAGATGGAGGATGTGATCGCAGATCTGAAGCACTCCCTGATCGACCCACAGGGGGATTTTGTAAAGCTTACATCTGTGGATACAGATGCGAAGACCGTTGTGATCTCCGACAAGGAACTTGGAGAGATCAAGCATAAACCGAAGCAGACTGTAAAGCCGGACATTGAAGCTCTGGAAAAAGAGATCAATGAGACGGATTACGACGATCCGGATGAAGAAGAGGAAAAGCGCAGCAGAAGCCGTGAGCGTGATAAGGACCGGGAAGAACGGGAAAGACGCCGTAAGAAACAGCAACGGGGAGTCAGTGTGGCAGGAACTATTGTAGCACTGATCGCAGGAGCTGTTCTTCTGGTTGTATTGATCATTGTGATTGGAAAAGCTGCCGGACTGATCGGAAAGAATGATGACAGTACACAGCAAAGTCAGCAGATCCAGCAGGCTTCAGACAGCCAGTCTGAGGACGATGGGCTGGTTCAGGTTCCGAATCTGGTTGGAAAAACAGAGGACGAGGCACAGCAGCTTTGTGCAGATGCAAATATAGGAATGAATTACAAGGGCGAAGAAGCTTCTACCCAGGAAAAAGGTAAGATTTCTACCCAGGATCCGGTAGCCGGAAGCAAAGTGGAAAAAAATTCCACAGTCAATTATTATGTAAGCAAAGGCTCCGCAGAAGTGACTGTACCGGATTTTTCCGGACAGACCGGAATTGATGCCCAGGAAACACTGGAAAGCATGGGCGTGACAGTACAGATTTCCAAAGAGTACAGTGAGATCCAGTACACAGAAGATGGAAATTCCTACCCGGCAGTTGATCCGGGATATGTGGTTTCCACAGAGCCGTCAGCCGGAGAAACGGTTAAATCCGGCGAGACAGTTACCCTGACCGTAAGCCGGGGGATTGATTATGGCGATTCCGTTCAGGTCCCGGATGTAGTTGGTATGGAGAAAAATGCAGCGATCACCAAGCTTGGAAAATACCTCAATATCAATGTGGAAGAGCAGATGAGTACAGATGTGCCTTCCGGACAGGTTATTTCCCAGGATCCCGCTGGATTTACAGATGATGAGCCATCCTACGCAGATCCGGATAATGATACCATTACCATTGTGGTAAGTACCGGTGACCAGCAGCCTGGAAGTACAGATACCACAGAGGACACCCAGTCTTCCGGAACTGATACTTCAGCAGCTGTAGCAAATGGGGAAATCTGGAAATGTACCCAGAGACTGAATACTCCTACCGGTTATAATGGCGGTCTTGTAAGACTGGAACTGGTACAGGAGGTAAATGGAAATCCTACTGCGACTTCTGTTGTAGACGGCCAGCAGATCACTTTCCCGTATCAGCTTGATATTACAGGTGCGCCGGGGGTAGCAGAGGGAACCTTATATCTGTCTGAGCAGCAGTCTGATGGAAGCTATCAGGAGCTTGGACATTATCCTCTTACCTTTGAAAAGGCAGAGTGATCCATGCAGGGAAAGATCATTAAGGGAATTGCCGGATTCTATTACATTTATGCAGAAGACGACAATGTTTATGAATGTAAGGCAAAGGGGATTTTCCGAAAAGATAAATTTAAGCCTCTTGTTGGGGACAATGTAGAGATCACAATTCTGGATGAAGAAGGGAAGGAAGGCAGTGTGACTGCAATCCTTCCCCGGAAAAATTCCCTGATCCGGCCTGCTGTGGCAAATGTGGATCAGGCCTTTGTGATTTTTGCTATGGAAGATCCAAAGCCTAATTTTCTTCTTCTTGACAGATTCCTGATCATGATGGAGCAGCAGCAGATCCCGGCAGTGATCTGTTTTAACAAGAAGGATCTGGGAGAAAAAGAAGAACTGGAAAAGCTGTATGAAACCTATACCGGATGTGGATATCAGGTGGTATTATCCAGCACTGTGCAGGGGGATGGAATTGAGGAAATCCGCAGGATCCTCCACGGTAAGACCACAGTGGTGGCCGGACCCTCGGGGGTAGGAAAATCCTCCATTACAAACTGTATGCAAGGCGAGATCCAGATGGAGACCGGAGAGATCAGCCGGAAATTAAAAAGAGGGAAGCATACCACCAGACATTCCCAGGTGATCCCTGTGGAGAAAGATACCTTCCTTGTGGACACACCTGGATTTTCTTCTTTGTATCTGACTGATATGGAAGAAGAGGAACTGCGGGATTATTTCCCGGAATTTTTGCAATATGAACCAAACTGCAGATTTCAGGGGTGCAGACATATACACGAACCTGACTGTGCAGTAAAGGAAGCACTGAAAATGAAAAAGATCAGCAGTCTGCGATATGAAGACTACCTGGCATTATATGAGGAATTAAAAGAGAAAAGGAGATACTAAGCTATGTATCAGCTATGCCCTTCCATCTTATCAGCGGATTTTAACCGCCTGGGCGAACAGATCAGAATTTTGGAAAAAGAAGGCGTGGAATGGCTCCACATTGACGTTATGGATGGTGATTTTGTACCAAGCATTTCCTTTGGAATGCCTGTGATAAAATCCATTCGAAAAGAATCTAAAATGTTTTTTGATGTTCACCTTATGGTGACAGAACCGGAACGGTATATACAGGATTTTGTGAACTGCGGAGCAGATTCCATTACCGTACACACAGAAGCCTGTGAAGATCTGGAGAGGACAATCGAGAGAATCAAAGATGCAGGGGTAAAGGTAGGAGTTTCTATCAAGCCAGCCACTCCGGTCAATGACATCAGCCATTTGCTGGAGGATGTGGATATGGTTCTTGTGATGACAGTACAGCCTGGATTTGGCGGACAGAAATATATGGATGAATGTACAGAGAAAATCCAGGAACTGAGAGAGCTGGTAGACAAAGAGAATCTGAATGTGGATATTGAAGTGGACGGAGGTATCAATGAGGATACGCTGGAGACAGTTATGAAAGCTGGTGCTAATATCTTTGTTGCAGGCTCCTGGGTATTTAACGGTGATATCGCCACAAATGTACGTCACATTAAAGAGCAGATTGATAATATCGGGGATAAAATAGAATGAAATACAGTACGATTGATACGGTGATCGTAAGCGGGGGCATGATCCAGAAAGATTTTGCCCTCGATTTTATTAGAAGCCTAAAAGAAAAGAGAAAAGAAAAGCCTCTGATCCTGGTTGCAGTTGACAGAGGAATGGATTTTTTCAGGGAGACTGGTCTGGTTCCGGATCTTGTGGATGGAGATTTTGACAGTATCTCCCATGATGGAAGGGAGTACCTGAATAGTCTTACAGATACAGAAGTCGTGCAGCTGGTTCCGGAAAAGGACGACACAGACACGCAGTCTGCCATGAATCTGGCAATCAAAAAAGGAGCGAAGAATATTCTCATATTGGGGGCAACCGGGGGAAGACTGGATCATTTTATGGGAAATCTCGGACTTTTGACCCTGGGGAAAGAGAGCGGTGTGAATGTTGCACTGGCAGATGCCCAGAATTATATTAGTCTTGTTGAAAGCGGGACAGTGCTGGAAAAAGCGGAACAATTCGGAAAATATGTATCCTTCTTTCCGGTAGCAGGAGGCGTGGATGGACTTACCCTGAAGGGCTTTAAGTATCCATTAAATGGATTTTCCCTGAAGGCCACAGACAGTGGACTGACTGTGAGCAATGAGATCCAGGAGGATCAGGCAGAAGTAATCTACGAAAAAGGAATCCTTATGATGATCATGTCCAGGGATTTGAACGCAGATAAGCATACCCACGCTTCAAGTGTGCGGAGCACTAAGCGGCGGGTGAGGGGGGATGCTTCTGTCAGTGGAAGCCTTTAGCTCCCACTGACAGATCGCGAAGCGACTGCGTTCATGAGCAAGTAGCAAAGCGGATTGCGAATGTCCGCTTTACATAAATCAAATACGCTCTAACGTCCCTTTTTACGAAATACTATAAAAGTATTGTGCGAAATGTCGAAAACTACTAAAATTTATCCAAATTATTGATAAAAGATGATTAAAATACTATAATAAGAATATAATATCCAGGGTCAAAAGATCAAAAGCCGTTTATGCTTTGATTTGAAGGTAGTTATATCGTGTTCTTATAGAAAGGCTCCGAAAGGAGCTTTTCGTGCCGTTATACTTTTTTGGGAAAGTTCTGTTAAAGGAAGCGTGAAAATATGAAGAGAGAAAATCGTGTAAAGAAAATAGTGGCGATGATGCTTGCACTGGTTTTGTCAGTCTGTCAGATCCCGGTGATTTCTTATGCTGAGGATGATGCGGAGCAGAATGGTTTTATTTCTTCAGAGGAAATTAATCCTGAAGGCATGGATGATTATGGATTTACAGATGGAGAAGAATCCAGTGATGAAATAAATCCGGCAGAATCGGAGAGCCCTTCCCTGTCAGCTCCTGAAACAGAGACAGCAGAAGCAGCAGAAACGGCAGAAGCAACAGAAACAGCAGTAGCAACAGGGGAAACAGATGCTGAGAAAAGCTTAGAAGCCCTGACTACAAATGCCGAGAACACTTCCGGACAGGCCCTTGATCTGACGGATTATCTGACAGGTGTCAATATAAATCAGCCTTTTGAAGGTGGCACCTTTTCCATCGAACTGGGGTATACCCTTAACACCAGAGTATTGAAAGAGAAGGGGACTAACAGTCTTACGTACCAGCTTCCACTTAACATCAGTGCGTTAGATGATTATGATGGCAATATCATAGACAGCACTACGAAGGAAAAGGTCGGAACATATCATATTGACTCTGCCACAGGTAAGGCTACATTGCTTTTTGATGATACATATGTACAGGCAGGAAGTACAGATACAGATATCATTGGTACTCTCAAATTATGGGCGAAAGCAAATGATGACCAGACAAGCGAAGACGGCAAAATTACCATAGATTTTGGTAAAGATATCAAGACGACCGTCACTGTGAAGACCGGACCGCCGAAACAATATAATGTAGAGGTAGAGAAGGAATGCTGTGGCAGTCACATTAATAAGAATGAAGATTTCTCTGCTAATTCCATTACGTATGACTATGTAATTGATATATCCACTACCACAGGTACCAAGGAGGATATCCAGGTAAAAGATATGCTGGATGGACTTAAGAGTGGGGATGCAGAATATGGAGCCATTTCTGTTAAGAAGTATGATAAGACCGGAAAGGAAGATACGTCCTATCAATATGATGGCAGATTGACTGTTGGCACCGAAGGAGAGAGTGGAAATCTTAATTTCAGTGGAACCCTTCCGACACTGGAAGAAGGAGAAAAATACCGTCTTACTTACAGCGTTACGAAAAAAATAAAAGCAGGGGAAACAAAAGGCTATGTGGCCAACCGGGCTTTGGTATCGAACGAATATGTAAGTGATGCAGATGATAATATCAAAGAGGAGTCCCTGTGGGATCTTTTGATCGATAAAGAGAAAATTGATGTAAAAAAGGATGGAGATGGAATAACAGGGACCTACAGCATCAAGATCAGCACAAAGTCCGGCACAGGCAAAGAGATCTCTCTTGAGGACTATATGAAGGTCCTGGCTGGAGAGAATGAAGCTGATGGAATAAAACGTGAATACACGGTTTCGGAAGTGAAAAAATATTCCGGAAATACAGAAACCGCAGATTTAACCCAGGAGAACAAGATTCAGGGGGATCCTGCATCAGGCAAATTGTCCGGAAAGCTGGAAGGGTTAAAATCTGGTGAATACTATATCATTAAGTACACAGTAAAATTAAGTGATCTGCCAGCAGACAAAAGTAACGTTCTTACCCTTCAAAATACTGCAAAGGTAGAGGATGAACATAACCGTTCCCAGGACAGTACCTTTGATACGGTAACCAGAAGCGATGTTTTTGTAGAGAAGAGCAGCATCGGCAAACCGGTAATGAATCAAACTGCGAATACGGTTTCCGCTACTTATCAGATTAAGGTCAGCACGAAAGAGGGTACAGCTGGTATTATTAATCTGGAAGATATTCTGGCTCTGTCCACAGATAAAGTGAATTTAGAAAATGCGGCATTTACAGTTGGCTCAATAAAAAAGTATGGGGCAGATGGAACTGTAAAAGATGACAACGTATCATCGAATTTCACATTTGATAAAGATGGGAAAATGACAGGAACCTTACCGCAGCTTGGTGCAGGAGAGTCTTATGTTATTGAATATAAAGTAACTCTTGGGGATATGCCTGCTGCTGAGAAGTTTACATTCACCATGTATAACAAAGTAAATGTGAAAGATGGAAATAATACAGGTACAGGCGGCACATCTACAGGCGTTGACTGGACTGGCGGTAAATACGGTGACTGGATCCATAAAACAGGAGAATATAATAAGGACAGTGGAAAAATAAAATGGACCATTACCTTAAATCAATATGGGTATGGAGACATCGACACAAAACAGCTCAGTGATACACTGATTTCTAAAAGAGCAGATCAGGAGCTTGGTGAGGGAAAGAATATTTCTCTGGAAAAAGCAGATATCAAAATGTATGAGAGAGCCTATGATGACAATCATCAAACCTATACGGAAGTAGGCGGCCCATATAAAATTCAGTTCCCGTTTACATTTACCAATGGGGCTGTTGTCAGAGATTCTGCTGGAAACTCTCATACGATAAATACGAAGAACGAGTTTTACATTGAGTATGAGACAACCATAGGGAAAACGGATCTGTCTTATGTGAAAAATGAGTATCTGAATACAGCCATTCTCGGAAATGAGAAGGATCAGGCTGATGTTGTAATAAAAAATCCACCGAAAATAGAGAAAAATTTCGTAAACAGTGATCCTGCAGCAGAAGGAGGCTACTATTTAAACTGGAAAACAGAAATTGAAGTACCAGGTGGCAACATTACAGCGGGAAGTTATTATACGGATTCTATATCTGATGCTTCTACCCATCAGTCCAATAATAAGAACCGGTTTACTGTGGATCTGTTAGAGAAAATTGAAGTAAAGAATGGGGGAAAAAGCCTCACACGGGGGACTTCCGAGCAGGCTGAAAATGCAGATTATTATATTACGGTAACCGGTTATGAACAAAACGGGTATACTATAACATCAGATGTTCCCCTGGCTTCGGCAGGAAGATTGCTTAACATAATCAGTTTTAAAATTGTTTTTATGAAAGATATTAAAACAGAAGGAAACAAAATCCAGATTAAGTATAGTTCTTATGCAACAGGCAGTGATATGGCCCACAACACAGGTAATTATACCCAGGAAGGAGAAACGGTTTTCGATAAAGCAGCCGGTCAGGGAAAAGTAGAGAATCTTCTGGAAAAGAAGAGTATGAATGGCGGAACCGGAGTTCATCCCATTTCAGCATTGTACAATTCCGTTACAGGAAAGTATATTTTAACATATAAGCTGGATGTAAATAAAAGCAATACTGCCAAAGGCGATATCACAATTACAGATCAGCTTCCGGCTGGAACGAAACTGGTTACAGTTCCCTGGAAAGCAAATGACGGAGCCCAGTCAGATAAGGATCATAAAGATTTTATAGATGGCGTTTATGTTCATTATTACAAATATGACAGCCATGATTATGGTGGAACAGGAAGCCCATATACATCAATAGAATGCATTAATGCCACCTACAATGTATATGATCCGGGCCAGAACATTAATATCCATGATTGTATAGCCAATCAGTTTACTGCAAAAGAAAAAGGGACAAAGGCAGAACTAAACAGTGAGACGAATGTTTTGACGATCCGTATTCCAAAAGGTGCCTATTCAGGTGATTTTGAAATACGTGGAGTTCATAATGGTTCAGGTTATCCGCTTCTTGGTTATTTAAAGGATGTCAGCTTTTCCATGGCAATATATTATGCAGTGGAAATTTCCCCTGAGAATTGGGGCAGCTATGAAAAAACCTTTAAAAACAGCTGTACCTTAAAGGTGGATAATGGGATACCGGTTACCAAAACTGTAACAGACACTGTGGAGACAGATAAGGTTGCCAAAAAGGGAACTTATGATGCTGCCTCAAACACCCTTTCCTATGAACTGGATATCAATCCACAGGGAACGAAGTTGATTGAAGGACAGGAGAACAAGCTTAGTATAATAGATTCCCTTATTTATGATAAGAGAAAGCTATGCCAGAATCATCAGAACCATGAGAACGACCAGGTTCATGATGCAATTACCCAGATAGCGTTAAAACCAGGTTCGTTGAAACTGTATAAAGTGGAGGATGGTGGCAGTGAGATTGAGCAGACATCCGATGTTATCCAGGATCTGAAGCTGGAAACAGCAGAACAGTCAGCGAATGAGGGGAAAATGACCATCAGCTTGAAGGTTCCGGATGGAGCCCATTACAGACTGCGGTATTCTTATATGCTTACCATCGGTATAGAAGCTCAGGCCTGCAGGATGGAATTGAAGGCGACGAACACAGCTTCCATAACAGGTCTGGCAAGTACGGGAACCTCTTCAAGCGATGAAAAGAAGTTTTCCGCACAGGGAAGTGAAGCTACCTCTACACTCAACTACACAACGGCTGTATTGTATAAGCGTGACAGGGAGAACCAGGCGAAGACCTTGTCAGGTGCAGAATTCCAGCTGGATAAGTACAATGGAACAGACTGGACATCCATTGGAAGGTTTACAACCGGGGAGGATGGCAGTGTACAACTGGGAGAACGGATAAACAACGTATATCGTATCGGTTATAACTGTGCATACCGTCTCCATGAGATAAAGGCTCCAGATGGCTATAAGCTTCTGGAAAGTGACAAATATTTCTGGATCCCCAATTCAAAGTTCAAAACAGAAATTGTGCCTACAGATTGGAAAACAAATACACTGTATGTGGAGAACAGGCTGGATGTTCTGTCCGGGTATATTTTCGTAGATGATGAGAAACAGGATGTTGAAAAAACAGATTTTGAAGTGAATAAGATCTGGAAGAACGCAGATGGAGAATTGGTCAGCGGGGAAGGCTCCATAGAAGTAACACTTTATCGAACGGGCAGTAAGGATGACATGAGTAACGGAAGTCCGGTAGAGTCTGCAGTAACGTTAAATGACGGGAATAGCTGGCATTATGTGTGGTCCGAACTGGAAAAATATCAGTCCGATGGAACTCCTTATTACTATTATGTGAAGGAAACTTTAAACACTGACAGATGGGAAGTATCCTATTCCAATAAGGAGGCATTGGCTTCTGACGGAGAAGATCGTTCCTTTATCATTACCAATACTTCCAAAGAGGATTCGACCTCAGTAAAGGTAAGAAAGGTATGGGAAGATGAAAATGGTTCGCCTTTGACCGCTTTCCCCAGGGATCAGGTAAGGGTAAGTCTGAAACGAAGATATCCTGTATCAGGAAGTGGTACAACGTCAAATGGCATTAAGGTAACAGCAATACTGAAAGGAAAAGACTATACGGATCAGAATCAGGTTACCACCAAAACAAAGACTATAACAGTCCCGGAAGGGGCAAAAGTAGTCATCAGTGCCAAAAGTCCGTATTCAAACGGTTTTTCCGGTATCACCTCCATTGCTCCAATGGCTGCAGAGGTGCATTATGGAAATGCCGGCTCCTATTCTTTTGGCAGTGGAAATCAGTATAGCGGAACCATTGAGACACTTTCCTTCCGGGCATATCGGGATACAACTGTGAATATTGGAAACGATCTCTGTGTATATGAGTTTAGCTCATTTAAGGCAGAAGAGGATACTGGGGCAGGCATTGAAGGTGCAGACGGCTGGGTTGAGGATAAGAATTTTGAAGATACCGCAGAGTTGTCTGACTCAAACAGCTGGCAGTATTCCTGGGATTTATTAGCCAAAACAAGTCCGGCAGGTACCCCATATTACTACTATGCTGTAGAAGAAACTGCTGTAGAAGGATTTAAAACCACTTACAGCTATCAGGCTGCTACAGGGGAAATCTCCGGGCTTCAGGGAGTTACAGGCGGCAATATCACAGTTACAAATGCAAAAGAGCAGGAGAAAGTCCATATTACTGTGAAAAAAGCCTGGGAAGGCTATGACCGGAATGAATATGATTCCTATGAGGTTCAGGTACAGCTTCTCAAAGATGGGGTGGAAGAAGGTTCGCCGGTTACCATAACCGGCTCCGGTCCAGACCGCTGGACATACACCTGGTCTGATCTGGAAAAGGGACCTGCCTATTCTGTGCAGGAGAAATCCGTTACAGTAAGGGATGCTGCCGGTAACGTAACAGAGATTCATAATTTTGATACCACATATGCGGCTACAGATGATACCATTACGATAACCAATACCAAAAAGCCGCAGGGAATCCTCTTACCGGGAACCGGTGGGAAAGATGGCTGGATTTTTTATGGGTTAGGAGCAGGCTTCTGGCTGATCTCACTTAGCTGGTTTGGTCTTACCTTTAAGAAAAGAAATAAATTTATGAAAACAGTAAAGGAGGGGCAAAAGGGAATACCATAAAAGAAATACCTGAAAAATCAGGAATAGAAAAAAGCCGGCTCCAGGCAGGATGGAGAAAAAAGATGAAAGAGAAGAAAGAAAAGAAAGGCAGAAGATTATGAAGAAAATTATGAAAAAATGCTTTGCTATATTATTAGTAGTGGCAATGACATTAACAATGACAGTAACCGCTTTTGCGGAAGAAGAAACTTCAACCTCAACGTATAAGCTTACGGTGAAAAACCAAAATGCTTATGATGAAACAGTTCAATATGCGGTATATCAGTTATTCCTTTGTGACCTGGATAAAAATAAGGTTCCAAGTTATAAAACTGCTGGTGCTTATAACAGAGATCTTGTTGGAACCAAAACTGTGGAAGAAATATCCAAAATGACGGATGAGTTCTTATATGCTTTTGCTGCTGGAATTAGTACTTCCGGGGCTACTGCATATAAAACGTTAACAACAAATACAACTATTGACGTGGATGCAGGATATTATTTATTAGTACCAACAAATCTTGCTAATACAGCAGACAGCGATTCTGATACAATGAATGATAAAGGTGGCACAGTTTCTGCTCCAATTCTGGTGGCTGTACCGGGAGTAACCAAGAATACAGATGGAACTTATGATGTAAATGAAAATGTTGAAGTAAATGCAAAAAACAGTGAAGTATCCCATAAGAAAAAGATTACAGATGTAGTCAGTGTAAATGGAACAAATGATACTTTTTCTGAAAGTGGAGATACTGCAACTGCAGGTGAAGGTGATACAATCAAGTACACGATCACAAACACAGTACCTAAGTACAAAGCTGATGTAGATCCAACTAAAGTTAATTATTTTGTAACTGATACCTATGATCCTAATCTTACATTGCAGAATGTAGTTGTTAATGGAACAAAAGGAACTGGAGTTGAAGATGTAATTTTTACAGCAAAGGACGGAACAGAGCGTATTGTTAAACGTGTAGAAGGAGAAGAAGCTGATTATTTTGTAGCTGAGAATACAACAGATCATCAGTTTATAGTATATTTCAACTTTGAATCCATAAAAGATAAAACAGACGTTACAATCGAAGCTTATTTTACATTAAACAGTACTGCAACACCTGGTACACCAGTAGTAAACCACTCTCAATTAACCTATACAAATAACTATTATGTAGGAAGCAATTCCGATTCTAACTTGGAGGACGAAGTAAGATCCTACACCTTCAAATTTAATGTATTCAAATATGATACCAGCAAAACAGAAAATGCTGCCCTCGCAGGAGCAAAATTTGGTTTATATAAAGAAGATGGTACAACTCTTATTAAAGAGGCAACCAGTGAAGAGGATGGAATTGTAAACTTCAACATATTGCTAAATAAAGGCACCTATTATGTAAAAGAGATAACAGCTCCAAATGGCTATCGTGTAGATGATCATCCATATAAAGTTGAAATTTCTGCCACTCAAGCCAACAATGAGTATGATGGAAAGTATACTGTGACAGTTGATGATACCACTGTAATTAATACTGTTGTACAGAATGGCGAAACTCCAATTTATAGTGCAAAGGACAAGATCCCTGTATTAGGAATCGGCAACACACCAGGTCTTTCCCTTCCAGGAACCGGTGGTATGGGTACAACTCTCTTCACCTTCGGTGGACTTGTACTTGTTCTGGTAGCTGGTATTATGTTTGTTGTTTATATCCGCAGACAGAAAAAACAGTCATAACAAGTTATAAAACAGTTTTATTCCTGGTCCGGCATCTGCCGGGCCAGGTTACAAAAAGAGCAGGATTCATCTTTTGTGTTCCTGTGTTCACGAAAGTCGTGGACGCCAGACCAGAAAGGATGATAGATTTTATGGATAAGAGTGGAAAAAAGCGTACATTTGCGCTGAAGAAACTTTATCCAATGGGACTAATACTTGTTATTTTCATCATTGGAATGGGATTTATTCTGTACCCTTCAGTGGGAAATTATGTAACCTTAAATACAGCATCTGTCACCATTTCTGATTATGAAAAAGTGGTAGATGGTATGCCGGACCAGGAGACAGAGGAAAAACTGGAAAAGGCAAGGCTTTTTAATGAGCATCTTTACTATGGGACAAATGAAGAGGGGGAAGATCAATGCCTGAATATGGATAATGGTGTGATCTGCTATGTGGAGATTCCAGAGATCAGTGTCTATCTTCCGGTTTATTATGGAACAGACGACGAGGTGCTTCATAAGGGCTGTGGCTATATCGAAAATACCTCTCTTCCTGTAGGAGGGCTCAATACCCATGCAGCCATGTCTGGCCATACCGGGCTTCCGGGGGCAGAGCTGCTTTCCTCCCTGGACAAGCTGGTGGTGGGAGATGTTTTTTATATTCATGTATTAGGACAGACTCTGGCCTATCAGGTGGATCAGATCAAAACAGTGGAACCTGAGGATTGCAAAGATCTGGAAATTGTTCCGGGAGAAGATTATGTGACACTGGTTACCTGTACTCCTTATGGAATCAACAGTCATCGTCTCCTGGTAAGAGGAACCAGGATCCCGTATACACCTGAGAAAGAGGAAACTCCTGTTGCCCGTGTGGCAGCAGAGAGGGGGCTTTCAGAGGCTATGGTGCGGCAGCTTCTGGTGATCGGGGGGATTGTGCTCACTGCTGTGCTTGTGATACTGGCAGCAGTTGGTTATACCCACCATTTGAAAAGGCTAAAAGAAAAAAATGCAAAAGACAAAACTGGTGATAAGTTATGAATCATAATTTAAAAAAACGTCTGCCTTTGGTAGTAATGTTTCTGATTCTGGTGGCTGGGTTATCTGTTATGGGCTATCCTGTGGTCAGTGACTGGCTTAGTGTTTATACTGCGAAGGTAGAAATCGCTGATTATACTACAGCGGTAGAGGAAGAGGACAGCACCCAGCTGGACGCTATGTGGACCCAGGCAGAAGAATACAATCAGTCACTGAACAGCGCAACCAAGACCTCTGTGGTATCTTATGAGGATCTGTTATCTGTTACAGATGCCATTGGATATCTGGAAATCCCCAAAATAGGGGTATATATGCCCATTTATCATGGCATAGACACAGAAGTCCTGGAAAAGGGAATCGGCCATATGCCAGGAACCTCACTTCCGGTAGGAGGAAAATCAACTCATTGTGTTTTAAGTGGACATACCGGACTTCCGGCTGCCAAGATACTTACAGATTTAGATAAGATGAAAGAGGGAGATCTTTTTTATCTTCATGTATTAGGCAGGGTTCTGGCCTATAAAGTAGACCAGATCAAGGTGGTGCTTCCGGAAGAAACAGATGATATAAAAATAACAGAGGGAAAAGATTATGTAACGCTTCTTACCTGTACGCCTTATGGAATCAATACCCACAGACTTCTGGTCAGAGGCGAACGTACAGATTATGTACCAGATGCGGTTTCTGTAGAAACACCTGGAAATATGCAAAAGAAAGATATGATTCCGGCATCGACGATTATGAAACTTGGAATTGCCGGCGCAGCAGTGATTGTTGTAGTGGTAGTATTACTGATCCTTTTTCTGCCGGGAAAGGCTCAGAAGAAGAGAAAGGATTGAGAGTATGAAAAAAATACTTGAAAAAGCAGGGATAATTCTGAGCTTGCTGCTATTTACAGTACTTTTAAGCCTGGGAAGCGGAACTGTAGTCAGAGGTACGTCTCTGGAAACAGCAAAGGGAAAGCAGGGCTCCATAACCCTTTTGCTTTCCAAAGATGCAAAAGGAGTGGAAATAACACTTTGGAAAATTGCAGATTACCAGAATGGAAATTATGTTTTTTCCAATGGCTTTGAAAACAGCGGTGTGAGGATTACCAACCTGAAAGATGCCGGTGAGGCGCAGGCTGCAGCAGATACACTTACTGCCTATGCATTACAAGGTGGTATAGCTCAGACAGATACACAGAGTGTGAATGAAAACGGACAGCTGATTTTTAAAAACCTTTCACCGGCTCTGTATCTGGCAGGACAGACTTCCGGTACAGACATCATGAAGGTTCAGGGAGTGCTGGTGCCGATTCCTTATCTTGGTGAGAATGGACATGAAGGATATGATGCTGAAATCTCTCCCAAATATTCTTTCCCAGGGGGAGCAGTGCTGGTACACAAAATTGATGAAGATGGGAATTTTGTTGGGCAGGCTGAATTCGTACTGCAGCAGAAAGTTTACGTAACCGGATCAGAAGAGGTTCCCCAAAACGCCGAAAAGGGAACAGATAATGGCGGCGCATTTTTCTGGAAAGAATTTAAGGCAAGTCTTATTTCTGATGAAAATGGACAGATCGTCATTACAGATATGCCGAAGGGAACTTATCGTGTGATAGAGACGAAAACTCCTGCCGGGTATATTCCATCCTCTGTGCCATATGAATTTTCTATTGAAAAAGGCGGTGAAGTGAAATCTGTAGAGGGAATTTACGAAACCGTTTCCGGAGAAGTGCCGGAGGTGACAGTTGTCAACAACCGGACACAGACCAGTGTGAATAAGGTTGACGAAAAGGGCAATTATGTTTCAGGAGCGAAATTTGTCATTAAGGATTCTTCGGGAAAAGTATTACTGGATGAAAAAGGAAAAGCAAAATTTAACTTTACCACAAGCGAAGAACCTTATATATTGAAAGGACTTCCCGCCGGGGATTATTATTTATCCGAGCTGGAGCCCCCAAAGGGATTTGCAGTAGCAAGGGATGTGCTTTTTACTGTGAGCGATGCAGCTGATGCTGTGAATACCGTTACGATGACTGATGAGAAGCAGAAAACAGCCAAAGGTAAGCTGACTGTAACAAAGCATTTGTATGATGAAAACGGTATGGAGCTGGAAACAGAAGATGGAGTTTTCTACGTGGCACTGTTTTCGGATGCAGAGTTTACAGACAGAATTTCACAGGTAGCACCGATTTCCTTTAACGGGGATTCTTCAGGAAGTGTAACCTTTGAAAATCTGGAAGTGGGAAAGACCTATTATGTGACAGAAACCAATGAATATGGGGAAGTCCTGGATGCAGAGCGCTATAAGAATTACAGCTATGCACCTCAGTATACAGATGGACAGTCTGTGGAGATCACACGGAAAGAACCCGAGAAGGAATTTAGCTTCAACAACGTATTCTATGAGCTTCCAGATGGCTACTACTATAAAGGTGACATCCTCATTACCAAAAAAGTACTTCGCAATGGGGAGGAAAGCAATTCTAAGGATACCTTCTATGCAGGAATCTTTACAGATGCGGAACATACCCAGTTGTTCGGCGATAAGCCCACAGAGCTTGCAATGGATGGAAACAGCAGTGTGACAATTGACGTTCCGGTTATGATCGGAGACTCCAAAGATGCCGTTATCAGCTACTATGTAACAGAGACGGATAAGAATGGAACTCCACTGGAAAACGGAAATGACCTGGAGTTTACGTTCAAGGTGGAAAATGGTGAGGTTCAGCTGAATTATGCAAATAATAAGGTTGAGGTTGTGATTACAAATAGCTTTACAGATGTGACACCTACTCCGGAGACGGAAATCACACCGGAAGCATCGGAGACACCAGATGACAGTCATGCTTCTGGAAATTCCGTAAAAACAGGAGATGATACACCAGTTGAAGGCTAT
The DNA here is from genome assembly GCA_934394595.1 of uncultured Blautia sp. Classification (GTDB taxonomy): domain Bacteria; phylum Bacillota; class Clostridia; order Lachnospirales; family Lachnospiraceae; genus Blautia_A. The sequence goes on along the minus strand of CAKRRX010000005.1, from coordinate 15,000 downwards.
CTGCTGACACTTCTGGCAGTTGGAGCAGTGATCGCCATGCTGATGGTGGAGAAGAAGAAAATGAAATAACAGGATGTAAAGGTAAAAGGTCACGGAGTCAAGGTACCCGGATTTCATTACCGAAACCCGATAAAAGCTATACAAAAGAGCCCCGGTGTGCTATAATCGAATGCGTATCAGGGCTCTTTTGCGTGAAAAAGAGTACGGGGAAATTCCTGTGGAATGGCCCGCCAAATGGCCCACCTGTTTACAGGAGGTGTCTGAAAACGCTGTAAAATCAATACATTTAAAGGAGATATACATAGAAATGAAATTAGGAATCGTTGGTTTACCAAACGTAGGAAAGAGTACACTTTTTAACTCTCTGACAAAAGCAGGTGCAGAATCTGCGAACTATCCGTTCTGTACCATTGACCCAAATGTGGGCGTTGTTACCGTGCCGGATGAGAGACTGGCACTGCTTGGGGATTTTTATCATTCCAAGAAGGTGACACCGGCAGTCATTGAGTTTGTAGATATTGCAGGACTTGTAAAGGGAGCATCCAAAGGAGAGGGACTTGGAAACCAGTTCCTTGCAAATATCCGTGAAGTAGATGCTATTGTACATGTGGTGCGCTGCTTTGAGGACAGCAATGTCATCCATGTTGACGGAAGCATTGATCCCATCCGTGACATTGAGACCATCAATCTGGAACTTATTTTCTCAGATCTTGAGATCCTGGAGAGAAGAATTGCCAAAGTTACAAAGACTGCCCGTATGGATAAAGAGGCAGCCAAAGAACTGGACTTCCTTGAGAAGATCAAAAAATGGCTGGAAGACGGCAAAATGGCCATCACCATGGAACTGGAAAATGAGGATGAGGAAGCCTGGATGGGCACCTACAATCTGCTCACTCAGAAGCCGGTGATCTACGCCGCAAATGTGGCTGAGGATGACCTGGCAAATGACGGTGCGGATAACTCACATGTACAGGCAGTAAGAAAATATGCCGCAGAGCAGAATAGCGAGATCTTTGTAATCTGCGCCCAGATCGAGGAGGAAATCTCAGAACTGGATGAGGAAGAGAGAAAAATGTTCCTGGAGGATCTGGGACTGAAGGAATCCGGCCTTGAGAAGCTGGTAAAAGCAAGCTATCACCTTCTTGGCCTTATGAGCTTCCTTACTTCCGGAGAGGATGAGACAAGAGCATGGACCATCAAGATCGGTACCAAGGCACCACAGGCAGCAGGAAAGATCCATTCTGATTTTGAAAGAGGATTTATCAAGGCAGAGGTGGTAAATTATCAGGATCTTCTGGATTGCGGTTCCTATGCAGGGGCAAGAGAAAAGGGACTTGTGAGAATGGAAGGAAAGGAATATGTCGTTCAGGACGGCGATGTAATCTTGTTCCGCTTTAATGTATAAGAGACAGAGGGATAAAACATGTCGATTCAATTTCCAAACCTGGGGATAAACCTGGATTATGTGGGAAAATCTATTCATATATTTGGCTTTGAAATTACATTTTTCGGACTTATCGTTGCGCTTGGAATGCTTCTGGGACTTGGATTTGTGATGCTGGAGGCAAAGCGCTGCGGGGAAGACCAGGATCGGTATCTGGGGATGTTCATTGTGTCACTGATCACAGGAGTGATCGGAGCAAGACTGTATTATGTGGCATTTTCCTGGAATACATACGAAGAGAATGTGGGCCAGATCTTTAACATCAGAAATGGCGGTCTGGCATTTTATGGCGGATTACTTGGAGGCGTGATCGGCGCTGCCATATTCTGTGCTATCCGGAAAACTTCTTTTGCGCGAATGGCAGATACTGCCAGTATGGGAATCGTCATCGGACAGATAATAGGAAGGTGGGGAGATTTCTTTAACAGAGAATCTTTTGGCGAATATACCAACAATATATTTGCCATGCAGCTCCCGTTATCAGCTGTACGTTCCCGTGAAGTTACCGTGACAATGCGGGAAAATCTTGAGACCATAGGCGGCGTTTCGTATATACAGGCGCATCCCGTATTCCTTTATGAGAGTATGTGGTGCCTGCTTCTTCTGCTGTTGATGCTGGTTTGGAAAAGAAAAAAGCGTTTCCACGGCGAAGTATTTCTGAGATATCTGGCAGGATATGGGCTGGGAAGGTTTTTCTTTGAGTATCTTCGCACTGACAAACTGCTGATCCCCGGAACTACAGTAGGTATTTCTCAGTTGGTTTCCGCAGCATTGTTCCTGATCTGTACAGTTGTGGCTATGGTAGAAAGCTCCATGGCGAAAAAGAGGGCTGCACTTAGAAAGCGCAGGAGAGAACAGGACTATGAAGCACAGGAAAAAGCAGCGCGAGAGGCTGAAGCGGAGGAATACAGGGACAGACTTCGTCTGGAGCGGGCCTTTGCAGATGGTAATCCGGATCTTACCGGAAGTACGGCAATGGAAGAAACCGATCAGAAAGAGCCGGAAAGCCATGAAAATGCAGAAAGCCAGGATTCTTTCGAAGAAGCGGTACAGGAAAATGAGCAGGAACTGTCTTCCCAGGAAGAACAGGTTCAGTCCATGGATGAAAAAGAAACACAGGAGGCATCTGCTCCGGCAGATACGCTCCCTTCAAAAGAAGATGAATGGCTCTATAGCGAGCCGAGAAGATTTGCAAAAAAACCTGAAGATCAGCAGAAAGATTGACCGACTGCTGAATCGTTACGAAAAATCAGCGAAACGGATCTGTCTGCACAGGCAGACATCCTCATAAAAATAAGTGTATCTTCCCCATGAAAATGTATGCCGGAAGATACACTTTTTTTATTTAACCGGAATTTCCCACTTGTAATTTTTATATAAATGGGTTAGAATAAAACCATAAGTGGTAGGAAGTGGAGAAAAGTGGAGACAAATGGGGATAAAGTGGCAGAACTTTCATTTGTTTTCACGGCATGAAATACGAAGGGGAGATTCGTATTTCACGAGAGTAGGTGAGTTACATGTTCATGGGCGAGTACAATCATACGATCGACGCGAAGGGGCGTCTGATTATTCCCTCGAAATTCAGGGAACTCTTAGGGGAAGAGTTCGTACTGACTAAGGGGCTTGATGGTTGTCTTTCCATTTATCCCATGGATGAGTGGGAAGCCTTTGAAGAGAAGCTCAGAGCATTACCACTTACAAATAAAGACGCAAGAGCCTTTTCACGATTCTTTGTAGCAGGCGCTACCATGTGTGAACTGGACAGGCAGGGGAGGATTCTCGTACCACAGACGTTGAGAGAATTCGCCGGTCTGGAGAAAGACGTGGTACTCACTGGAAATCTGAACAGAGTGGAAGTCTGGAGCAAAGAGAAATGGAGTGAAAACTGCGACTATGACGATATGGACAGCATTGCTGCCAGCATGGAAAGCATGGGAATCGTCATTTAAGTACAGGAAAACAGTAATCCCGACAGGAGACGGAAATGGAATTTAAACACAAATCTGTATTACTGGAAGAGACCATAGACGGCTTAAGGGTAAAGCCGGATGGAATCTATGTGGATGGCACTTTAGGCGGCGCGGGACATGCCATAGAGGTATGCAGGAAACTTTCTGCCAAGGGGAGATTTATTGGTATAGATCAAGACCAGGATGCGATAATTGCTGCGAGTGAACGGCTTGCCGCCTTTGACCAGGTGACAATCATTCGCAGCAATTATTGTTACATGGCTCAGGAGCTAGCTGCCAGAGGAATCCATAAGGTAGATGGTATCGTGCTGGATCTTGGAGTATCCTCCTATCAGCTTGACAATGAGGAGCGGGGATTTACCTACCGGGTAGATGCACCTCTTGACATGCGTATGGATCAGAGACAGACACAGACCGCCAGTGACATTGTAAACGGTTACGAAGAAAAAGAATTATACAGGATCATCCGTGATTACGGAGAAGATAAATTTGCAAAAAATATAGCGAAACACATTGTGGCAGCCAGACAAAAAGCACCTATTACTACCACAGGACAGCTGACACAGATCATAAGGGAAGCGATTCCCATGAAGATACAGGCTACAGGCGGACATCCTGCCAAGCGGACTTTTCAGGCTATTCGTATTGAACTGAATCGTGAGTTGGATGTGCTAAGAGATTCCCTTGACGGGATGATCGATCTGCTGGATGAAGGGGGAAGACTGTGTATCATTACATTCCATTCCCTGGAAGACAGGATCGTGAAGACCATTTTCCGCAAGAATGAGAATCCCTGCACCTGTCCTCCGGATTTTCCGGTATGTGTATGTGGGAAGAAATCCAAGGGGAGAGTCATCACAAGGAAGCCAATCCTTCCAAGTGCTGAAGAAATGGAAGAAAACCCACGTTCCAAGAGTGCCAAGCTCAGAATATTTGAGAGAATGTAAAAAGAAGGGTAAATGATGGCGAATTCAGGAAGACGTACAACCCAAGGAAGAGGCAGACGTACCGAAAATATGTACGTGGATGGAAATACTGTAAGAAAACTGCAGGAAGTCCCTGCAAAAAGAGAATATCGTCAGCCGGAACATTCTGTCAGAGTAAAGAGGGCGAAGCCCTCCACAGGCCCCAGACAGAGAACGATCCAGCAGGGGAGCCGGGTCCTCAGCAGGGAAGTACAGCGAAACCGTGCAAAGGCAAATAGCATGAATCGGAATTTTGCTGTTTTTCTTGCTGTCATGGGTATTATGATCGTTTTGTGCAGCATCAATTATCTGCGTCTTAAGACAGAATGCACCAGCAAAAGAAGCCAGGTTGCATCACTTGAGACACAGTTGGCGGAATTGAAGGAAGACAACGATGCCTACGAAAGCCAGGTGACATCCAATGTGGATCTGGAAAGGATCCGTAAAATTGCCATCGGCAGGCTGGGAATGAAGTATCCTACAGATGAAGAGACAGAAACCTACACCACAGAGGGTGGAAGTTATGTGAAGCAATATCAGGATGTCACGGAAAAGTAGAGATCGTGAAGGCGGGTGATTGATTGAATACTCCGAAAAGAAAAAATAAAAAGAAACCAGTCAGAAAAATAAGTCATATAATGAAAAACAAGCTGTCAATACTGTTTTTACTGGTATTGATAGCTTTAGTCATTTTATTAGGTGTTATTACCTTTATCAACCTGAAAAGTGGTGACCGCTACAAAAAACAGGTACTGAGCCAGGCTCAGCAGAAGTACGAAAGCCGTACGATCCCCTCCAAGCGAGGCAGCATTTATGACAGCAATGGTAACTTACTTGCTGTGAGCAACAAGGTGTATAATGTTATACTGGACTGTCAGGCAGTGAATTCCGACTCCGATTATATGGATCCCACTGTGAAAGCGCTGGTAGATATTTTTGGAATCGACGAGGGAGATATCCGCACAAGGCTTACCTCAGAATCCACAAAAGACAGCCAGTACCAGATCCTGAAAAAACAGGTATCCATGGACGATAAGCAGGCATTTGAGGATTACTGTGATACCTCCGCAGAGGATCTTTCTGCCAAAGAGATTGAGGAAAGAAGAAATGTGCAGGGGGTCTGGTTTGAGGAGGACTATCTGCGCGTATATCCTTATAATGAAACTGCCTGCGACACACTTGGATTTACTTTTTCCAGAGATACTGCAGATTACGGAATCGAGGGCTATTACAACAGTACCCTTACCGGAACAGACGGACGGCAGTATGGTTATCTGAACGATGATTCCACTGTAGAGCAGACCATCATAGAAGCCCAGGATGGAAACAGCCTGGAACTCAGCCTGGATCTTGGAACTCAGCAGATCGTGGAAAAATGGGTCAATGCATTTATGGAATCTACAGGAGCCAAGAATATAGGTGTGATCGTGGAGAATCCCTCCAATGGTGAAATCCTTGCCATGGACGGAGGAGACAGGTACGATCTGAATGATCCCCGTGACCTTAGTTCCCTGTATTCCCAGGAAGAAATCAAGGCCATGAATGATGAGGATATGATGGACGCCTTGACTTCCATGTGGAATAATTTTTGCGTAACCGATATCTATGAGCCGGGATCAGTTGTAAAGCCTATTGTTATGGCGGCAGCCCTGGAGCAGGGAAAAATTTCCACCACAGACACTTTTTACTGTGATGGATTTCAGAACTTTGGTGTGCCGGGAAATATTACCACCATCAAGTGTGCAAATGTGGATGGCCACGGAACAGAGACATTGGCAGAGGTAATTGCGAACTCCTGCAATGATGCCATGATGCAGATCGGTGCTGCCATGGGAGTGGATAATTTCCTGAGAGCCCAGAGTACCTTTAACTTTGGCAGCAGAACCGGAATCGACCTTCCAAATGAAGGCTACGGTATCATGCATACCAAAGAAACCATGAAAGAGACAGAGCTGGCCTGCTCCGCTTTCGGACAGGGATTCAGCTGTACCATGATCCAGGAGATCAATGCCATGTGTTCTGTGATCAATGGCGGCTACTATTATCAGCCCCACCTTGTGACAAAAATAAAAGATGCCAATGGTGGTCTGGTGAAAAATATCACACCGGTTCTTCAAAAGCAGACCATCTCCTCTAATATTTCTGCTGATATCCGCAGCTACATGGCTGCCAGCGTACAGCAGGGTACCAGTATGAAATCCAAAGTACAGGGCTACAGCTCAGGAGGTAAGACCGGAACCGCAGAGAAATTCCCACGTGGAAATGGAAAATATGTGGTTTCCTTTATCGGATTTGCGCCGGTAGAGGATCCAAAGGTGCTGATCTACGTGGTTGTTGACGAGCCTGATGTAGAGGATCAGGCAAGCAGCAGTTATCCGCAGTTTGTGGCACAGGCAATTCTTTCCGAACTTTTGCCTTATATGAATGTTCAGCCAGATGAGTCTACAGATGGAACCATTCCTACCACAGAGCTGTGGGAGGGCTTTGACGGACATGTGAAAAATACCAATTATGGACAGATCGACGAGAATGGAAATCTGGTAGATGACCAGGGCAACCGCATAGACTGGGACGGGAACCGGATTGATGACAACGGCTATCTTCTGAACAGTGACGGAAGCTATCAGATAGATGAAAACGGGGAATATATCAAATCCACCAATCTGGAGGGAACTGATATTGCCTACGGCTCCAGTGGAGATGGGCTTCCGGAAGGAATCTCAGACACCAATGTGCCTGGCCCGCCGGATGATAACACAGATCCAATAGAGGACAACAATATGACAAGTGAAGGCCTGACCAACGAAGAGGCAGGCCTGGAATGACACACATACCCTCGCAGCAGACGGACATATATTACATATGACAGTTGCTGCGGGGGATTTTTTATGAAAAAGACCATGACCTTCCACAGGAAAAAAATCTGGGTAGTATTTCTGGCCTGTATCCTGATGATGATCGGACTGATCGGCAGGCTTGTATATCTCATGGGCATCCGTTCAGATCACTATTATCAGAAGGCTACAGACCTCCACGAACGGGAACGGAGAATAAAGGCAGCCAGAGGACAGATCCTGGATGCAAATGGAAAAGTGCTGGCAGATAATAAGACTGTGTGTACAATTTCCGTGATACACAGTCAGATCAAAGATCCGGAAAAGATAATCGAGGTTCTTTCCAGAGAACTGGATATGGAACCGGATGTCATCCGAAAAAGAGTGGAAAAAGTTTCTTCTATAGAAAAAATTAAGACAAATGTGGAAAAAAGTACCGGGGATGTGATCCGAAATTACGGGCTGGAAGGTGTAAAGGTGGATGAGGATTACCGGCGTTATTATCCCTATGGCTCCCTTGCCTCAAAGGTTCTGGGCTTTACAGGGGCAGACAATCAGGGGATCATCGGTCTGGAAGTAAAATATGAGGAAATCCTACAGGGTACATCAGGAAAAATCCTTACCACCACAGATGCCAGAGGCGTGGAAATCGATCAGCTGGGAGAAAAAAGAGAGCAGCCTGTGCCGGGGAAAAACCTGAAAACCAGCCTGGATGTGGATCTGCAGGAATTCGCCCAGCAGGCGGCCATGAAGGTAATGGAAGAAAAACAGGCAAAACGTGTTTCCATATTGCTGATGAATCCACAAAACGGGGAAATCTATGCCTGTGTCAATGTGCCGGAATTTGACCTGAACGATCCCTTTACCCTGAATACAGAGGAAAACACAGGAACCCTCAGCGAGAAACAAAAGCAGGATCTCTTAAACCAGATGTGGCGGAATCCCTGTCTGAACGATACCTATGAGCCTGGTTCCACATTTAAGATCATTACCATGGCAGCGGGGCTGGAAGAAGGAGTGGTATCGGTAAATGATCGTTTTTACTGTCCGGGCTATAAGCTGGTGGATGACAGAAGGATACACTGTGCCAGAAGAACCGGCCATGGCTCCCAGGACTTTATCCAGGGGGCGATGAATTCCTGTAACCCTGTATTTATTGAAGTGGGACTGCGGCTGGGAGTGGACAATTATTATAAATATTTTCAGCAATTTGGTCTGTTGAAAAAGACAGGTGTGGATCTTCCCGGAGAAGCCGGGACGATCATGCACAAAAAGGAAAATATGGGAAATGTAGAGCTGGCAACGGTAGCCTTTGGACAGTCCTTTCAGATCACACCTATCCAGCTGGCTGCAACAGTCAGTTCCCTGATCAATGGAGGCAGACGGATCACACCGCATTTTGGAGTATCAGTTCTGGAGACAGATGGAAGCAGCGGCATCAAACTGGAATATCCGGCAGAAGAGGGGATCATTTCAGAGGAAACCTCAAAAACAGTGCGTCAGATCCTGGAAAAGGTGGTGGCAGAGGGCTCCGGCAGAAATGCAAAGATCCAGGGAATTGCTGTAGGTGGAAAAACAGCGACCTCCCAGACCCTGCCAAGAAGTGCCAACCGATATATATCTTCCTTTCTGGGCTTTATGCCTGCCAAAAACCCACAGGTCCTGGGACTTTGCATCATACATGACCCACAGGGCGTCTATTATGGCGGAACCATCGCCGCACCTGTGATACGAAGTATTTTTGAAAATATCCTCTCTGCCAAAAACAAAAACCTATGGGTTGATTAATAAGAGGAAAAGCTTTATACTAAAAGGTGCTTTAAAATGAGAAAAATAAAAACGAAAGAATTAAAGAGGTGTGAGGATGGAATTTCATATTGTGATCCCGGTGCTGATCTCCTTTGCGATCAGCGCAGTGCTAGGACCTGTCATTATCCCGTTTCTGCGAAAACTGAAAATGGGACAGACAGAACGTACAGAAGGCGTACAGTCTCATCTGAAAAAGGCCGGAACCCCGACTATGGGCGGAGTGATCTTTTTGATATCCACGATTATTACTTCCCTGTTTTACGTAAAAGATTATCCCAGGATCATTCCGGTACTGTTTCTGACTCTGGGATTTGGTATCATCGGATTTCTGGATGATTATCTCAAGGTTGTCCTTCGCAGATCAGACGGACTTCTTGCCTGGCAGAAGTTCCTGCTTCAGATCGTAGTTACCGGTATTTTTACCTTCTATGTTCTGAAGTATACAGATATTTCCCTGACTATGCGGATTCCTTTCTGGGGCGGACATTATCTGAATCTTGGCTGGCTTGCAGTTCCGGTGCTGTTTTTTGCAGTGATCGGTACCGTAAATGGTGTAAATTTCACAGACGGTGTAGACGGTCTGGCTACCAGTGTAACCTTGATCGTGGCAGTATTTTTTACTGTGGTATCCATTGGCACACAGTCCGGGATCGAGCCTGTGACCTGTGCGGTGATCGGCGGACTTATGGGATTTTTGCTTTATAATGTTTATCCTGCCAGCGTATTTATGGGGGATACCGGATCCCTGGCACTTGGCGGATTTGTGGCAGGCGTGGCATATATGCTTCAGATGCCGCTGTTTATCCTGATCGTAGGACTGATCTACCTGGTAGAGGTGCTGTCTGTAATGATCCAGGTTACCTATTTCAAAGCCACTCATGGCAAACGTATTTTCAAGATGGCTCCTATCCATCATCATTTTGAGCTTTGCGGATGGTCAGAAGCCCGTGTGGTTGCAGTATTTACCATTGTGACTGCCATTATGTGTCTGATCGGCCTTCTGGCGCTGTAAGGCATTAAGGAGGATTTTATTATGGATTTAAAAGGAAAAAAGGTTCTGGTATTTGGAGCCGGAAAAAGTGGAATCGGCGCTGCAGATCTTTTGGGCGCAGTGGGAGCAATCCCCGTGATCTATGATGGAAATGAGAAGCTGGATAAAGAAAGCGTCATACATAAAACCAATGGAAGCTATGAGGTAAGCGTCTATGCAGGAGAGCTTCCGGAGGAGGTAAAAAAGAGTCTGGATCTTGTGGTATTAAGCCCGGGAGTGCCTACAGATCTTCCTCTGGTGAAGAGCCTGTATGCCCTTGGCCTTCCTGTATGGGGAGAGGTGGAGCTTGCTTACCGTACAGGTAAGGGCGAAGTTCTTGCAATTACCGGAACAAACGGAAAAACAACTACAACAGCTCTTCTGGGTAAGATCATGAGGGATGCCCGTCCTTCTGTTTTTGTTGTTGGAAATATTGGAACTCCTTATACATCAAAGGCACTGGAGATGAAAGAGGATACGATTACCGTTGCAGAGATCAGCAGCTTCCAGCTTGAGACTATTGAGAAATTTGCACCGAAGGTCAGCGCCATCTTGAATATTACAGAGGATCATCTGAACCGTCATCACACAATGGAAGAATATATCCGTGTGAAAGAGCTGATCACCAGCAATCAGGGAGCCGGGGATGTATGTGTCCTGAATTATGAAGATGAAGTATTAAGAGAGTTTGGAAAGAATATTGTTCCGAAGGTGGTATATTTTTCCAGTGCACGGACACTGGAAGAGGGAATTTTCCTGGATGGGGATCAGATCATCCTTCGCACCGGAAAAGAAGAGATCCCTGTAGTGAAGACCGGAGAGCTGAAGCTTCTTGGAACCCACAATTTTGAAAATGTGATGGCAGCAGTGGCCATGGCTTACTATGCAGGTGTGGATATGGACAGTATCCGAAAGAGCATCTGTGAGTTTACAGCTGTGGAACACAGAATTGAGTATGTCACAGAGAAAAATGGTGTGGCATATTACAATGATTCCAAGGGAACCAATCCGGACGCAGCAATCAAGGGGATCCAGGCTATGAACCGTCCCACTCTGCTGATCGGCGGCGGATATGACAAGGAATCCAGCTATGACGAATGGATCCAGGCTTTTGACGGAAAAGTCAGATATCTGGTTCTCATCGGACAGACAAAAGAGAAGATCAAGGCAGCAGCTGAGAAAAATGGCTTCCACGATATTATCCTGTGCGAGGATCTGAAGGAAGCAGTTCAGGTATGTGCAAGGAAGGCAAATTCCGGGGATGCAGTGCTTTTATCCCCTGCATGTGCAAGCTGGGGACAGTTTGATAACTATGAGCAGAGAGGCGAGATGTTCAAGGAATACGTCAGAAATCTGTAACATATCCTTTAGTAAGGCTGTTTCGGGGAGCTAAGAATGAGCCGCGAAGAAAAGAATAAAGAGGGGAAAACAGATCTGATCCTTCTGATATTGGTACTGCTGCTGGCAGTGGCAGGAATGGTCATGCTGTTTTCCACCAGTGAATATAATGGCAGAGTGCGTTTCGGCGACTCTGCCTATTATTTTAAGAAACAGCTGTTTGCCACAAGTCTGGGGTTTCTGGTGATGTACGGGGTAGCAAGGACAGATTATCACTTTTTTATCCGGCTGGCCCCTTTTTCCTATCTTCTTGCCATGGGGCTGTCCACAGCCGTTTTGCTCGTAGGCCAGGAGATCAACGGATCGAAAAGATGGCTGAATTTCGGCCCGTTGTCCTTTCAGCCATCTGAATTTGCAAAAGTGGCAGTGATCTTGTTTCTGGCCTGGCAGATTTACCGGACACAGAGTAAAACCACCGGAATCTGGTTTATGTGCAGGACTATGCTCACCCTGCTTCCCATTGTGGGACTGGTGGGCTCAAATAATTTAAGTACCGCAATCATCATTCTGGGAATCGGAGCAGTGCTGATCTTTGTTTCCAATCCAAGATATGCCCCATTTCTGGGAATGGGAGCTGCGGGAGCGGCATTTATCACAGTTTTTTTGGCAGCAGAAAGCTACCGACTGGAACGACTGGCCATCTGGCGGGATCCGGAGAAATATGAAAAAGGTTTTCAGACCATACAGGGGCTTTATGCTATTGGAAGCGGCGGGCTTTTTGGAAGAGGGCTGGGAAGCAGCCTGCAAAAGCTGGGATTTGTGCCGGAAGCACAGAATGATATGATCTTTTCCATTATCTGTGAAGAAACCGGGCTTACAGGGGCAATATTTCTGATCCTGCTATTTGGCCTTCTGCTGTGGAGGCTGTGTGTGATCGCCCTTCACTGCAAAGCGCTGGAGGGGACGCTTATCTGCGCCGGGATCATGAGCCACATTGCCATACAGGTGCTTCTGAATATTGCAGTTGTGACCAATACCATTCCAAATACCGGGATCACCCTGCCTTTTGTAAGCTATGGCGGTACCTCGGTTGTGTTTCTTCTTGGAGAAATGGGGCTGGCTTTAAGTGTGAGCCGGAAAAAGATTCTGTCACATTCTACACAAAGCTACATAGAATAAAGGGTAAGAGGCCCTTTGGGAGTGAATGGCTTGGACGACCGGATCCGCATTGAAGGAGGACGCCCGCTGAAAGGAAATGTGATCATACAGGGCTCGAAAAACGCAGCGCTGCCTATGATGGCTGCGTCTTTGCTGCATCATGGGATCAGCGTGCTAAAAGGCTGTCCCAGAATCGCAGATGTATTTTGCATGGAAGAAATTTTACAAAGGCTCGGGGCTGTGACCTGGTGGAAGGACCATGATCTGTACATGGACTGTACCAGGGCAGATTCCTGGGAAATCCCCTCAGAATATACGGGAAGGATGCGTTCTTCCGTGATCCTTCTGGGAGCCATCCTGGCACGACGGGGAAAGGGAAGCCTGGGGTATCCGGGGGGCTGTGTGATCGGAAAAAGACCTGTGGATCTGCATCTTTTTGTGTTGAAAAAGCTGGGAGCCAGGATACAGGAGGAACCGGAAAAAATCAGAGCCTTTTGCAAAAAGCTGACAGGGACTGTAGTGTGTTTTCCAAGACGAAGTGTGGGCGCCACGGAACAGGGGATTCTTGGGGCGGTTTTGGCAGAGGGAAAAACCATTCTGGAGAACTGTGCCTGTGAGCCGGAAATCCGGTGGCTGTGCCGTTATCTCAGATCCATGGGAGCACAGATAGAGGGGGATGGGACTGCAAAAATTGAGATCTGTGGAGTAAAAAGTTTAAATGCAGGCTGCTTTTTGGTGCCGCCGGACCGGATCGTGGCGGGAACCTATATCTGTGCTGCAGCCATTACCCACAGTGAGATCACGATTTTAAATCCGCCGGAAGGAGAACTGGATTCCTTTCTGGAAGTATATGAGAAAATAGGTGGACAATACAAAGGGAACAGTGGTAAACTAATAGTCAATGGAAAAAATGTGCGTCTGCCGGTGCCATTCCTGGAAACAGAAGTGTATCCGGGCTTTCCTACAGATCTTCAGTCCCAGTTTATGGCTGTTCTGGCAACTGTTCCGGGGAAGAGCTGCATACGGGAAAATATATTTGAGGATCGCTTTAAGGTGGCAGGGGAGCTTGCCGGTATGGGGGCGGACATTCAGATCCAGGGTCAAAATGCCATGATCTGCGGAAAAAAGAAGCTGCAGGGAGCTGCTGTGAAGGCAATGGAACTGAGGGGCGGAGCAGCCCTGATCCTTGCGGGGCTGGCAGCACAGGGAGTGACTGTGATGGAAGGATACTCCTTTGTGCAGCGAGGGTATGAGCATATCTGTGAGGATCTGAACCATTTGGGTGCATCATTGGAGAGAATACAGGAATCATAGCGAAATGGAATTATTCAGCAGAAAACTATTTTTAAATTATAAAAAACACAAAAAAGAGATCTGGGGAGCCCTGGCAGCAGTATTGTTGGCAGGTATTGTCTTTTTTTTCTCATATTTTCATGTGACATCTGTTGAAGTGGTCGGTACTACGTACTATTCTGCAGAGGAAGTAAAGACCATGGCACTTCAGGGGATGTTCACGGACAATTCTGTTCTGGCAGTGCTGCTCCATGGGAAGATCGATGTGGAGGATGTGCCTTTTATAGAGGGATTTAATATTACCAGACTGAATCACAATACCATCTGCGTCAGCGTGAGAGAAAAGAAAATCGTTGGGTGCATTCCTTACCTTGACAATTATGTATATTTTGACAGAAATGGGATCTTTGTGGAAAGCTCCCGCACAAGAGATGAAAGTGTTCCGTTTTTTGACGGGATCCAGGTGGATCATCTGGTATTAAATGAAAAACTGCCCATCAAGGGAAATACTATTTTGACCACTGCTGTGACTCTGGCTACGATTTTCCAGAAAAATCAGACAGTACCGGATCATATTACAGTGGATTCCAGTTATCAGATCACCCTGATCTATGGAGACGTGACTGTGATGCTTGGCAAGGATGAATATCTGGAGGATAAGATGAACCGGGTTCTGGCTATTTTACCAAAGCTGTCAGGACAGAAGGGAATCCTTCATATGGAAAATGTCACGGAGAATTCCAAAATCATTACTTTTGAGAAGGATACTCCGGAAGAGGGCGATACCACTGCATCCCAGACAGATGTCACAGATGCCTATGAAAGCGCACTTGCCAACTGGCACGGAGGCTATGACGGGCAGGGAGATTATACAGGAGAAGGCCAGTATGACGCCAATGGCAACTATGTGGGACCACAGCCTACAGAGGAGAGTATTGCGGCGCTGGGCGACTGGAATGGCGGTTATATGGAGGATGGCAGCTTTACCGGCTATGGACAGCTGGATAAAGATGGAAATTATGTGGGTCCGAACCCCAATGAGACCAGTGATGATGGCTGGGAAGAGGACAGCTATGAGTAACCCCGGCAAAATTCGTGAAAAAAATATAAAAAAACAAAATTAGTGGTTGATTAATTCAAGAAAAAAATATATGAT